>CANGPL010000031.1 GCA_947455725.1 Hyphomicrobiales bacterium | reverse complement strand
TTATGAAATCATTTGATTTAAACTCCCTGTCCTTAACTCATGGCCAAGTCGCTTATGTCATTGACGGTATGCATATCGTTGAGTGGCTAGATCGCCCAGCGCTCGACTCTATTTTAAAAAAGTTCCGTCGGGAGGGTGTGCCTGATTTTAAAAAGGATGGCCAAATAGGCCGACAAGGCTCGGATTTTGAGTATAAATACGAGCATCTCATGGATTGCGTCGTAGCCATGAAGCTTGTTGCTGATGGTTTAGCATTTCGTCACGTTGTCGCGTTGATGAAGTCTGATCCCGAAAAGCTGTGGCAGTCTTATAGGAAGGCGTATTTGGAGGCTGCTACGGGGCAGGGCGCCGATTTAGAGATTAAATCGTCTGACGGCCGAAAGGTAACGATTGGCGGTCTATACCTTGATTTTCATGCAATTTTTTCAAAATATGGTGTCCTTTCAACGCCCGGACCAATTTTGCTAGATCCTTGGCAAGCATTAAACCGTTATATGGGTTTTTATGTAGGGCTTCACCCCACAGGGATGGTCCGCTTGAGCCAATTGGCTACGGAAGCCGTTAGGCTCGCTAAAGACGCGCCCGTCATTAAAAGAGGTCGGAAGACTTAAGCGGGTTATTGATTATTCGTAGAAAGCTCGTTTGAGCTGTTGACGGTCCATTTGCGTCTATATATAAGGATGCGAGTGGATCTTGAGTCGTGTCGTTGCCGAAAGGCGCCGGACGAGCTCTTCAGTCAGGAGTTGTTCCGATGGAGCAAAAATCAAATGAGCGGGTTCGGGAGCCGCTTCTTTCGGTCGATGGCGTCGCAAAAGCACTTCAGTTGAGTGTGCGAACGGTTCGCCGGATGGTCGCGTCTGGCGATCTTCCTATAGTCCGTTTTGGTCGTGCCGTGAGAGTGCGACAGTTGGATCTGGATGCCTTTATTGGGCGCCAAATTCGGGGAGGCGGACTATGAGTTTGCTTCCGAATTCTAGTCATTATGTGTCACTTCAAGTCATTGTAAATGCTATTGAAAATATATGTTCGGTAATAAGTACGCGTGTTAATCGCGTTGATTTTTTGATATATTTTTTACCGAAATGGCACTATAGTCGCGTCGAGGCTTACCGAGACCTCTGAGGGCAATTATGAGCTTTTCCCGACAAATAACCCTTGCCGATGTGATGAAGGCTGTAGAAGCCATGGATTTGCCTGGAACTACGCGTCGGGACGTCCTTTCCGCGATCAGGAAGGTGGGAGAGGTCTTGAACCGCCATCCTGTAGAAATACCGGCCGATCCGTCTAGGCTGAATGCCCGCCTCCAAGAAATTGCACCGGCCGCCATAGGCCTGAGCCAGCAAAGGTGGTCCAATGTCAGGTCACTTGTTCTAAAGGGTATCGGCTTGGTTCGTCCTGTTATGGCTGGCCGGCGCATAACCAAGCTGATGCCTGAATGGGCATCGTTGCGGAACCAAGTTCCCAAAGAAGCAGGGCGGATCCGGTTGGGAGCTCTCATGCGATTTTTGTCGGAGGAGGGTATTGGTCCTGATCAAGTAGCAGAGGCTGACCTCATTCGGTATCGGGACCGTTTATTCTCCGAGAGCCTGAGGAGGGGGGTAAAGAAGACTTGGGATCACATTATTTGGGAGTGGAACCGCGCGGTTCGGGAGATTGACGGGTTCCCGCAGATCACAATTGATCGTCCAAGTGGCAAAGACAGGAAGACGCTGTCGCCGGATATTTTTCCAGCATCGTTTTGGTCGGATAGCGAGATTTGGCTCGATCGGCTTCAAGGCAAAGATATTTTGGCCGATGGACCTGTTCGGGCGGTCTCTGATAGCACTCGGAAGACCCGCGAATATCAGATCCTTTATTTTGCATCGGCACTTGTTGAGGCTGGATTGGATCCGAACTCGTTGACATCGCTTGATGGTTTGGTCTCTCCAGAAAATTTTGAAAAGGGCATGCGCCTTCTGTTTGATCGGAAGGAGCGGCAAAAGACATCACATTTAGGCGATATTGGCGGAGGCCTAATCTCGCTCGCCCGCCATTATGTCCTTCCACGCAACGGTACACCGGAAACTGACCGCGATACGATCCTTGCCCGAATGAGGTTGATTGTAAGCAGGGTTAGCCAAGTAGCCGAAGGACTTACCGATAAAAACTTGGACCGTTTGATGCAGTTTGAGTCGCCCGAGGCTGTTGGTCGGTTCTTAAATTTACCGGCAGAGTTAAAGCGCGAAGTTGAAAGCGGCAAACTGCCTATCAATCAGGCTAACGCGACTGCGGATGTGGCGCTTGCTCTCGAGATTGCGATCATGGCTCCCGTTCGCAATAGCAATCTTAGCCAGATCAAGCTCGATAAGAACCTGATCCGTTACCGTGAGGGCTATTTGCTGACCTTCCAGGAGGAGGAGGTCAAAAACAAGCAGCGCTTGCAGTTCATCCTCCCGCCTGAGACCTGCGCCATGATTGACTGGTATCTGAAGACGATCAGAGCCAATCGTCTCAAAGGTGAAACGGATGCATTGTTCTTGGGTGAAGATGGTCTGAAACCGATTGCCAAGAATACGCTCTCGACGCAGATCTCTAAGAAAGTGTTTCAAAAGACTGGGTTGAAGTTCAACGTGCACCTGATTAGGCACGCCACTTCTTTGATGTATTTAAACCAAGTTCCTGGCGGTCATCATGTTCTGAGAATGGTGCTCGGTCATAAGAGCATCGATACAACATTGCGGTCTTACAGCGGAGCCGAGGCCAAGTCAGCGGTTGCGCATTTTGATAAAATTATTACAGGCCTACGGGACGCTCATCAAACCCAACCAAATAGGCCACGTGGCCGTCCTAAAACAAGCCAACCACAAGACCCCGTTAAACTAGCGCAAACCATCCTGCCGGATTCTGGTAGGCTTCCAAAGAGGGCGCGCTAATGGTCGGTCGCTATCATATCAATCCAGAAACCGCCGTCTTGAAGGTTGCAGATTGGCCTATTGAGGATCAAAGGCTTTGGAGTGCGTCAATGGATCGTGATGATCCGTTTTCTGAAGAAGGTCAGCGGGCCGACAAGCGTGAAATCTCGAACACAAAGGTAGCGAAGGGTTATGGTCGGTTTTTGACGTTCATAACGAGGTATCACCCCGATGATTTGATACTTCCTCCCAGTCAGCGTATCACGCCTGAGCGGGTCAAAGCTTATGTGGATAACCTGAGAACCAATGGCAATAGCGACCTCACAGTTTTGGATCGCCTACAGGAGCTACACTCAGCTGCAATCGTAATGTCGCAAAAGGCATGATTTGGCTTCATCCGCCGAATTGAGTCGAAGGTGAGAGCAAATTCAAAACCAATTCGGCGTAAGCAGGAGCGCTTTGTTACAAGTGATGAGCTTTTGGAATGCGGACTGAAGTTGATGGCCAATGCCGATCAACAATCAACGCCTCGTTTGAGGGCAATTGATTATCGAGATGGACTAATGATCGCATTATTAGCTCTGCGTCCATTACGCCGTAAAAACTTTGTCGAGATCACGATCGACCAGCATCTTGTTAAACGTAATGGTTCTTGGACTATCAAATTTGAGAGCGACGAGACTAAAACCCATGATCGGTTTGAGCGCGTCTGGCCTGAAATACTGATTGATAAACTTGAACACTACATAGACGTTCATCGTCCGGTCTTGATGGGCTTTAGGGGCCGTTGGCAAAAGCCCATCAATGGTGAATTATGGATATCTTCAAATGGTTCGCCATTAACCCAAGTGGCTTTCTATCAACAAATTACGAACCGGACAAAAGCAGCTTTTGGACGCCCTATCAATCCGCATTTGTTCCGTAACGCGGCTGCCTCAACGATGGCTATGGAAGATCCAAGCCATGTTCGCATTGGAGCGAGTGTATTAACCCATCGTTCGTTCCAAACAACGGAACAGCATTACATCCAAGCGCAGATGGCACAGGCTCATCAAAGTTTTACGAGCTTTATGGTTAAAAAGCGTCAAGAAATAAAGAAACCTCGATCCAATAAGGGTGCTGGATGAATCGCCGGGCGTCTCATTTCACAAAGGCCGATATGAAAAGAATGATCGAAGCTGCGCGTGATGCAGGCTTTGAAATCGGTGCATTTGAAATGAAGCCTGATGGTACAATTCGCATTGAACAAGTTGTTCGCGACATGGATGGTGCAGAGGTAAATGATACGTTTAAAACTTTAATTCGTAAGGAAGCCAAAAGGCCATGAAGGTTAAAGCCGAGCTCGATTATATTCAGGCGTTTAAAAACCGGTTTTCTGGAAAAGTATATTATTATTACCGCCGCGCGGGTAAGCGCATTCCGATCAAAGCCAAATACGGTTCTGCTGCGTTTTTAAACGAAGTTTTTGAGATCGAAAAAGGCTTCGAAGGTAAGCAAGGGAATGATCGTGGAACACTTGGCCATTTGATTGCTGCATATAAGCAAAGTCCAGACTATCAAAGCCTGAAGAAAGCTACGTGTATTAGCTATGAGCGGGCTTTTGAAGTTCTTAAGCCGTTCAATGAGGCAAAATTAAAAGACTTCAAGCGTTCGTCAATTATTGAAATGCGGGATCGTGTGTTGCTGTCAAAATATCAAACGTGGATGGCTAATTATGCCATCTCTGTTTTGAGCATTATTTTCCGTTATGGACATGATCATGGATTAATGGAAAATAATCCGCTTCGGGAAAGAGTTCGCAAGCTGAGAGTTAAAAATAAGCAGCCGGCCAATAGACCTTGGACAGTCGATGAACGCCTCGCCGTGCTTGAAAATTCGCCTCCTCATATACGATTGCCAATTGCGCTGGCCATGTGTGCGGGACTTAGAAAAGCGGACGTCTTTTCGATTACAACTTCGGCAATTTCTAATGGTCACATTGCCGTTAAGACCTCCAAGAGGGGTGTCCCCATAAAACTACCAATCCATCCGATCTTGGCAGGTGCGCTTGCTGAACGTCCGACAGTCGATAGCGTTCAAATTGCCGTTCGCTCTGATGGAAAACCATGGACGCCAGACGGGTTTGATACGGCATGGCATAAGCTAAAAAAGAAGCTCGAATTAGACGGCAAGATTGAGCGGGGACTGACGCTTCACGGCTTACGACACACGCTTGGGACACTCTTGAAAGAAGCCGGCGCAAACGACGGCGAGATTGCCGACGTGCTTGGTCAATCGACTGTTTCTATGGCTCGCCACTACAGCAAAGAGGCCGGTATTTCAGAGAAGCTGCAAGGTGTCGTAATGGGTCTTGAACTTGTTACAAAACGGTCAAATTCCCAATCGTCATAATTCTAAGAATTTGGGTCGAAAAAGACCAAACCCTGAACAAAAGTGTCAAATCTATTTTTAAAAAGTGTCAAACTTTTTTGCCTGACCATAGCTAAGTCATTGAAATATATGGTGCCCGGGGGCGGGATCGAACCACCGACACTGCGATTTTCAGTCGCATGCTCTACCAACTGAGCTACCCGGGCGTTCAGCGTCAAACAGCAGAACAGGCGGGCGTTATAGTGGCTAGGCGTGGTGCTGTCCAGCCATACTGGACGGTAATTTTAAAATGAAGCGAATTTGTCTAAGTCTCAGTCGCGAAACAAGAATTCGCAGTCTGATCGACCAAAATCGATATCATCAGCCGTTTCGGCCTTCTCAGGCTTCCCCAAAATGGCGTGATTATTTTCGCTCTCGGTAAGGAAATTCGCCAAATAAAGCCGGGCTCGTCGGCGCAAATATTCCCGGTGGGCCTCTGCCGTCCTAGCGTCGAATTCGACGGAACACACCTCGTTGTGAGGCCAATTCATCAACTCAGAAACATGGTTTGCCAGCATCATGCCCATATCCAAACTCCGAATCAGAGACCGAATCGATAATCGATAATGGCTGTTAACCTATGACGTTTATGTGACTCGCTTCATAAAATTGCGGCTGATTGGTCTTGATAATAGCGCGCAGAGTGTATTTGCGTCGTCAATCCGCCCATGAGGCAAAACGATTTGGACGCCGCCATTGGGCCGTGCTAGGAGCGCCATAGATTGGGGAAGGGGTTATGAACCGTGCCTCACGATGGGACGTATTATCGTGAAGCCGATCCAAGGATCGATTTGTAATTCCTGCCCTTCCATTCAGACATTTTCGAAAGCGTGACCTCATCATGAACGATCTTGCTGCCTACCGCGCCTCGCGCCTTTCAAATTCCTTCTTTTCGGCGTCCCTTGCTGACCGCGATCCTGAAATTGCTGAGGCCATGAAGCT
The DNA here is from genome assembly GCA_947455725.1 of Hyphomicrobiales bacterium. Taxonomy (GTDB): domain Bacteria; phylum Pseudomonadota; class Alphaproteobacteria; order Rhizobiales; family Beijerinckiaceae; genus CAIUPE01. The sequence continues at coordinate 27,512 of CANGPL010000031.1, read as the reverse complement.
GGAGCTCGGTCGTCAGCGGGACGAAATTGAGCTTATTGCGTCGGAAAACATCGTGTCGCGTGCCGTTTTAGAGGCACAAGGCTCGATTATGACCAATAAATACGCCGAAGGTTATCCGGGTAAGCGGTATTATGGCGGCTGCCAATTCGTCGATATTGCCGAAGAATTGGCGATTAAGCGCGTCTGCCAGCTGTTTGGCTGTAATTTCGCGAATGTGCAGCCAAATTCAGGCTCGCAGGCCAATCAGGCCGTGTTCTTGGCCCTTTTGCAGCCTGGCGACACGTTTATGGGCCTCGATCTCGCAGCCGGTGGACATTTGACCCATGGCGCCCCGCCAAATGTTTCAGGCAAGTGGTTTAAGGTCGTCTCCTACGGCGTCGAGCCAGAAACACAGATGATCAATATGGATAAGGTTGAGGCGTTGGCGCTGGAAACCAAGCCAAAGCTCATCATTGCTGGCGGCTCGGGCTATGCCCGTCACTGGGATTTTGCCCGCTTTCGCGAAATTGCCGATAAGGTTGGCGCATATTTCTTGGTCGATATGGCGCATTTCTCGGGCCTTGTGGCGGGTGGCGCGCATCCGTCGCCATTTCCGCATGCTCATGTTGCAACCTCGACCACCCACAAAACATTGCGTGGTCCACGCGGCGGTATCATTCTTTCAAACGATGAGGCGTTGGCTAAGAAGTTCAATTCGGCCGTGTTCCCCGGTATGCAAGGCGGCCCTTTGATGCATGTCATCGCCGCTAAGGCTGTTGCATTCGGTGAAGCCTTGACGCCGGAATTCAAGTCCTACACCCGCGCCGTTGTTGAGAATGCAGCAGTACTCGCTGATACGCTCATCAAGGGTGGTTTCAAGATTGTGACGGGTGGAACCGATAACCATTTGATGTTGGTCGATCTTCGTCCAAAGAGCATCACGGGTAAGGCGTCCGAGGCAGCCCTTGGTCGCGCGCATATCACGTGCAACAAAAATGGTGTTCCTTTCGATCCTGAAAAGCCTACCATTACGTCCGGTATTCGCCTTGGCACGCCAGCGGCGACATCGCGCGGGTTTGGCATTGAAGAATTCCGCGAAGTGGGTCGCTTGATCGTCGAGACCCTCGATGGCCTGTCTAAAAATGGCGAAGAGGGCAATGCGGAGGTCGAAGCATCCGTGAAGGAACGGGTTCACGCATTGACGAAGCGGTTCCCGATCTACAGCTAAACGAGGTCGCGCGTGCGGTGCCCTTATTGTGGTAGCCTTGAAAGCCAGGTGAAGGATTCCCGTCCCGGTGAGGACGGGTCCGTCATCCGGCGCCGCCGCGTTTGCCCGGATTGTGGCGGGCGTTTTACGACGTTTGAACGCGTACAATTGCGTGAATTGACCGTGTTAAAACGCTCCGGTCGCCGCATTCCTTTTGATCGCGACAAGCTCATGCGTTCGGTCGAAATCGCGCTTCGCAAGAGGCCGGTGGATCAAGAGCGCATGGAGCGAATGGTCAATGGCATTGTCCGTCAACTCGAAAGCATGGGCGATGGCGAGGTAACGAGCCAGACCATTGGCGAATTGGTGATGGAAGGGCTGAAAGGCCTTGATGACGTCGCTTATGTTCGCTTTGCGAGCGTCTATCGTAATTTCCGTGAAGCGAAAGACTTTGGCGAATTGCTTGATGAGTTAAGCGCCGATGACGGAACTGGCGGAACGACGTCCGAATGAATGCTACCGCTATTGACGAATGGATGATGCGACATGCCCTGACGCTTGCGCGTCGCGGGCTTGGCCGGACATGGCCTAATCCATCCGTAGGCGCTGTTATTTGGCGCATGGAGGAGGGGCAGCTGATTATTGTCGGTCGTGGCTTTACGCAATCAGGCGGCAGACCGCACGCGGAAACAATGGCGCTTTCAATGGCTGGGGAAGCGGCGCGTGGAGCCTCAATGGCGGTAACGTTAGAGCCCTGCGCCCATCATGGCAAAACGCCACCTTGCGCCGAGGCGATTGTTAAAGCCGGTATTGGCAGAGTTGTGTCGGCAATGACCGATCCCGATCCGCGAGTGGATGGAGGAGGGCATGCCATTTTACGCGCCGCAGGTATTGAGGTTGTCGCGGGCCTATTGGCTGACGAGGCACGTGCCGTCAATTTAGGCTTTATACACAAAATCGTCGATCAACGTCCTCTAATCACGTTAAAGCTCGCACAAACCGCGGACGGCTATGCCGGTGTCACAGGCCGTCAATTGATGGTCTCGTCGGCAAACTCGAAACAGCGCGTGCATTTGGCGCGCGCTAATCATGATGCGATCATGGTTGGTGTTGGGACCGTGTTGGCGGATAATCCGGATTTAACCTGCCGCCTTCCCGGTATGATGCAATTTTCTCCGGTACGGATTGTCATCGATACGCATCTTTCGACACCTATCGACAGTAGGCTTGTTGAAACATGCGGAACGGTCCCAACTTGGATTATGATCGGTCCGAATGTTTCGGAAAAATCGGTCGAGAATATGCGTTCAAAGGGTGTTATCATTGAGCGCGTCTCACTCGATCCGTCTGGACATCTTAATCTGCGGGACGCGTTGCGCGTTTTGGCAGAAAAAGGCATCACGCGTATCTTGAGCGAAGGGGGCCCGCTTTTGGCCGAGGCGCTCGCCGAAGCTGATTGTGTCGATACGGTGGAAATTTTCACGAGTCCTGATCGATTAGGTCGTGAGGGTGTATTAGCGGTTCGTTCGGGCTTACGTCAGCGCATTGAAAACCAGCAGCTTTTTTATGCCGACGAGCCTGTCACAGTCGGACGTGACAGGCTCGTTCATTACACAAGGATCATGTGATGTTTACCGGAATTGTTACCGATATAGGCGTTATTGAAAGCGTGAAAGATCATGGCGGCTCCCTGCGTCGAATTCGCATTCATGCGTCATATGATGCGGCCGGTATTGCGTTGGGAGCGTCGATTGCCTGTTCGGGACCGTGTTTAACGGTTGTCGCTGTCGGTGATCGACCTGAAGGTGGCTGCTGGTTTGAAATTGATGCTGCGGCCGAAACCCTCGCCCGGACGACCGTCGGCGATTGGAAAATCGGTACCAGGCTTAATCTGGAACGCGCTTTGAAGATTGGCGACGAACTTGGCGGCCATCTGGTTTCGGGACATGTGGATGGCGTGGCGGAAGTGATCGCCCGCGATGACATTACGGATAAATCGGGTTCATCTTGGGGTGCTACGGCGAAGTTTACCATCCGCGTACCGAGAGAATTGGCCAAATATATCGTCGAGAAAGGCTCTGTTGCCTTAGACGGCACGTCTTTGACCATTAATTCGGTGGAACGCGACGTTCTTACCGTTCTGCTCATTCCCCACACGCTTGAAGTGACGACGTGGGGCGATGTGAAAGCGGGAACGAAGCTGCATATTGAAGTCGATCAGATGGCGCGTTACGCGGCGCGGCTTGCGGAAGCGCGCGCTGAGGGCTACTGAGACGCTCGAAAAAGAACCAAGGAAGTTGATCAATGGCCGGATCCCGCCAAGCCGCAGTTAATGTCGAGCCTATTGAAGGCGCCCGAGTCCTGATTGTGGAAGCACGCTTCTACAATGATTTGGCGGATCAATTGCTCGAAGGGGCCATTGAAGCAATCAAGGCGGTTGGTGCCGATTGCACGGTCGTCACCGTTCCGGGCGCTCTCGAAATACCTTCAACCATCGCGATCATGCTGGAAGCCGCCTCTGCCCATGGCAAGCCCTATGACGCAGTTGTGGCGCTTGGCTGCGTTATTCGCGGTGACACAGGACATTACGACATTGTCGCGGGTGAAAGCTCGCGTGCGCTCATGGACCTTTCGGTTGCGTATGGTATGCCGCTTGGCAATGGCATTTTAACGGTTGAGAACGAGGCGCAGGCTTGGGCTCGCGCGCGGGTTAATGAAATGAACAAAGGCGGCGGTGCCGCTGAGGCCGCATTGGCTGTGCTCAGGATTAAGCGCGCGGCGATTGACGGAGTGCTTTGAATGTCCCGCGGCGAATTACGGTCCTCGGCGCGTTTGGGCGCGGTACAGGCGCTTTATCAAATGGAAATCGCGGGTAAGGATCTTGGCGACGTAATTGCCGAGTTTCAGGCGCATTGGCTAGGGCAGACGGTTGACGATATTGAAATGAAGCCAGCCGAATCCGCTTTTTTTACGAGCCTCGTTGAAGGGGTCGTACGCGATCAGCGCTCGATTGATCAAAGCATCAACGCGTCGCTTGTTGAAGGTTGGCCGCTCACCCGCATCGAGGCGGTGCTTCGCGCAATTTTACGCTCGGGGTGCTTTGAATTGCTCCGTCGCAAAGACGTGCCTGCAAAAGTTGTTATCCGTGAGTATGGCGATATCGCCCGGGCCTTTTACGAGGGTGAAGAGGTTGGTATGGTAAGCGCGGTTCTCGACCGGTTAGCTCATCAGCTTCGTCCGGACGATTTTTGAGTTTTTGAGTCTTTAAGTCGTTTTGTGTTCATGTGGTTGAGTAAGAGATGCGTCACGGTCGTGTTGTTGTGTCCCGCAGACCCATCGAGAAGGACGTTATGGCGGCAAACGAAAACCGACCCAGTGAAGATACGCTGATCGAACGGTATTTCGCACCGCTTGCCGGTCCCGGTGGTCTTAAACTTCGAGATGATGCCGCTTTGGTGTCATTGCCTGAGGAGACCGAACTGGTCACCACGGTTGATATGGTCGTTTCCGGCGTGCATTTTTTCGCCGACGACCCGGCTGACGCCATTGCGGAAAAGGCGCTTGGCGTTAATCTTTCGGATCTGGCAGCAAAAGGTGCTGATCCCCTTGGCTTTCTTCTGGCGATTGCCTTGCCGGTGGATTGGACCGAGGATTGGCTTGCGTCGTTCACGAAGGGGTTGGGTGTCGCGGCGGCGCGCGGTCGATGTGTCTTGCTCGGTGGTGATACGACACGGGCGTCGGGCCCGCTCGTCATTTCTATCACCGCTTTTGGCAGCGTTCCAAAAGGCAAAATGGTTCCTCGCACCGGTGCGAAGCCGGGTGATTTGATTGCGGTAACCGGTACAATCGGCGATGCCGCGCTTGGCCTTAAAATTCGGACGATGCCAGAAGCCGAATGGGCGGGCGATCTCCGCGAGCTAGATTATGCCTTCTTGCTTGACCGATATCTCCGCCCGAAGCCAAGAAATGCCATTGGTTCTGGATTACGTTCCTACGCGAATGCAGCGATGGACGTCTCCGATGGACTGATTGGCGATGTCGCTAAAATGTTACGGGCTTCGGGCGTTACGGGCGCCATTGAAATTGAAAAAGTCCCTTTATCGTCAGGTGCGCAGCAAGCAATTGCCATGCATCCCGTGTTGATGGCCGATGCAGTAACGGGCGGTGATGATTACGAAGTCGTCTTTACCCTTCCGCGCGAGCGTTTAGACGCGATGCAGATGGCAGCTAGGACTAGCAATATTCCGATCACTGTGATTGGTGAAGTTAAGCAGGGGAATGCCCCCTTAACGGTGACCCATAAAGGTGAAACTTTTCTCACCCGAACGGGTTCTTATAGCCATTTTTAAGTGAAGGTTTGCCGGTATGGCCGATGGAATACTGAATGCGGGCGATCAGCTTGCTCGCCGTAATGCGCTTTTTCTGGCTATGGCGACGGCATTGGCTGGCGCTAACTCAACGGTTATTTTTGCAACTGGCGCGATTGTCGGCGCCGGGATTGCGCCTAGTCCGGCGTTAGCAACCCTGCCGATTTCGATCTTCGTTGTCGGCATGGCCATGGCAACTTTACCAATCGGATGGATTGCGCGCCGTTATGGCCGCCGCACCGCTTTTATGACCGGAGCTGGAGCGGGGATTATTACAGGCGTTCTCGCGTGCTTCGCCGTCGTTACGGCCGCTTTTCCTTTGTTTTGTCTCGCCACATTTTTTGGCGGCTTTTATCAGGCTGCTTCGCAATCCTATCGTTTTGCGGCCGCGGACTCGGCGAGTGAAACGTTTCGTCCAAAGGCAATCGCGTGGGTTTTGGTGGGTGGAATTTTTGCGGGTGTAATCGGCCCTCAACTTGTGACCCATACAATGAATATGTGGTCGCCTTATTTGTTTGCGGCGAGTTATTTGTTTCAATCTGCTGTCGCTGTTCTTTCGATTTTTGTGCTTTGGCAAGTGAAGGCGCCGCCAGCGCTACCGGCCAATACGCCTGATGCGCGTCCGCTTTCAGATATTATTCGTCAGCCACGTTTTATCGCAGCCGTGATATGCGGAATCATCAGCTATGGCTTGATGAATTTCCTGATGACCTCTGCGCCATTGGCCATGAAATTATGCGGCCATGATGTGACGGATTCGAATTTGGCGATCGAATTTCACGTCATCGCGATGTATGCGCCAAGCTTTTTCACTGGCTCATTGATTGCCCGGTTTGGATCGGCCCGCGTTATTCTGGCAGGTATGGCCCTGATCGTGTTGGCCGCCATTGTGGGCCTTTTAGGCACGACGGTCCCGCATTTTTGGATCAATATGATTCTCTTGGGGCTCGGGTGGAATTTGGGCTTTATCGGCGCGTCCGCGCTCGTCACCGAGACCCATCGCCCATCAGAACGAACGAAAGTTCAGTCTTTCAACGATTTTCTTGTCTTTGGCACCATGGTGGTTGGTTCCTTCTCATCTGGTCGAATTTTGACGGATTTCGGCTGGGTAACGGTCAATATGGTGGTGTTTCCGCTTGTTTTGGCCGGATTTGCTGCTCTTTTCATCTTTGGCAGGTCTAGAACCACCCAACCGGCCTGACACCGGCCACCGAAAGTCCGATTTGCCAGATGCGTACAATTTTGGCAAAGACATGTCCGGAACAGGGCGGAAACCGGCAACGATCAGTTCAAAATATAATATCTGACGTTCCGCACGGCTCGTTGGCCAAAAGAAAACAGAGGATTGGAACAGCATCATGACTATGGGCTTAATTATCTTGGGCGGGCTCCTTGCGCTCGCTTATGGAATTTGGGCGATCGCTGACGTTAACGGTCGCGATGCGGGTAATGCCCGCATGCAGGAAATCGCCGCCGCTATCGCAGAAGGCGCGCAAGCTTACCTGAAGCGGCAATACACGACGATTGCGATCGTCGGTGTTGTTTTGTTTGTCGGTATTCTATTTCTTCTCGGCCTCAAGGTTGCCATTGGCTTCTTGATTGGTGCGGTGCTTTCGGGCGCTGCAGGCTTTATTGGCATGAACGTATCGGTTCGCGCCAATGTGCGCACGGCACAGGCTTCTTCCCAATCGCTCGCCGCTGGTCTCGATGTTGCGTTTAAAGCAGGCGCCGTAACCGGCATGCTCGTTGCCGGTTTGGCTCTTTTGGGCGTTGCCGTTTATTATTGGGTACTAACGGGTCCTATGGGTCTTGCTCCTTCCGACCGCGAAGTGGTTGACGCGCTCGTGGCTTTGGGCTTTGGCGCTTCGCTGATTTCGATCTTCGCCCGTCTCGGTGGTGGTATCTTCACCAAAGGCGCAGACGTCGGCGCCGACCTCGTCGGTAAGGTTGAAGCCGGTATTCCGGAAGATGATCCCCGCAACCCAGCAACGATTGCAGACAATGTCGGCGATAATGTTGGCGATTGCGCCGGTATGGCCGCAGACTTGTTCGAGACCTATGCGGTGACCGTTGTTGCGACCATGGTTCTTGCTTCCATCTTCTTTGCCGGTCAGAGCATTCTTGCATCCGCAATGCTCTACCCACTCGCAATCTGCGCAACCTGCATTGTAACCTCGATCATCGGTACCTTCTTCGTGAAGCTCGGTGCCAATAATTCGATCATGGGTGCCCTTTATAAGGGCCTCATTGCAACGGGCATTCTGTCGATTGCAGGCCTATGGGTTGCAACCAACCAGCTTGGTTGGGACGTTATCGGTAAGGCCAATGGTTTGGACATTACTGGTAAGGCACTGTTCATCTGCGGTCTCATCGGTTTGGTCGTTACAGGCCTCATTGTTGTGATCACGGAATACTACACAGGCACAGGTAAGCGTCCTGTTGTTTCGATTGCTCAGGCATCGGTTACGGGCCACGGCACGAACGTGATTCAGGGTCTCGCCGTATCGCTTGAATCAACTGCGCTTCCAGCCCTTGTTATCGTTGGCGGCATCATTGCCACCTATCAGCTCGCTGGCCTCTTTGGAACCGCTATTTCGGTTACGACGATGCTTGGTCTTGCTGGCATGATCGTCGCGCTTGATGCGTTCGGTCCTGTCACTGACAATGCCGGTGGTATTGCTGAAATGTCCGGCCTTCCAAAAGAAGTCCGTCACGTGACAGACGCGCTCGACGCCGTGGGTAACACGACAAAGGCCGTCACCAAGGGCTACGCCATCGGTTCGGCTGGTCTTGGCGCACTTGTGCTCTTCGCAGCCTACACGAACGACATTGCTGCCTTCACGAAGGCTGGCGTGCCATACTTCAAGGATATCGGTGTTGTCTCCTTTGACCTCGCTAATCCTTACGTTGTGGCTGGCCTGATCTTCGGCGGTCTCATCCCATACCTCTTCGGTGGTATTGCGATGACTGCGGTTGGCCGTGCTGCTGGTTCGGTTGTTGAGGAAGTTCGTCGTCAGTTCCGCGAACATCCTGGCATTATGGCCGGCACAGAAAAGCCAAACTATGCACGTGCAGTGGACTTGCTCACCAAGGCTGCGATTGCGGAAATGATCATTCCGTCCTTGTTGCCTGTTCTTGCACCACTTGTTGCTTACTTCGGCGTGTATTGGATCTCCGGCTCCAAGGCTTCGGGCTTTGCTGCTCTGGGTGCTTCGCTTCTCGGTGTTATCGTCAACGGTCTCTTCGTTGCGATTTCCATGACCTCGGGTGGCGGCGCTTGGGACAATGCGAAGAAGAGCTTCGAAGATGGTTTCGTCGACAAGGATGGCGTGAAGCACTTGAAGGGTTCGGATGCCCATAAGGCATCAGTCACGGGCGATACCGTCGGCGACCCCTACAAGGATACGGCAGGTCCTGCCGTCAATCCTGCGATTAAGATCACAAACATTGTGGCCTTGCTTCTGATCGCGATCCTCGCTCACATGGCATAATCTAAAACGATTAGCGTCTTGAAAAAGAAAACCCCCGGAAGATTGCTCTTCTGGGGGTTTTTAATTTGTTCACCGCCGTGTCGTGATTAGGTCGAACCGACCAAACGCAACATTTGTCTTACGATCGAAAGATCTTTGCCGCCGGCTGGCGTGGTATTGGTATTGAAATCGAACAATACGCCGTCCTTTTGACCGTAATTGGCAATGTGTTCGACTTTAAGCGCTTTCGTGAACACAACGGTCAAAACACGCTGATCGGTGATGGTGGGCGTGTCATACATAAAGGTACGGTTGGTATTCTGGCTGATATAATACCAGCTCTGATTGCCGACCGTTGAAACCGTTGATGGCGTACCAAGGATTTTTAGAACCTGTTCGGCGCTCATGCCGGGCTTGATCTGGGCCACCGCTTTTTCATCGATCAAATAGCCTTGAACTTGCGGTCCTGCCGTTGTGCATGCCGCAAGCGGCGCAATCAGGGCGGCGCCGAGCGCGAAGACGCTCAAGCGCGAAAAGAGTGCCTTGCGGCTGGTTTGATGGGAGAAAGTGCGTTCGGCCATGGGATTGTCCGCTTTCGGAAGGTTAATCGGTCGCGCTGAATTTCACTTGCACTTAACCTTCCTTATGCCGTACCCCGCATCTTAAGCAAGAGTTCTCTAGCCAATGTGGCTTTTGATTACTCATAAACCCGTATCATGAGGTCATAATGGCATTTTTTGGCCTGTTTGGACGTCGCCGGAAAAACCGTGAAGTGATCGAGCGGCTTTATAAAGCCGTTGTCGATCAATCGCGTTCGATTATTTTCTACCAAAATATCGGCGTACCCGATACGCTGGAGGGGCGTTTTGAAGTGTTGACGCTTCACATGACGCTTGTAACACGTCGCCTAAAGGTCATGCCGTCGCCCGGTCCAGATATGTCGCAGGATCTCGTGGATCTAACATTCGCGCAGTTCGAGGCGGCTCTTCGCGAGATCGGCGTCGGTGATATTTCGATTCCAAAACGCATGAAGGTCATGGCAAGCGCTTATCTTGGCCGTGCGAGTGCCTATGATGAAGCGCTTCGCATGGGTGATAAAAACGCCTTGCTAGATGCTTTAGGACGAAATTTATATGGCACGGCACCCAAATCCGAAGACTCCGTTGAAAAAATGGCTAATTACGTTATTCAAACGGCCAAGAAGCTCGAAAACTCTGTTGTTTCGGACTTTTATTCCGAAGCTTTGCCGTTTTTTGCTGTAACCGAATTGGGTTAGGAGCATTCATCATGACCGAAACTCAATTGTTTCCTTTCGTTCGTACCGTTGAGGTTACCTCCATCCGTTCTGATGGCCTTGCGATCCATGTCGAGGCGAAAGATGACGAACGGGCAGAGCTTGCCAAGCTTTTTGGAATTCCGGCCATTGCGCAATTGGAAGCGGATTTTTCTTTTACGAAAAAAGGGCCGCGCGTCCATGTCACCGGCGAAGTATGGGGCAGTTTTACCCAAACCTGCGTTTTGACGCTCGAACCGTTTGAGTCCGCTTTCCGGGAAGTTATTGATCTTTTCTTTGACGAAGACCCGGCCAAAGCCATGGAAATTCGCCCTGAAGAGGAGGCGCCCGACCCGATTATCGATGGGATCATCGATCTTGGAGCGGTCGCAGCTGAATTTACGGCGCTTGCCCTAGATCCCTATCCGAGAAAGCCGGGCGCGGTTTTCGAATTTAAAGACAAAAATGACGAAGAAATCGTCAAACCATCCGCTTTTGGTGCCTTAGCGACGCTCAAAAGCCAAGATTAATCATTCACGGCAATTTTTGTCATACATTGAAAAAGGGTTGGCCGAAGCGGCTCGTGCCGCTAAAGTCCGACAGAGCTGCTCGTTTAGATTCCCCGCCTAAACGACGAAAAACAACGATTTTGATGGAAACGGTAACGCGATAAATGACGACGGAACGGGTACGAATTGCCCTCGACGCGATGGGCGGCGATCACGGTCCGGAAATCATTATTCCGGGAGCGGCTTTGACGCTTGAACGGCATCCGGAAGTTACTTTTCTCATGGTGGGCGATGAAGCGGTTTGTCGCCCTTTATTAACCGCTCATCCTAAGCTTAATGCCGTCACAGAGTTTCGGGCATGTGACGTCTTCATTGCAATGGACGAGAAGCCTAGCCAAGCGCTACGGCGCGGACGCGGTAAATCCTCGATGTGGTTGGCGATCCAGGCGGTCAAGGATGGCGAGGCCGATGTAGCCGTATCCGCAGGCAATACCGGCGCTCTCATGGCCATGGCCACTTTCTGCCTTCGGACGATTTCGGGAATTAATCGCCCCGCGATTGCCGCCATTTGGCCAACGCTTCGCGGCGAAAGTATTGTGCTGGATGTTGGAGCAACGATTGGCGCTGACGCCCGTCATTTGGTGAATATGTCGCTCATGGGCGCGGCAATGGCTGGGATTCTTTTCGATATTGAACGTCCAACCGTTGGTTTGCTGAATGTTGGGACAGAAGATGTTAAAGGTCTCGACGAGATCAAGCTTGCCGGTTCGATCCTTAAAGAAAACGCGATTTCGACGCTTGAATATGCAGGCTTTGTCGAGGGCGATGATATTGGGCAGGGCACGGTTGATGTGGTCGTAACCGAAGGCTTTACCGGAAATATAGCGCTCAAAACGGCTGAAGGCACTGCCCGGCAAATCGCTTCCTATCTCAAACAGGCGATGGGAAGCTCGCTGATGAGCAAAATTGGCTATATCTTCGCTCGTTCGGCCTTCGCCGCGCTAAAGGATCGAATGGATCCTCGTAAGGTAAATGGTGGCGTTTTTCTTGGGCTTGATGGCGTCGTGATCAAGAGTCACGGTGGAACCGATGCGACCGGGTTTGCCGCTGCCATCGATGTTGGCTACGATATGGTTAAATATAGTCTGCTGGATCGGATTAGATCCGCCGTTGGCGATGAAATCAAAATGGGTGATGTAATGGCCCAATCCGAAGAGCGTAACATGACGGATGAAGGGATCGAATCGTGACCATACGTTCCGTTGTGATCGGATCTGGCCATTATCTTCCGGAAAAATGTCTGACCAATGCGGATATGGCCCGCATCGTCGACACATCTGATGAGTGGATTACCGAGCGCACGGGTATTCGCCAGAGGCATCTTGCGGCCGAAGGTGAGACAACCTCGATGCTGGGGACAAAGGCCGCTATGGCGGCTATTCATGACGCGGGAATTGATCCCCAGACCATCGACCTTGTTGTATTGGCAACCGCCACGCCAGATTACACTTTTCCATCCACAGCAACGCAAGTTCAAGCAGCGTTGGGGATTCATGGTGGCGCGGCTTTTGACCTGCAGGCCGTTTGCTCTGGCTTTGTTTATGCTGTTGCAACGGCTGACAATTTTATCAAATCGGGCTCGGCAAAGCGCGCTTTGGTGATTGGCGCGGAAACATTCTCGCGCATCCTCGATTGGACGGATCGTACGACCTGCGTTCTCTTTGGTGATGGCGCAGGTGCCATCATTCTGGATGCTCAAGAAGGGCAGGGGACGAATGATGACCGTGGCATTTTGTGTACCCATTTGCGGTCGGACGGGCGGTATCGGGATAAATTATTCGTTGATGGCGGCCCCTCAACGACAATGACGACCGGTCATCTAAGGATGGAAGGCAAGGAAGTATTTCGCCATGCGGTTGCCAACATGGCGGAGACGGTGGAAGAATCCTTTAGGTTGTCTGGGATATCTCCCCACGAGATAAAATGGTTTGTACCCCATCAAGCCAATCGCCGTATTATCGATGCGACAGCAAAAAAGCTTAACATCGATCCATCAAGGGTTGTTATTACTGTTGATGTACACGGGAATACTTCAGCAGCCTCAATCCCACTTGCCTTAAGCGTTGCCAGACAGGATGGACGCATCCAAAAGGGTGATCTTGTACTCATTGAAGCGATGGGCGGGGGCTTCACTTGGGGCTCGGCGTTGATGCGCTGGTAAGGAAATGATTGATTTTTCTTGGTAAATAGAGGATTGACGGCGTCAGTCTGGGGCAATAGTTTCCAGATTACATGTGCATTATCGGCCTTGGCCTTGTGCCGAGGGGGGGAAGTTCTATGACGCAAAAAACGGTTACGCGAGCCGAATTGAGCGAAGCGGTTTATCAACGGATCGGCTTGTCTCGTAGCGAATCGTCGGCTCTGGTCGAATTGGTTTTGAACGAGATTTCGTCGTCATTATCCGCAGGCAAAAGCGTGAAGCTGTCCTCGTTTGGATCTTTCCTCGTTCGCGACAAGGGGCAGCGCATTGGTCGTAACCCGAAGACCGGCGTTGAAGTGCCGATTGAGCCACGCCGCGTCATGGTTTTTAAGCCTTCCAATATTATGAAAGCACGCGTCAACGGTCTCGACGCGTCCGGAATGTCTGACGATTGATCTTTGCAGAAAAAGGCGCGCTTTAAGTGGATAAAAGCCCTGACGCCTATCGCACCATTTCTGAAGTAGCCGATGATCTTGGCTTGCCTCAGCACGTGTTGCGGTTTTGGGAAACAAAATTTACCCAAATAAAGCCGTTAAAGCGCGGTGGCGGTCGTCGATATTACAAGCCTGACGACATTGATCTCGTTAAAGGCATTAAACATCTCCTTTATGGAACTGGCTACACCATCAAAGGGGTGCAGCGGATCATGAAGGATCAGGGCACGAAGCATGTCCAATCCATCGGCCGGACCGGACAGATTCAACCGGTCGAAGTGAAGTCAACCGTTTCGGCACCTTCATCGCAAACCTATCAACCCCGCGATGAGGATGTGGTTCTCGCTTCTCCCTTAAAGCCTCGAATTGAGCCCGAATCCACGCCCGCACGCGCTCCAGCGCCCGGTTCAGCGGAAGATTTAGCCGCTCTCATTGCGCCCGGACTGCGCGCTCCGAAGCGCGCTAGACGTCGTTCGCCGCAGCTCGGCCTCTTCGGCGACGATGAAAGCGAGGGTGGCGCATTATCGCCGCAAGCAATGGCGAGGATGTTGCCTTCGGCTTGGCAAGGGGCCTCGATTTCGACGCAAGCCTCCGTCAAGCTTGAGTCCGCGTTAATGGAATTAGAAGAATGCAGCCGTCTGATTGCAACAGCCCGGTTGGTAACGAGCGACGACGAGATCTAAGCCTTTTTTAAGAATATTTCGATATTCCGTAACGTCATGCTCTCATGGCGTCGACTATTTTCATGCGTATTATATGCGGCAAGCAGCCTTTCGAGCGCTGCGATTGGCGCCGACTTGCCGTCGCGTTTTGAGTTTTGTGGCGAGGGTGAACCTAAGCGCCACATCCGCGTTGCAATTTTTGACGAAATACAAGACCCGTGGAATGGCATCCTAACCACCAATGGCCGAAATGAACCCGCGAAGGCAACGCCCTATCTCTATGGCAATGTTATGCCACGTGATGGATTTTTGGTCGCAATTTTACCAAAGGCCAAAACACCGCCGATCCTGATTTTCGACGATGGCCACGCGGAATGGGCCGGACGGCTCTATTTTCCTTGCCGATAAAGCGCTTGCCCTAAACCAATTTATACCGACTGATGCTTGCGTGGCGATGGTGAGGACACTATAACGCCTCCCAGTCGGAGTGTAGCGCAGCCCGGTTAGCGCACTAGTCTGGGGGACTAGGGGTCGTGGGTTCGAATCCCGCCACTCCGACCATTTTTTCTCAAAAATGATGCCGCTTCTTGTTGTTGAACCCAAGGCTTATTTCGATCACGCGGTCGGACTTTGTCCGGAGCGTGAATGCAGAAAATTTTGGGTTCGAATCCCGACACTCCGACCAGCTTCCTTTTTTACGAGCTTAGGCTCGGCGAGCCCGCAGGAAAGCGAGGCTAAGAGGCGTTTCAGTCTTTCTCTCTAATAATTTAACGTCACAATTACCTGATCCGTGTAGTGTCCAGCGGGGGGCATATTATGTTCGACGGCTATTTTGCCGTACACTGGGAAGGATTGGGTGACGCCCGTCGCCATACCGACGGCGGCTTGCGCTGCAGACCCCCAGGGCAAAAGATAGGCCGCGTCTCGGTAAAGTCCGTAGCGAATGCCTGTTAAAGGTGTTGAGCCACCCATCCACCGGCTTTCTGGATTATTGGCATTGGTCTGTCCACCATCGAGTGAGATCGTGTAATTGGTGCCTGCTGTGCATCGCACACTCACCGCGCCTTGTGCGGTCACCGGATTTGACAGGCTCGAGACATTTCCAAATTCGAGACTTTGGGTCGTCATGGTGCACTGAGGAATGACAATCGCATTGACCGTCATTGAGGGAGTAAGGGTTTTCACATCTGGCGTATTACACGTCGACGAAGTTGCGCTATAGCGGACGAGAAAATCGCCAGATCCGAGGTTTTCAAGATAGGTTCCAACAGATGCAAGAAGTTGCGGCGTCGTCACTCGGGCATAGAGCGTCCGAGAACCCGTTCCCTGTCCGCCGGGGCCCAATTGAACGGTAAAGGAGGGTACGCTGCCAGTCGCTGTGCCATTGCCCCACAATGTGACGCGTGATGGATCCGTATAAAGCTGATAGACTACCCGATCTTGTCCACCCGCTTTGATCATCGCCCGATTGTAACCGGAACTGTTACTGAGATTAATCAAGGGACAGAAGGTTAGGGTCTGTCCTGCTACGCCATCCGAACAAGTCGCAGTGAACCGTGTTGTTGTGTCGACCGGGCTTGAGTTTGTAACGTCGACCAAACCGAAGGCGACAGGATCGATCGCGACCGTGCAGATTTCAGCCATTGCCATGCCGCGCGCATCAAAGCTCAACAACGCGATTAGCATTCCGAGCAGGATAAAAAAACTACGGATTATTGGCATTTTGTAGTACCCAATCTTTCGATAAAGCCCGCTTGAAAGGCTCGATCAAAATGGAAGGCAAAGCGACAAGTCTGATCACCTTTCTTGATGATCGCAACATCGCCTTCGCGCAGATCATTGGCCCATAATTCGCCATCCTGTCCCACGACAATCTCAAGATGGGTGCGTTCAATATGACCAATCGTTCCGGCCGGTAGCGGTGCGCCTGATGCATCTAACGCGGTGATAAAAGCAGATCGTCCTAGAGCGCTCATACCCTTCACCGAAAAATCAATCCGATAGGCCGCATCGCGACTTGGAATGAGATGCTCCTCGGTTTTGTCTAACGAAATGGCTGCTGGTAGCCCGGCTGGATTAATGGCAATCGTATTGGACTGAAAAGGAACAAGCGATGGCACAAGAATGCGGCCATTGGCATCGGTTTTACCAAGGGATCGGTTTTCGCTTAAGACTTCGATATTGGGCTGCCCTGTTGATACCAGCGCAAACGCATCGTCGATTCGGTTTGACGCCATGATGTCAGGGCCTATCATGGCAAGAGCCCCTTCGGCCTCAACGCTCGCCCATCGTGTGGTTTGAGAAACTTGCGCAGATGCGCTGAGCCGCGCTGCCGAGCCTAAATAGCTCACCGAAGCTCGAGCATCCGACACGCCGCCACTGTCGCCCACGTCTACCAACCAGCCAATGCTTTTGGTTTGGGCATTGGGTTCACGAGAGAGTGCGATCCGCTTCGTCACAGCGTTTGATCCACTGATCGAAGATGTTCCTGAATAGGACAATCCATCAAAAGTCCCATTCACGCCAATAGCAATGACGGTCGAAGCATTGGTGCCGAGATCGGTATTAATCGTGCCGTAAAAGCTGAGCCAGGGATTGATGGATTGAGAATAATTAACGCCAATGATTTTCGCCAAATCGCTACTTTCTCGCTCAATCAACGCGTAATTTAATCCAATTTGTGATCCGCGTACCGGCCCGGGCGTGCTGATCGAGATTTGTTGGAGCGAGATCGGTGGCCGCGCCTGTTTTGCTGACATCTCCGTCCAGTTTGAGGCGTCAAAAGGCGTATCCCATGGAATAAAGCCGAAGGATTCATTGCCGCTGCTTGGACGCGCTGTCGCCGATACAAGATCGTCATAATGCCCAAAACTGTATTGCGCGCTACCAAAGACGTGGAAGGGGCCAAGCGTCGTATCAAGCGCTCCGTAAGACTGGGTCCCCATTTGGCTCGATAAGGTGCTCACTTGCTGACCAAGGGTGACAGTCGCGAGGTCAAAGGCGCTAAACGTAGCCCCGCCGCCGAGATTAACGAGACCCGCTCCTATTTCGCCATGCGCTTGCACGGTGAGGCGGTCCGTCACGCCTTGCCGCCAAGTTGCAATTGCTAAAGGATCCGAACCATAGGTGAAATTCGAAACAGCATAATAGTATCGGGCGAAACCGGCCTGAACACCAAATTCCGAAGCGCCGGTTTTTAAAAGCGATGCGGAGGCAAAAAATGGGAGAGATAAGCGCTGTTCCCGGCCACTGGCATCCCGCGTGACGATCTCTGCCGTGCCCGATCCTGAAAGCCCTGGAATATTGGCTAATGTATAGGGTCCGGGCGGTAAGGAGCGCGATAGGGTACGCACATTATTGATGTAAACGTCGAGCGTTGTTGGTACTGCGGCGGTCCCACTGAAGGAAGGTAACGCGGTCGAAACGAGATCGGGCCTTAATGTAAAATCAGTCCCGATTTGAACGCCGAACATGCGAATGGGGCGTGCCCAATTTGCGCCGATGGAAATGAAATCGCCGGCTGTTTCGCGTGTCGCATTGTCTCGGTTAAAAGTAGTAAACGCCGTATCGAGCCGTGTTGCAAAAGTTTCATTCGCGGGCGTCTGTCCCAAATATCCTGTCTGTTTAAAACTGCCGATCGGCGAAAATGTTTTTGCATCAAGATAGAGTGAACGGCTGCTAAAAGGTGCCGACGAGTTACCAGCGTCACCTGACGCAAAGGCAAGATAGTTAACGACGGCTCCAACATCTGATGGTCGCGGTGGTTCAAGATTGAATGTAGCACCTCGGCCATCCACGCGTGTTGGCTCGAGATAGGCGTCAGTCACGATCAGATTAATCGATTGCGACGGTTCATCATAGACGGCTTTGACGTCTCCCTGAGAGCCAAATTCGATCCTCTCTTCATTCAAACGTGAGGCTTCAAATTTCAAACCGATTTTGCGAAGGTCGCCAAGTGACGTTGAAAAACGCCCGCCTTTTTCAACTGTGAACGGAAGAATGATATTTTTAGCTTGGCCGTTGACCAACACGTCCAGATAAAGCGGAGCTGCAAAAGCAATACTGTTATTGATCCATGACGTGTAAATAAAAAAGCCGATTGGCGCAGAAAAACATATCTTCCTAACGAAGCGGTATGTCGACGTTGATAGGACCCATTTCACCTTGTGCGTTTACCTTTACAGTACCGCCCGCAATTTGAACTGGCGTGGACGAAATCCACGTCTTGGACTTACTTGGCATTATATACCCTGCGAGTGAGTCGCCCATCGCAAGAGTCTCTTTCCCTAAGGTTATTTTGAGGTCTGAGATCTTAGCTGTACGGTCTCCTTTATTCGTCGCTGTAAGGCTTATGTGTTGATTGGTAACAGTGCTCGTCCAAACAACATTGGACCGGATAGGGTGATTAGGACGGACAAAAGCCGGAATAGAAAACCGCATCGTCATGCCAACGACACCATCGGCCGCTGCCATTTGATTGGGCAATTGGTCGATGACGACACGATAGGTCTCTTCTGACGTAATCGGCTGCGTTAACTGTCGAACAATTCGGACCGTATAATTGGTGTTGGGTTTAAGCGTGATAAAAGGCGGTGAAGCAACGGCATCCGTCGTGTTTACGAGGACATCTTTTCCCTCTTCCTGTGTCCATCGAAAGACGCGGATTTGAACACGTGTTAGCTCCTTGCCTTCCACTTTCAAGGTTAACGTTGCGGTTGATGACGGGTCGAGAATTTCAATGGATACTGGGGAAATCTGAAGGGAAATTGCGCGGGCGTCGAGGTGGCCCAGGGCGATAAACACCATGATAAGAAAAATGCGCGCAGAAATTCTGAATGCGCGCGATCCGGCGTTAAGCATGACATCTCCCATTAACGCGATTACTCGAATGATCACCCCGCGATCGGGTTGACTGATTTTTGCGAGATAGAACCTGCCTCATAACCACTTAGTCATGAGGCTATGGTCCCATTCGTGCGCGAGCTCTTGAACCAACGGTTGGCAGCGTTGAATTTTCTAACGTCGTTCAATACACTTAGTAGGTCACGGTGACGGTGACGTTATCGGTATAACTGCCGACAGCTGCAGCGGCTGTTGTTGGTAAAATCGTTGCGTTAATTTGAAAGGCCTGAGCTGCCCCAGATCCGTCTGCTGTCGGCGTATAGGCAGTGTCGATTGTCCAAAGGTCACTGCCGCCGACTGACCGTGATAGTAGATAGGGAACATATTGTGGTGTCGATCCGCATGTTGAGCATTTTAGACGGCGTGTTGAATTCGACGCGTTCTGTCCACCATCCATTGAAATCATATAGTGGGTGCCCGCTGAACAGGTTACGTTTAGTACGGCCGGAGTATTGGCTGTTACGCCATTAACGAGCGAGCCTGCCGTCTCAAACGTAAGCGTCAGCGGGGCGTTGCTTGTCGAGTTAATGCTGCAGGAGGATTGAACAGTTAGTCCGATGCTCAGGATCCCTGTGATACTATCTGCTTTTGCGATTGACCCGAGTGATAAGCTCAAGATCGATGCCGTCATGATCGTCGAAATATGTCTCATCGCAATCTCCTGTATTTCAGCGGCGAATTGCCACGTGAGTGCGTTCATACTGTCTATCTGACCTCGCCGGTCAGAGAGCTCGCTTAGGCATAAGGGAGTGTGAGTGGCGCTTTGGTTGTGTCGGTAATGCTACGGGGCTATTCGGACAGTCAGTAAGATATTTAGGGGCCTGATTTCTGTTGCCCCTCTAGCGAAAGCAACAGCCGACATGATCAGTAATAGGCCAGTCCGAGATTTAAGGAGTAAGTCCATAATCGACTCCCTCATCAAGAATACTAACGCTACGTTAGAATTCCTTTAAGCATCAACATTAGGCTGACGACTTTGGATGTCCACTAACCTTAAATTGTGAAATACACTTTATGAGTGAATTTCAGCACGTTAATTTAGATTTCGCCGCGTAATTGCCAAGGCAGAGCGCCGAATTTTTAAATCGGCAGCCTGACGACAATCAACCCTCCAGAAAGGGGTCGAACGGGTACATCTGTTTGGATCTACCCATTCACCCGCTTCAAAAACGGCGTCTTGAGCACAAGGACTTTAAGCTAGCCGACGCGGCACTGTAGGTCTTCATTTGTCGCTCGCGCGGGCTTAATGCGTTAGGGCTCGTCAGGTCGTTCCATCCAGCGAATAAGTGGCATGAGCGGCAGTATCCACGCCAATCCGGCCACCGCGTAATAAAGATCTTGCCAGATTTTATCCGCTTCTTGCAGGCGGCCTTGGGCGATCATCATCGCCACGAGGCTATAGACGCAGACAAAGACCAGCATCGTGATGGCGCCGATGAGTTTACGGGTTCTGCGGCGCATAGGCTTATCCTTGTTCAACATGCGGCATGACGGTTGTTGCAGTGCGAGGCGGGCGGGACTATGAGAGCGGCACGCTTTTGTTTCAAGCCCCGAAAGGCGCTCATCATGCGTTCTGCCGTCGCATCTTCTTCACCGGTTACCCGTTTGGACCACGCAGCCAACCGTCAGGGAGCGCTGCGGGCCTGGCTATTCGCTATGGCTGGACTCGTATTTTTGATGGTTGTCGTTGGCGGAGCAACGCGGCTTACGGGATCGGGCCTTTCGATCACCGAATGGAATCCGATTATGGGTGCTATTCCGCCATTGACGGACGCGGCGTGGCTGGAAGCATTTGAAAAATACAAGGCTATTCCACAATACAAGCTCGTAAATGCTGGGATGGAGCTTGCAGACTTCAAGTTCATTTTCTGGTGGGAATGGTCACATCGCCAATTGGGGCGAACGATTGGTGTCGTGTTTGCGCTCGGCTTCATCGGCTTTTTAGCCGCGGGCCAATTGCGTGGTAGCTTGGCATTGAAGGTTCTTGGTATTGGGCTGTTGGGTGGGTTGCAAGGCGGTATTGGCTGGTTGATGGTCCGTTCAGGTCTAGATGATGGCATGACAGCGGTTGCGCCGATCAAGCTGATGTTTCACCTCACCACCGCATCGCTTATTTATACCTTGTTATTGATCGTTGCGACCGGGCTCGGCCGTTCAAAAGGCGAGGTCGCCCCTGCCGCCATTAAACGCGGTGCTTCGCTTGTGCTTGTTTTGGCGCTCTTGCAGATCGCGCTTGGCGCCCTTGTTGCCGGTTCAAAAGCGGGTCTGACATGGAATACTTGGCCCTTGATCGATGGTCAGTTTGTACCGCGTTCTGACCTGCTTTTTTCCGTCACGCCATGGATTGAAAATTTCGTTGATAATACGGCGCTTGTTCAATTTAATCACCGCATGACAGCCTATTTACTTTTGGCTGTTTCTTTTTGGCATGGTTGGCAGGTTGCGCGTTTAATGCCTGGCACAAGCGCAAGGAAGCGTGCGATTTCCAATGCTTGGCTCGTGGGTATGCAAGCCGTCATTGGCATCACAACATTGCTTTACGCCGTGCCGCTTTGGTTAGGTTTACTTCATCAAGCTTTTGCATTTGTTGTGTTGGGAATGGTGGCCGTGCATCGCTCCGCTTTGTCGCGCGGGTAATCAGCGATAGACCAATACGGGCAAGGTTGAATGGGTCAGGACCTTTTGCGTTTCTGAACCCAACAAGATGGATTGGATGCCTTTTCTGCCATGTGATGCCATCGCAATTAAATCGCATTTTTGCTTTTTTGCAGTTGCGATAATCGCCTCATAGGGATGATCGCTTTCTACCTCGATTAAGTGGCATTTTACGCCACGGGCGGTAGCCAATGCCTCGACTTTATCAAGCGTAGCTTTCGCGTCTGCTTTGGCCTGTTTGCGATAAATGGCGGGCGAGTCGGTGAGCATTTCCGTTTCAAGTGTAAACATATGAAACGGCTCAAAAACGGTTAGAGCAGTTACTTCAGCGCCAATTGCTTTGGCAAAATCCAACCCTTGCTTGACCGCTGTTGTTGCAAGAGAGGACCCATCGGTGGGGATCAATATATGTTTATACATTGTGCTGCGCCCTTCTGCCTTTTCCTTTTAGATAAAGGTGGCAGAAGGGCGCAGCTTTGGCTTTGATACGTATCAATCGACTTGATTAATGTGCCGCTAAAGCTTGATCGAGATCGGCGATAAGATCGGCCACATCTTCGATACCCACCGAAAGACGAACGACATCGGGGCCCGCACCGGCGATGGTCTTTTCCGCATCGCTTAATTGGCGATGGGTTGTCGAGGCCGGATGAATAACAAGCGAACGCGTGTCACCTACATTGGCCAGATGGGAGAAGAGCTTGAGATTAGAAACAAGCTTGATGCCCGCGTCATAGCCACCCTTCAGGCCGAAGGTGAACACAGCACCCGCGCCCTTCGGCGTGTAACGCTTGGCCAAAGCGTGGTATTTATCACCCTCAAGACCAGGGTAGGAAACCCAAGCAACACCCGGATGTTTTGCAAGGTGCTTAGCAACCGCCAACGCATTATCGCAATGCCGTTGCATGCGTAATGGGAGCGTTTCAATACCGGTGAGCAACAGGAATGAGTTGAACGGCGAGATCGCAGGTCCAAGATCACGTAAGCCAAGAACGCGGCAAGCAATCGCAAAGGCGAAATTGCCAAAGGTCTCGCCAATCACCATGCCGTTATATTCGGGCCGTGGGGTCGAGAGCAGCGGATATTTTCCAGACGAGACATAGTCAAAATTGCCACCATCGACGATCAATCCGCCGATGGAATTGCCATGTCCGCCTAAGAATTTTGTTGCCGAATGAACAACGATATTCGCGCCATGTTCGAATGGCTTGATGAGATAGGGGGTTGCTAACGTATTGTCGACGATCAGCGGGATACCCGCCTTTTTTGCAATTGCCGCTATGCCAGCAATATCGGTAATCACGCCGCCTGGATTAGCGATCGACTCGATGAAGATTGCCTTTGTTTTTGGCGTAATGGCAGCCTCAAATGTAGAAAGATCATCAGGATCAGCCCACTTCACGCGCCAGTCAAAGCTCTTATAGCTGTGATTGAATTGGTTGATCGAGCCGCCATAAAGCTTTTTGGAAGCGATGAACTCATCGCCCGGTTGCATCAAGGTATGGAACACAAGAAACTCCGCGGCATGGCCGGAGGCTACCGCGAGCGCTGCCGTGCCGCCTTCAAGCGCTGCCACGCGACCCTCAAGCGCTGAGCTTGTTGGGTTGGTAATGCGCGTGTAAATATTACCGAAGGCTTGCAGACCAAAAAGCGAAGCGGCATGATCCACATCATCGAACACGAAGGATGCAGTCTGATAGATTGGCGTTACCCGCGCCCCCGTTGAGGCATCCGGTGCAGCACCGGCGTGGATGGCGAGTGTTGAAAATCCAGGTGTCTGTTCGGTTGTCATAGCTTGATCCCCATATGGCAATAAGTAGGTTTAAACGGTACGTATGTTCTTTTTAGAGAACGAAATCTTTCGCGTCAATAGGCTCATTTTGGCCAATTTTTTCTTTTTATAAGCAATATACGACGCAGGATTATAATGGGAGACATAACGATGGCTGATCAAAACCAGACCCACATTCCGGCAATTCCTCGGGATATTATCGATCTTTATGATCACTTTACCCATGGTGGTATGGATCGCCGTTCTTTTATGAGCCGTTTGGCAGCTCTTGCAGGGTCCACCGGAGCGGCACTTGCGCTTCTCCCCTTTTTGCAAAATGACTATGCCTATGCGGAAACCGTCAAGCCAGACGATCCCCGTCTAATGACGGAGGAGGGCGTCGCCGTTGAAGGCGGCGAAAAGGGGCTGACAGGCTATTTGGCCCTCCCGAAAGCGGAAGGAACGCGCTCCGCCGTTTTGATCATCCATGAAAATCGAGGGCTTAATCCGCATATTAAAGATATCACCCGCCGCGTAGCCCTCGAAGGATATATTGCTTTCGGTCTTGATGTTCTCTCACCCGATGGCGGCACGCCACAAGAAGAAGATAAGGCCCGCGACATGTTCGCGAAACTCACGCCTGAAGTTGCAACCGCGCGGGCGATTGCAGCCGTTGGCTTTTTGGCTGGTTACCCGCCATCCAATGGCAAGGTTGCTGCCATGGGGTTTTGCTGGGGCGGTGGGATTGTAAATCTCGTAGCAACAAGTGCACCTAAATTAAAAGCCGGTATTTCCTATTACGGACCGCAACCTCCCGCCGATCGTGTCGCCAATATTAAAGCGGCGATGTTATTGCATTATGCGGGTCTTGATCAAAGAATTGATGCCGGTATTCCCGCCTATCAAGCAGCGCTTGATGCAGCAAAAATACGATACGAACTCTATACTTATGAAGGCGTCGATCATGCCTTCAACAACGATACCAACGCGGCCCGATATAATAAAGGCGCCGCCGATATTGCGTGGTCGCGCAGCATGGCGTTTTTAAAGAAAGAATTAGGCTAAGTTAGCGATTTAAATTGTTCGCTTCTGCCAACTCTTTGCGCCGAGTGTAGGTCGTTTCGAGGAGAGCAATCCTGTATTTACGCCGTTCCAACCGATCTCGCCCGAAAATCGTCCATATTCGATTTTCGGGCAACGGTTCATAATGACGGTTACACCCTTTGCTTCAGCTCTTGCGGCTGCCTCATCATTCCGTACACCTAATTGCATCCAGATCACTTTTGGAAGGGGATCGAGTGATAGGGCCTCATCGGTAATAGGGCCTGCTGCTTCGGAATTTCGGAAGATTTCAACCATATCAATAGGGACTGGAACATCGGCGAGTGAAGCGTAAACTTTGGCACCGAAAAATTCCTGGCCAACCAAGCCCGATTTGATCGGATAGAGCGTGTAACCGCGTTCAATCAAATATTTGGTTACAAAATAACTTGGTCGAACCGTGTTGCTCGAAAAGCCAACCAAAGCAATTGTTTTGACTGACTTTAAAAGGCCGTGAATGAGGTCATCAGCATAGGTATCATGATTTTTCGGATCGTAGCTCATTGCCCTGTCCAATGCGGTTTACGCTTTTCGATGAAGGCGCCAATTCCCTCTTCGGCGTCGCGTGCGAGCATATTTTCGACCATGATCCGTGAGGCGTAAATATAGGCCTCTTTGACACTCATTTCGGCCTGTTCATAAAAGGCACGTTTACCGATTGAAACGGTTAAGGGTGATTTCGATGCGATGCGTCGCGCCATCACCTCCGCTTCGGCAAGGGCATCGCCTGCTGGCATGACGCGGTTAACAAGACCAAAGCGCAACGCGTCTTCCGCCGAAATCATCTCGCCCAGCAGAAGCATTTCCATCGCGTGTTTTCGAGAAAGGTTGCGCGATAGAGCGACCATCGGTGTTGAACAGAAAAGCCCGATATGTACGCCCGGAGTCGAGAATTTTGCGTTCTCACCCGCAATTGCCAAATCGCATGAGGCAACAAGCTGGCAACCGGCGGCGGTTGCGACCCCTTCGATCGCAGCAATAACCGGTTGAGGTTGATGAAGGATCAGCTGCATCATCGTGGCGCAGCGGTTTAATATATCCTCAAAATAGGCGCGCCCCCGATCAGGATCAGCACGGTGCTCGGTCATTTCTTTAAGATCATGACCGGCCGAAAACACTGGCCCATTGCCCGCTAGAATAAGGGCTCGAATGTCCTTGCGAACCGCAAACGCGGTAAGCGTATCCGTCAATGCACCAAGCATCGTCTCTGATAGCGGATTGCGCGAGGCTGGTCGGTCGAGGGTCAGGATGGCGTAGCCGTCGCGCTCGTCGACGAGCAGGGGAGGGTTCATGATCATAGAATGAAGGTTCGCGCTAACAAGGCCTTGCGTCAAGCATCGTATTTTCCCTTGACCAGCACTGTGGCCAACACCTGATGTTTTCGACAGGTTGAAAGGTAGATTTAAAAACGCTTTTTTGGCGGTATGAGCCTAATTCATAATGAGCGTATCAAACTCACGGCAGCGGCGATTGATCGGGTTTCGACCGCGACACTGGTTGGCGGTTTCTTTGGGCCCATTGCAACAATTTTTACGTCTTCATCCGCCATTGATCGTTTTGATTTACCAAAAATGCTGGTCTTTTCCGGGTTTTCAATTATACTTTCCGTCGTGCTTCACGTTGGAGCAAGGCGCGTTTTGCAGGGCCTGAAATCATGAACGACAGTGTACTTGTCTTTTCTTATGCTTGGTTGGGACTTGTCGCGGCATTTGGTCTGACATTGATGCTCGTCTCGCTAAAATATGATCGCGATCCTGGCGACCAAAAGCACTAAATGTTGTAAATTCTGGTGACTTCAGCCTCCTGCCTTTCGCTTGACGAAATTGACGCGTTCCTCCGTCGCGGCTTTCCGCAGCTTTATGTTCACGGCGATATTTTCTCGGTCACCGCGATCGGTCACGGCACATGCCGAATGCAGATGGCCTATCACGACAGCCAGCTCCGACCCGGTGGGACGATCTCTGGTCCGGCCATGATGGCGTTGGCTGATGTTGCGCTCTATGTCGCTCTTTTAGGGGCGATTGGCGAAGTGCCACTGGCGGTAACAACCAATTTCTCGATCAATTTTCTAAAAAAGCCCGCTCCCCGTCCGGTCATTGCCGATTGCCGCTATCTCAAAATTGGCAAGTCGCTGGCGGTAGGCGAGGTAAGCTTATTTTCTGAAGGTGGGGATGCGCCGGTCGCCCATGTTACGGCGACCTATTCAATGCCGCCAGCCTAATTGCGGTATTATAATACCGCATATGATAACTCGCGGAAAAATAGTCATAATTTTTGATTTTTGTTCTTTTTAATTGATTGACCTTGCGGGGCGCTTCCTCTAGACAGAGCCCTATCGCAAGGAGCTGGTAACGGCTTCTATGAACCATGCGCGCGGAATTCATCATTCCTCGCCTCAGTTTGGAACTCTCTCATGAGCACTTTTTCGGCCAAACCTGCCGAGATCGAGAAGAAATGGGTGCTGATTGACGCTAAGGGCCTCGTTGTTGGCCGTCTTGCTTCGATCATCGCCATGCGCTTGCGCGGCAAGCATCTTCCGATCTTCACACCGCATGTCGATTGCGGCGACAATGTCATTGTTATCAACGCCGATAAGGTGGTGTTGACGGGTCGCAAGCGCGACCAGAAGGTCTATTATCACCACACGGGTTATCCAGGTGGTATCAAGGAACGTACGGCGAAGTTCATTCTCGAAGGTCGCTTCCCTGAGCGCGTTGTCGAGAAGGCAGTTGAGCGTATGTTGCCACGTGGCCCGCTGGGTCGCCAGCAGCTTGGCAATCTCCGCGTCTATGGCGGCGCTGATCATCCGCATGTCGCCCAGTCGCCAGCCGTCCTCGATGTCGGCGCGATGAACCGCAAGAATGTGAGGAGCGCCTAATCATGGCCGAAACGCTTCAATCTTTAGCCGATCTCAAGGGATCG
>CANGPL010000030.1 GCA_947455725.1 Hyphomicrobiales bacterium | reverse complement strand
GTGTGGCTTGACTTGTTCGGTAGGGTCCCTTATTTCGTCGTCTGCCGTCGAACGGTACGCCGTTTTGGGGGAGTAGCTCAGTTGGTTAGAGCGTCGGCCTGTCACGCCGAAGGTCGCGGGTTCAAGTCCCGTCTCTCTCGCCATCCTTTCCGATAATTGATCGGGACGGACGGCATCAGGGCTCGAGGCCGATCACACCATCGCGAAGATGCCCATTGTGGTTTTTGGTTTATTGGATCGAGCGATGAACGTCGGATCGGGTTTTAATTTCGCGGTGTTGGCTGCCTTTTTTGCGGCCGTGTTTTCGTTTGTCGCTATTCCTGTTTTGCTGCCCTTTTTACGTCGGCACGCGATTGCCAGTGTAAACGCACGATCGAGCCATAAGGTCCCAACGCCACAAGGTGCTGGTATTGCGCTCACAGCCGGTGTGGTCGGTGTGTTTGCGACGGCGATTATCTTCGCCCCGTTTCTAACGATGTCGGATCGTATGGCGCTCGCCGCCTTAGGCGCTGGTGCTGTTTTGATTTCTGCGATTGGCTTCTTGGACGATGTGCGTCCCTTGCCCGTCTTGCCACGGGTTGGCGGACAGCTCGCCCTTATCGGTTTGATGCTTTATGTGACACCATCCTACATTTCTCTGTTCGATGGCGCTTTGCCGCTCATTGTTGAGCGGCTTTTCGCTGCGGTCGCTTTGTTTTGGATGGTCAATCTCACTAATTTTATCGATGGATTAGATTGGCTGACGGTCGCCCAATTTGTACCGGTCGCCGCTATACTGGTTGTTTTATCTGCCTTTGCGATGCCGACACCCTTGGTGGCCATCATTATGGCACCCATTTTAGGCGGTTTGATTGGCTTTGCGCCCTATAACAAGCCGGTGGCTAAGCTGTTTCTCGGCGATACCGGTAGTTTGGTCATTGGCCTTGTTGGTGGTTATGCGCTCTATCGCGTCGCGGCCGATGTTAGCTTCTTCGCGGCGATCATTATCCCGCTTTATGCCATCTCGGACACGTCGATCACACTGGTTCGACGTATTCTGAAAGGCGAGAAGATCTGGACGCCGCATCGTAGTTTCTTCTTTCAGCGCGCGACATCAATGGGCTGGTCGGTTTATCAGGTCGTTGGCACTGTCGCTGGCCTGAACATCTATCTAGCTTTCTGGGGCTGGGTCGCTGCACACGCCGTTTCAAATACGGTGACCATGATAGCGTTTTTGATGTCGCTTGGCGCGGTATTGGCCACTTTGCGCGCCTTTACCCGCGTACCTGCCGAAGCCTTAGCAGTTTCTAACCTCTGATGAAGACTTGGTTTTCAGCTTGCCGATTGCTCGGTGAGCTGTGCCCGCCACCATTGTAGCGCGTGGTTGAGGCCTTCTTCAAACGATACAATCGGTCGCCACCCGAGTGCCCCTAATCGGCTAACATCGGCAAAAAGCGTGGGCACCTCATTGCCTAGGTTTAGTGTCGGTTTTTGTCGCAAAAAGCCGGGCTTTTGGCTTAGCTTTTCGAGCTCATCGAAAAGAAACGACAGTCGAATGGGGGTGCCGGAGGCAATATTAACGGCGCCTGTGAGATCTGAATCGAGAAGCGTTTTAATACCCCTCACCAAATCGCTGACATGGATATAATCGCGCCATAGCCCGCCCGGACCGAAAGCTTCGGGTTTTTCGGTGATCAATGCGCGGCATGCGGTCGGTACAAGGCGTTGAGGCTTTTCACGCGGGCCGTAGACGTAAAAAATTCGCCCTGTAGCTGCTGAAAAATTTCCTTTTTGATGATGCTCGGTCAATGCCTGATGGAAGGCGAGTTTGGCTTTGCCATAAACACTGGTTGGCTCTTCAGGCGTAACCTCTTCGACCATTCGACCGCGGCTCCAATCATATTCAGCCACTGATCCGAGATTGATGAAACGCTCCCCGCCATAGCGCGCAAAGGCATCTGCTAATTTCAGGCTAGCAGCGAGCCAAGCCGCATTGTCCTTATGTTCCCAAAAGGCACCGTGATCGGTAACCCACGCGCCATGGATCAAATGGGTTGGTTTGACGTGTTCGAGCACTTCAGATGGCGAGGCATCGACCAATAGGTCAGCCTGATGCCAAATAATCCGATGGTTTGCTTCAGAACATATTGGTGCGGAACGACTAAGCGCATGAATTTCGTGTCCGTCATCCATTTTGCTTAAGACCGTGAGCAGATGCGAGCCAATAAAGCCCGATGCGCCCGTGACCAATATGCGTTTTCTATTTGAAATCATGCGGCGTTAATTTCGAAATTAAAATCTATCTTTGAAAAGAAGGGCAAACCCTTATCCCGTTCGCCAATCATGATCGGGGATTCCGGCCATTCGATGCCGATGTCGGGGTCGTCAAATCGAAAGCCGCACTGCAGTTCAGCGTGATAGGGCGCGAAAAGATGATAGGACAAGGTCGTGTTATCCAATAGCGTCAAATAGCCATGGGCAAAGCCTTCGGGAACAAAAAGGGCTTTATGGCGATCTTCCGCCTTTAAAATGGTGCCGAACCAGCGTTTATAACTCGGCGAGCCTCGCCTTAGATCGACCACGACATCGAAGGCTGCTCCACTTGTGCATCTAACCAGTTTGACATCCGCAATGGGGGCGGTCTGACAATGCATGCCGCGTAGCGTAAGGCGTGATAGATTAAACGCTTCGGCGGTATGATCGACAGGTGTATTCCATCCAAGTCTTGCAAATGCCGCGCGGTCGAAACTACGAACAAAGCTTCCGCGCGCATCGGCATGATGAGGAAAAGATACAAGAAAACAATCTTTTAGAGGTGTCTCTTCAATTTCCATTTCCACTCCATTCAAGAATTTGCGGAGTGGGAATGGGTAGGATGAAGCGCCCGCTCCATTCACTGATGAAGGAAAATTGTTCCGTAATTTCCGATTTGAGGTTCCAGGGGAGAATGAGGATATAGTCTGGCTTCCGCTCGGCGATGGAATCCGGGTGGAGGATCGGAATATGCGATCCCGGCAGATATTTTCCCTGTTTGGAAGGCGCGCGATCAACCGTAAAATCGATGAGGTCGATGCCGATCTCGCAATAATTTAAAAGCGTGTTTCCTTTGGCCGGTGCGCCATAGGCAGCGATGGTTTTTTCCTGATTCTTCAGATCGTGCAGAAGTTTGCCGAGTTCTTCTTTAATGCGCACGGTTTTGGCGGCAAAGGCTGCATAGGGCGCGTCGGTATCAAGGCCCGCGTTTATTTCCTTGGCGCGTAGGGCTTGAAGCTGCGACGTTTCGGTAAATTTGGCTTCACGGTGACACACATAAAGCCGCAGCGAGCCGCCATGCGTCTTTAACTCCTCAGCGTCAAAGGCGCGTAGTTGCGCCAAGGCAAAAATTGGTTCGAGCGCCTTAAGGGACAGATAGGAATAATGTTCGTGATAAATCGTATCGAACTGGCACTGCTCCAACAGATTTAACAGATGCGGAAATTCAAACGTGGCGACCCCATCCGGTTTTAAAAGCTCGCGGAAGCCTGCGACAAAATCATTGATCTTTGGAACATGGGCTAAAACATTATTGGCTGCCATGAGATCGGCCGGTCCGATCGATTGCTGCAGCTTTCTTGCCTCGGCCTCACCGAAGAAGGTTTCGATGGTTGGAACACCGCGTTTTTCGCGCGCGATACGGGCTACTTCGGATGCGGGTTCGATCCCCGTTACGGGGATGCCCAGCGCTTTGAAATATTGCAACAAATAGCCATCATTACTGGCAATTTCGACAATATGGCTCTTTGGACCAAGGTGCATTTCCGATGCCATTTGGTTCGCATAGACGCGGGCATGATCGAGCCAGCTATCAGACATGGACGATTGATAGGCATAATGGGCGGCAAAAATATGGCCGGGTTGAACAAAATCTTCCAATTGAACAAGGCGGCACGAGCGACACATATAAGCGCGCAAGGGATATTTAGGCTCGGGCTTTGATAGGTCTTGAACGTCCAAATAATCATTGGCGATGGGCGTTTGACCAAGATCCGCCACGACAAAAGTGAGCGGTTCTGCGCAATGGCGGCAGGAGGGGGGAGAAACAGTCACGGCGTTCGTCACCATATTTTCCATGGTGCATGGCCGGATTGCCACAATTCATCCAGCTGGGTTTTGTCGCGCAGCGTGTCCATCGGCTGCCAAAACCCATCATGGCGGTAGGCCGCGAGTTGGTTTGATTTGGCCAGTGTCTCGAGTGGTTTGCCTTCCCAAACGGTCGTATCGCCGTCGATCAGATCAAAGACGTCCGGAGCCAGCACGAAAAAGCCGCCATTGATGAAACCACCATCACCACTTGGCTTTTCGATGAAGCCTTTAACGATATTATTGTCGGTAAGATCGAGGGCACCAAACCTTCCCGGCGGACGTACCGATGTGACGGTTGCCTTCCGACCTGAAGCGATATGGTGGTCATAAAGTGATTTGAGATTGATATCCGCAAGCCCGTCGCCATAGGTCATAAAAAACGGATGCTCGCGTAGCATGGGCGCAATTCGCTTTAGCCTGCCACCCGTCATGGTGGCTTCGCCCGTATCGACGAGCGTTACCTTCCAGTCCTCGGCTCGGCGGTTGTGATATGAAACGGTATTATCGGCGAAATCGATTGTCACATCGGAGCGATGAAGCAGGTAGTTGGCAAAGAATTCTTTGATCAGATAGCCTTTGTAGCCGAGGCAGATCACAAATTCTTTGACGCCTTGGTGGTAATAGATCTTCATAATATGCCAGAGGATCGGTGCTCCCCCGATTTCAACGAGCGGTTTGGGACGCAACCCCGTTTCCTCGGAGAGACGTGTGCCCAGTCCGCCCGCTAAAATTACCGCCGTGTTGATCATCTTTACTGAATTCCACGCGAATGGCGTTATTTAAATGACGTAACGTCATATAAGCCCATTTACGAAGAAAAGAATGATAATTTCCTCAACGAAGATGCTTTTTGATCTGAAAAATTTTTTGATTAAGTTTTAATCAAATCACATTGGATTTAGCTGAGTTGACTGAAATAGCTTTCGGTTTGCCGTTCGGTTAGCGCACCTAATCTTTCTGGCTCGTGCTCGTGGGTTTTGTACCATTCGGCGGTGAGCAAGATGGCTTCATCAATGCCTATTTTGGGCTGCCATCCGAGGCGCTGTTTTGCTTTTGTAGCATCAATCTCAAGCGTGCGAGCCTCGTGGACGGCGGACGGGACCATCTCTAAATTGGCTCTACGCCAGCTTTGTCCGATTTTGTCCAAGATCGAATCAACAGAGACACAATCGGATGGGGCAGGGCCAAAATTCCATGCTTCACCATAGGGTTCAGCCGATTTTTGAGTTTCGCCGGACAAGAGGCGGTTAAGCAATACGAGATACCCATGAACGAGGCAAAGCACATGTTGCCAAGGGCGCGTTGCTTGCGGATTTCGGATCAGGAGCGGCGTGTTGCTCGATAAGGCTCTCGCATAATCCGGAATAAGTCGGTTAGTCGACCAGTCGCCGCCTCCGATAATATTTCCGCCTCGTGCGGTATCAATCACCATATCCCGATGCCAGGAGGGAAGGGAAAGGCGGTAGCCGTCAATCGCCATTTCGGCAGCCGCTTTTGAGGCGGAATAGGGGTCATGTCCGCCAATACGATCGGTCTCGTTGAAATGATTGTGACGGCCTTTATTCGCGTAGACTTTGTCGGTCGTAATCGTGACGACGCCTTTGACGCTTTCGGTCCTGCGGGCGGCTTCGAGGATGTTGACCGTTCCCATGACATTTGTCTGAAACGTGCCCAAAGGATCGTCATAGGAAGGCAAAACCAAAGGCTGAGCGGCCAAATGAAGAATGGCCTGCGGCTTGAGGGCCGTTACATGTTCAATAACCGTGCGATGATCTGCGATGTCAAAAAGCGTGTGGCTTGTAAGGAGCGCTTCTACATTGGCTAAATGGAATAAAGACGGGGTTGTCGCGGGCGGCAAAGCCAGCCCGTGAATACGGGCCCCAAACTGCCGCAAGGCAAAGCAGACCCAGCCGCCGGTAAAGCCGGTATGTCCGGTGACCAGAATATCAGCGTCTTTTAAAGCCGGAAAAAGCGTCATATCACCCTCACTAACGCCCTAAGATGGGCGTTAGTTGACGTAACGGCAATATCAAAAGATTAGGTTAAAATCAGTATGTCGCCCGACCGCCGGACAGGTCGAAGACCGCTCCGGTTGTGAACGAATTATCTTTTGAGCACAACCAAGCAATCATGGCGGCAGCTTCATCGACCTGCAAAAACCGGCCGCGTGGGATGCGGGAAAGCATATAATCAATGTGTTCCTGCTTCATCTGATCAAAAATGGCCGTTTTGGCCGCCGCCGGAGTGACGCAATTGACCGCGATGTCTTGGCCCGCCAATTCCTTGCCGAGGGATTTCGTAAGCGCGATGACGCCCGCCTTTGAGGCCGAATAGGCGGATGCGTTCGGATTACCTTCTTTACCCGCAATCGAGGCGATGTTGACAATGCGTCCGTAACCTTGGGCTTTCATGGTGGGGACGACATATTTGCAGCAATAAAAGACGCCGTTCAGGTTAATGTTGACGATATCGTGCCAAGCATCCAGCGGGTAATCGACAACCGGCATATTTGGGCCAGCGATCCCGGCATTGTTGACCATGATATCGATCCGCCCAAAGGCCTTGACGGTCGCGTCCGCCGCAGCGGCAACGGAAGCCGCGTCGGATTGTTCGACTTTGACAACGATCGAGCCGGCTAATGATTTCGACGCTTCCTGGGCCAGTTTTTCGTCCCGGTCCCACAAAGCCACCTTGGCGCCGGATTGGGTTAGCCGGGCGGCAACGGCATAGCCGATCCCTTGTGCGCCTCCCGTTACGACCGCAAACTGCCCTTGAGCGTCGATTTGATTTGCCATTTTCTCGTCTCCCGATGATTTTTGTTGGACTATTCCGCCGTGTATCGCGTGAATTGCGGTGCTCGACAAGAGGGGTTCGTGCTGGTCTGGTAACCGATCTTGGTCAAAAAGCCGGTATGGAAATTGATCAAATTGATACGACAAATGACCAATATGTCACCTTGCGCTGCAACAAAGGGTGAGCTAATCGTCTGCCCACGTGAATAGCCGGTGAATTGAGTCTAGCGGTTAAGGGTTATTTTAACCGCTTTCGGGCAAAAGAGCCGGTATCAGAGCCAAAGCGTCGTCATTTTGTACTGAATGCCGCTACGGGCCGGAACGGAGTGGAACAGCATGGGACAGACGATCGATCATTTGCTCGTCGACTATTTGCCGCTTGTCGTCTTCATTGGGCTTAGCCTTGTGATCGGCATTGCTTTGTTGGTGATTCCCTTCCTCGTTGCCTATTCCAAGCCTGATGCCGAAAAGCTCTCCGCTTACGAGTGCGGCTTTAACGCCTTTGACGATGCGCGCATGAAATTCGATGTGCGGTTTTATCTCGTTTCGATCCTCTTTATCATTTTCGACCTTGAAGTAGCGTTCCTGTTCCCTTGGGCCGTGGCGTTCAAAAGCGTCGGATTATTCGGTTTTTGGTCGATGATGCTGTTTTTGGGCGTTTTGACCGTCGGTTTTGTTTATGAATGGAAGAAGGGTGCTCTCGAATGGGATTGACCCCACAAACTGGTACTTTGGTATCTGAGGCGCCTCGCGGTATCCTTGATCCGTCGACGGGTAAGCCGATCGGTGCGAATGATCCGTTTTTCACGGAAGTGAACGCCGAGCTTGGCGATAAAGGTTTCTTGGTCACCTCGACTGATGATCTCATCCATTGGGCCCGCACTGGCTCGCTGATGTGGATGACGTTCGGATTGGCCTGCTGCGCCGTTGAAATGATGCAGCTTTCCATGCCGCGTTACGATGTCGAGCGCTTTGGTTTCGCTCCGCGCGCCTCGCCACGCCAGTCGGACGTGATGATCGTTGCCGGTACGCTGACCAACAAAATGGCTCCCGCTTTGCGCAAGGTCTATGACCAGATGCCTGAGCCGCGTTACGTCATTTCGATGGGTTCATGCGCCAATGGCGGCGGATATTACCATTATTCTTATTCGGTTGTGCGCGGTTGCGACCGGGTTGTTCCGGTTGATATTTATGTTCCGGGCTGCCCGCCAACCGCCGAGGCGCTGCTTTACGGCGTGCTTCTTCTCCAGAAGAAGATCCGTCGTGTCGGCACGATTGAACGGTAAGGCAGGGTTCGGATCCGATGACTGAACAATTGAACGCATTGGGTGAAGCGATCAAGTCGGCCTTACCGGGTGCGGTAACGGGCTTCGAGGTCGCTTTCGGCGAACTTAATATCCGCGCAGAAGCATCTGAAACCCTTAAGATTTTAACGGTTTTGCGGGACGATAAGCGGTTCAATTTCATCAATTTCACCGATTTGGCAGGCGCTGATTATCCGGCGCGTGAAAAGCGGTTTGATTTGGTGTGGCATCTGCTTTCACCAAAACACAATCAACGTGTCCGTGTGACCTTTGAGGCCGATGAACGGACACCAGTACCGTCGGCCATATCAGTCTTTCCGGCCGCCAATTGGTATGAGCGCGAGATATACGACCTCTATGGTGTTCTGTTTGCCGACCATCCAGATTTGCGCCGGATTTTGACCGATTATGGCTTTGAAGGTCATCCGCTCCGCAAGGATTTTCCGACGACGGGCTATGTTGAAGTTCGCTACGACGACGAAGAAAAGCGCGTTGTTTATGAGCCAGTGAAACTTGTGCAGGAATTCCGCAATTTCGATTTCCTCTCGCCATGGGAGGGCACGGATTATGTGCTGCCAGGCGATGAAAAGGCGAAGTCATGACCGAACATCAACTCCGTAACTTCTCGATTAACTTTGGCCCGCAACATCCTGCTGCGCATGGTGTTTTGCGCCTCGTGCTCGAACTTGATGGTGAAGTTGTTGAACGCGTCGATCCGCATATCGGCTTGCTGCATCGTGGCACGGAAAAGCTGATTGAATCGAAGACCTATTTGCAGGCTCTACCTTATTTTGACCGGCTCGATTATGTCGCGCCGATGAACCAAGAGCATGCCTATTCGCTTGCGGTTGAAAAGCTATTGGGCATTACGGTTCCGCGTCGCGGACAATTGATCCGCGTGCTTTATTCCGAAATCGGACGTTTGCTATCGCATCTTTTGAACGTGACCACGCAGGCCATGGACGTTGGTGCGCTCACCCCGCCACTTTGGGGCTTTGAAGAGCGCGAAAAGCTCATGATGTTTTACGAGCGGGCATCCGGCGCTCGCATGCACTCGGCCTATGTGCGTCCGGGTGGTGTGCATCAGGATTTGCCCGATAATCTCGTAGACGACATCGAAGCGTTCTGTGATCCGTTTTTGAAGGTTTGTGACGATCTCGAAACGCTGTTGACCGATAACCGTATTTTCAAACAGCGTAACGTTGATATTGGCGTTGTGTCGCTCGATGAATGCTGGGCTTGGGGGTTCTCGGGCGTCATGGTCCGGGGCTCTGGTGCGGCGTGGGATTTGCGCAAATCGCAGCCTTATGAGTGCTATGCCGAGATGGATTTCGATATTCCGATTGGCAAGAATGGCGATAATTACGACCGCTACTGCATCCGCATGGAAGAAATGCGGCAGTCGATCCGTATTATGAAGCAATGTGTTGCTGAGCTTCGCAAGCCTGAGGGCAGGGGTGCTATTTCTTCGCTCGATGGCAAGATTGTGCCGCCGAAGCGCGGTGAGATGAAGCGTTCGATGGAAGCGCTGATCCATCACTTCAAGCTCTACACCGAAGGTTATAAAGTGCCTGCAGGCGAGGTCTATGCCGCCGTTGAAGCGCCTAAGGGCGAATTTGGCGTGTATCTCGTTTCCGATGGTACCAATAAGCCCTATCGCTGCCGCATCAAGGCACCGGGTTTTGCGCATCTCCAATCGATGGATTTCATGTGCCGCGGCCATATGCTCGCGGACGTATCGGCTATTTTAGGCTCGCTCGATATCGTGTTTGGCGAGGTTGACCGCTAATGACTGCTGTTCTGATGAAAACAGGTGACTGCTAATGTCCGTTCGCCGCCTCGCAACTGATGCTTTGCAACCTGCAAGCTTCGCGTTCACGCAAGAAAATCTGGCCTGGGCGCAGACTATTATCGCTAAATATCCGGCGGGTCGTCAGGCCTCGGCCGTCATCCCGCTTTTGTGGCGCGCGCAAGAGCAGCATCAATATTGGGTGCCTCGCGCGGCGATTGAATATATCGCCGATATGCTCGGCATGGCGAAAATCCGCGTGATGGAAATTGCGACCTTTTACTCGATGTTTAACCTCGAGCCGGTCGGCAAATTCTTCATTCAAGTCTGTGGTACGACGCCGTGCCGGTTGAATGGCGCTGAAAAAATTATCAAGGTTTGCGAAGAGCGCATTGGCGAACAACGCCATGTTTCGGCCGATGGTAATTTTGCTTGGCTCGAAGTGGAGTGCTTGGGCTCGTGCTGCAATGCGCCGATGGCTCAGATCAATAATGATTATTACGAAGATTTGACGCCTGAAAATTTCGGCAAGCTTTTGGACAATATGGCGGCGGGTCGTCCGGTAAGCCCCGGTCCGCAAAATGGTCGTAAGGGATCGGAGCCGCTTAGCGGCGCTAAGACGCTCACCGATCCTGCCCTCTATGATGGTTCGGTTGTCGGATCGTGGAAAGCGCGCTTCGAGGCGGATGAAGCCAAGAAGGCAATTGCTGCAGCGGAAGCTGCCAAAGCGGCAGAAGCGGCCAACGCGGCTGCTGCTGAAGCAGCGAAAGGATAAGATCGATGCTCGCTGATAAGGACCGCATCTTTACCAATCTTTACGGCTTCCATGGCGCAGATCTCAAATCGGCGCTGAAGCGCGGTAACTGGGACGGCACGAAACTCTTCATCGATAAGGGCCGTGATTGGATCGTCAACGAGATGAAGGCTTCGGGCCTTCGTGGCCGTGGTGGCGCGGGCTTCCCGACGGGTCTTAAATGGTCGTTCATGCCGAAGGTTTCGGATGGTCGTCCGCATTATCTTGTTGTGAATGCGGATGAGTCTGAGCCCGGCACCTGCAAAGACCGTGAAATTATGCGGCACGATCCGCATCTTCTCGTTGAAGGTTGCTTGCTTGCGTCTTTCGCGATGGGGGCGAATGCCTGCTATATTTATGTACGCGGCGAGTACATTGCCGAGCGCGTAGCGCTGCAAAAGGCCGTTGATGAGGCTTATGAGGCCAAGCTGATCGGCAAGGACAATGTCCATGGCTGGCCGTTTGATCTCTATGTGCATCACGGCGCGGGCGCTTATATTTGCGGCGAGGAAACGGCGCTGCTCGAGAGCCTTGAAGGTAAAAAAGGCCAGCCTCGGCTGAAGCCGCCATTCCCAGCCAATATGGGCCTTTATGGTAATCCGACGACGGTGAACAATGTCGAGTCGATTGCAGTTTCGGGCACAATTTTGCGCCGTGGCGCGGGCTGGTTCTCCTCGCTTGGCAATCCGAACAATGTCGGCACAAAGCTGTTTTGCATCTCAGGCCATGTGAATACCCCGTGTAATGTCGAAGAGGTGATGGGCATCACCTTCCGTGAGCTCATCGATCGTCATTGTGGCGGCGTGCGTGGTGGTTGGGACAATTTGAAGGCGGTTATTCCCGGAGGCTCGTCGGTGCGTATGGTGCCTGCCGAGCAGATTATCGACACGCCGATGGATTTTGACTCGCTCTCGAAACTGCGCTCGGGCCTTGGCACCGCGGCGGTGATCGTGATGGATAAATCGACCGATATTATTCGTGCCATTGCGCGCTTGTCGGCCTTCTACAAGCATGAGAGCTGTGGCCAATGCACGCCATGCCGCGAAGGTACAGGCTGGATGTGGCGTGTCATGATGCGCATGGCGGAAGGCCGCGCGCAGAAGAAAGAAATCGACATGCTTTTGGAAGTGACCAAGCAGGTCGAAGGTCATACGATTTGTGCTTTGGGCGACGCGGCGGCTTGGCCTATCCAAGGTCTGATTGCCCATTTCCGGCATGAGATTGAAGAGCGGATTGATCAATATTCAGCCAACCCGCATTCCGATCCTGCTCGCATGATGGCGGCGGAGTGAAATGATGAGACTGACTTCGCTAGCTCATTTTAGCTTGGTGATTGGATTAACGATGGTTGTTGGTTCGTTTGCCCATGCTGACGCGGGTCATAAGCATGGCGGCTT
Organism: Hyphomicrobiales bacterium; assembly: GCA_947455725.1. Lineage (GTDB taxonomy): Bacteria > Pseudomonadota > Alphaproteobacteria > Rhizobiales > Beijerinckiaceae > CAIUPE01. Next base: position 21,926 of record CANGPL010000030.1, on the reverse strand, counting down.
TGCTGCGGGCGAGGTGGGTACGGACGGGTCGGATGCGCGCGTGATCGAGATCGAGATAGTCGAGGCGAATGGCAAGATGGCCTATAGCCGCGATCGGATCGAAATCATGCAGAATGAAACGGTTCGATTTGTTTTAAAAAATGCGGGTTCCTTGGATCATGAATTTGTTCTGGGTACCGCTAAGGAAAATCGGGCCCATGCGGACATGATGGCGTCTATGCCCGGCATGGCCCATGCGGATAAAAATATGATGCAAGTTGCATCCGGCCAGACGTCGTCTTTTGTCTGGAAGTTTTCGAATAAGGGTGAATTTGAGTTCGCTTGTTTAATTCCGGGGCACTATGAAGCCGGAATGCACGGGATCATGATTGTCAAATGAGCAAGATTATCATCGACGGAATAGAGATCGACGTACCAGCGGACTACACGCTGTTGCAGGCGTGCGAGGCGGCGGGCGCGGAAGTGCCAAGGTTCTGCTTCCATGAGCGGCTTTCGATTGCGGGCAATTGCCGCATGTGCCTTGTTGAAGTGAAGGGTGGCCCGCCAAAGCCAACCGCGTCTTGCGCGATGAATGTGCGCGATCTTCGCCCCGGCCCGAATGGGGAGCCACCTGTTGTGCTGACCACTTCGCCAATGGTGAAGAAGGCGCGAGAAGGCGTGATGGAGTTTTTGCTGATCAATCATCCGCTTGATTGCCCGATTTGCGATCAGGGTGGTGAGTGCGATCTGCAAGACCAATCCATGGCTTATGGTATCGATACGTCGCGCTATCAGGAAAACAAGCGCGCGGTCGAAGACAAGCATATCGGCCCATTGGTCAAAACGACGATGACACGCTGCATTCAATGCACGCGCTGCGTTCGGTTCTCGACTGAAGTGGCGGGCGTTACCGATTTGGGTTTGATCGGTCGCGGCGAGGATGTGGAAATCACGTCCTATCTTGAAGCCGCTATGACCAGCGAATTGCAGGGTAATATTATCGATCTCTGCCCTGTCGGCGCGCTGACCTCGAAGCCTTATGAGTTTAAGGCGCGGCCTTGGGAATTGACCAAGACCGAGTCGATTGACGTGATGGATGCTGTTGGCTCTGCGACACGTGTCGATAGCCGCGGCAATGAAGTGATGCGCGTCATGCCGCGTCTCAATGAAGCTGTGAACGAGGAATGGATTTCCGATAAAGCGCGGTTCATTTTTGATGGCCTCAAGACGCAGCGTTTGGACCGGCCTTATTTACGCGTGAATGGCAAACTCATGCCCGTGAGCTGGCAGGAAGCTTTCGCATCGATCGCTAACAAAATGAAGGGCGCTGCCCCTGAGCGGATAGGTGCCTTAGCCGGTCAATTGGCAAGCGTTGAAGACATGTTTGCGCTTAAGGCGCTGATAGGTGCGCTTGGTTCCAAGAACATCGATGCGCGTTATCCGGGATCGCCGCTTCATCCGAAGCATGGCCGGAGCAGCTATCTTTTTAATTCGGGTATTGCCGGCATTGAAGACGCTGATGCAATGTTGATCGTTGGCTCAAATCCGCGTCGTGAAGCGGCTGTGCTCAATGCGCGTATCCGCAAGCGGTATTTGAAGGGTGGCGTTGTGATTGGCGTTGTTGGCGAACAAGCTGATTTGACCTACCCCTATGCCTATTTGGGTGCAGGCCCTGAAAGCATTGCTGAAGCGGCTGCGAAGCTATTCGCTGGCAAAGAAAAGCCGATGCTCATCATCGGCCAAGGCGCGCTCAACCGCGCCGATGGCGAAGCTGTTTTGGGAACGCTTGCCAAAATTGCAGCGGATTCGGGCGTTGTTAAAGATGGCTGGAACGGCTTCAATATTCTGCATACCGAAGCGTCGTCCGTTGGTGCGCTCGATATTGGCTTCGTGCCGGGTGAGGGCGGTTTAGATACTGCGCATATGACCAAGGCTGGTGCACTCGACGTGTTGTTCTTGCTCGGTGTGGACGAGATCGAGGTGCCGGAAGGCGCGTTTGTGATCTATCAAGGCACGCATGGTGACAAGGGTGCCCATCGCGCGGATATTATTTTGCCGGGCGCGGCATTTAGCGAAAAGTCTGGGCTTTATGTGAACACAGAAGGCCGCGTTCAATTGGCCAATCGTGCGATATTTGCACCCGGCGAAGCCCGCGAAGATTGGTCGATTTTGCGCGCACTTTCAGCCGTGCTTGGTCATACCTTGCCGTTTGACTCGCTGACCGCATTGCGTAAGGCGCTTTACGAGTCACATCCTCATCTTGCTGTACTTGGCGGCATTGCGGCGGGCGAAGCAGCATCGATTGGTTCGCTCGCCAAATTGGCCGGTACGCTCCATAAAGACGCGTTCCATTCGCCGGTTACAGATTTCTATCTGACGAATGCTGTGGCGCGTGCCTCTAAAATTATGGCCGATTGTTCGGCACTGGCTTCATCGCGTCATGCGATGGCAGCGGAATAAGGAGAAGACGTTGGGAACGGACATCGCTTCTTACGGTTGGGCTTTGGCGTTGGGGCTCACGCTTTTAAAAAGCGTGGTGCTGGTCGTTGCTCTTCTTATTTTTGTGGCCTTTATTCTGCTTGCAGATCGTAAGATTTGGGCAGCGGTACAGTTGCGCCGTGGGCCGAATGTAGTTGGTCCGTTTGGCCTCTTCCAAAGCTTTGCCGATTTGCTGAAATTCATGCTGAAGGAACCAACAATTCCTGCTGGCGCGAATAAGGGTGTGTTTCTCCTCGCGCCGCTTGTCACCACAACGCTGGCGCTGTCGGCTTGGGCCGTCGTTCCGGTGATGGATGGTTGGGCGATTGCCAATATCAATGTTGGCATTCTCTATATCTTCGCTATTTCGTCACTTGGCGTTTATGGCATCATCATGGGTGGCTGGGCGTCAAACTCGAAATATCCGTTCCTTGGTGCGCTCCGTTCGGCCGCGCAGATGGTGTCTTATGAAGTCTCAATCGGCTTCGTGATCATTACCGTTCTGCTCTGCGTAGGCTCTTTGAATCTTTCGGATATCGTCAACGCGCAGCACAGCAAATATGGCCTGTTCGGCTGGTTCTGGCTGCCGCTGTTTCCGATGTTCATCATTTTCTTTATTTCGGCATTGGCGGAAACCAACCGTCCACCGTTTGATTTGCCGGAAGCGGAGTCGGAACTCGTCGCAGGCTTCATGGTCGAATATGGCTCTACGCCGTACATGATGTTCATGCTCGGCGAATATGTGGCGATTGTCACAATGTGCGCCTTGACCACGATCTTGTTCTTGGGCGGCTGGCTACCTCCTTTTGATGTCGCGCCCTTCACCTGGGTGCCGGGTGCCGTGTGGTTCATCGTTAAAGTATGCGCCGTTTTCTTTATGTTTGCGATGGTGAAGGCCTTTGTGCCGCGCTACCGTTATGACCAGCTGATGCGCCTTGGTTGGAAAGTGTTTTTGCCCATCTCGCTGTTCATGGTCGTTGTTGTAGCCGGCGTGCTGCAATATACGGGCTGGGCACCGGGGCATTGAGAGGATCACGACCATGAGACTGGATCAGGCCGCCAAATCCTTATTGTTGCGAGAGTTCATCTCGGCGTTCGCGCTGTCGATGCGCTATTTCTTCAAGCCTAAGGCAACGATTAATTATCCGTTCGAGAAGAACCCTGTTTCGCCGCGTTTCCGGGGCGAGCACGCGCTGCGTCGCTATCCGAATGGCGAAGAACGTTGCATCGCTTGTAAGCTTTGTGAAGCGATCTGCCCCGCGCAGGCCATTACCATTGAAGCAGGTCCGCGCCGCAATGATGGCACACGGCGCACGACGCGTTACGACATCGATATGACGAAATGCATCTATTGCGGCTTCTGCCAGGAAGCGTGCCCAGTGGACGCGATCGTTGAAGGTCCGAATTTTGAGTTTGCGACCGAGACGCGCGAGGAGCTGTTCTACGACAAGGAACGCTTGTTGGAGAATGGCGCACGGTGGGAGCGTGAGATTGCTCGTAACATTAAACAGGATGCGCCTTATCGCTAATAGGCGTTATAAGTTTGGATTTTTTCCGGCCGAGCCGGATCGCGTTGGGGACTTAAAAATATGAGCGCTGCTCAGGCCTTTTTTTATCTCTTCTCGGCCGTTTTGGTCGGGTCGGCCTTTATGGTGATCACCTCGCGCAATCCTGTGCATTCGGTGCTCTTCTTGATCTTGGCCTTCGTCAATGCAGCGGGTCTTTTCCTGCTGATGGGCGCTGAATTCTTGGCCATGATTTTGGTGGTTGTTTATGTTGGCGCGGTCGCCGTCTTGTTCCTTTTTGTGGTCATGATGCTCGATGTTGATTTCGCGGAATTGCGCCAAGGCTTCGCAAAGCATTTGCCGTTAGGCGTGTTACTAGGCCTCTTGGTTTTCGGTGAATTATTCTCGCTCGTTCTGACCTATTTTATGGCACCCAATGCGGTTGTTGCCGCGCCAAAGGCGGTTGATAGCACGATGTCGAACACGGAAGCGCTGGGTCGCGTGCTCTATACCGATTATGTCTATTATTTCGAAGTGTCCGGTTTCATCCTGCTTGTTGCGATGATTGGTGCGATTGTGTTGACGCTCCAGCATAAGACAGGCGTTAAGCGTCAAAACATTGCGGATCAAGTTGCGCGCACCAAGGAAATGGCAATGGAAGTGCGCAAGGTTGCGCCCGGCCAAGGCCTTGGAGGGGAGTGAGAGAAATGATTGGTCTTTCGCAATATCTCACCGTTGCCGCTATTCTTTTCACGCTCGGCGTGTTGGGTATCTTCATCAACCGAAAGAATGTCATCGTAATCTTGATGTCGGTTGAGTTGATCCTGCTTTCCGTCAACATCAATCTCGTCGCGTTCTCGACCTTTGGCGGCACGTTGATCGGTCAGGTTTTCGCCTTGCTGATCTTAACGGTTGCTGCCGCTGAGGCGGCTATCGGGCTTGCAATTCTTGTCGTTTATTATCGCAATCGCGGGTCTATCGCGGTTGAAGACATCAACATGATGAAGGGCTGAGCGGGTTTACGCCCCGCGAGATATTCCATGATCCAGGCAATCGTCCTTTTCCCCCTTATTGGCTTTCTCATCGCGGGGCTGTTTGGCCGCGCTATTGGCGCACGTGCCAGCGAAATCGTGACAACCGGTTTGTTGATGGCATCTGCAGTTATGTCGTGGATTGTCTTTCTCAAAACTGGTTATGGCGAGGGCGGCAAAACTTTGGTTTTGGGTAACTGGTTTACCTCGGGCAATCTTTCTGTCGATTGGGCTTTTCGCGTTGATACGCTGACCGCGGTGATGCTCGTCGTGGTAAACTCCGTGTCGGCACTCGTGCATCTTTATTCGATTGGTTACATGCACGAAGACCCGTCGCGTCCACGCTTCTTTGCCTATCTGTCGCTCTTTACATTTGCGATGTTGATGTTGGTGACATCGGACAATTTGGTGCAGATGTTCTTTGGTTGGGAAGGCGTCGGTCTCGCCTCCTACCTCCTGATCGGCTTCTGGTATGAAAAGCCATCAGCCGTGGCGGCTGCTATGAAGGCGTTTATCGTCAATCGTGTTGGCGATTTTGGGTTTGCCTTTGGTATTTTCGTTGTCTTTGTTCTCACCGGTTCCGTTTCGTATGATGCCGTCTTTGCCCGTCTTGGCGACTTGACGCAGTTGAAGATTGACTTCTTGGGGATTGATTGGGACGCGATGACTCTTGTCTGCTTGTTGCTGTTTATTGGCGCGATGGGTAAATCGGCCCAGTTCCTGTTGCACACATGGTTGCCGGACGCGATGGAAGGCCCAACGCCTGTCTCGGCACTGATCCATGCCGCAACCATGGTGACGGCCGGCGTCTTTATGGTCGCTCGCCTTTCGCCTTTGTTTGAAGCGTCGCCTTCGGCCATGACTGTTGTGATGTTTGTTGGCGCTACGACCGCATTTTTCGCCGCAACCATTGGTCTCGTCCAAAATGATATCAAGCGCGTGATTGCTTATTCGACCTGCTCGCAGCTTGGTTATATGTTCGTGGCGCTTGGCTCTGGTGCTTATGGAGCGGGCGTTTTCCATCTTTTCACGCATGCCTTCTTTAAGGCACTGCTCTTCTTGGGTGCAGGCTCGGTTATTCATGCGATGCACCATGAACAGGACATTCGTAATATGGGTGGCTTGTTTAAAAAGATTCCGCTGACCGGAACGATGATGGCCATTGGTACGCTCGCTTTGACGGGCTTTCCGATGACGGCTGGCTTCTTTTCAAAGGACGCGATTATCGAGGCGGCGTTTGCATCGCAATCGGTTGCGCAGAGCTATGCCTTCATCCTGCTCGTTTTGGCTGCGGGTATGACGAGCTTCTATTCATGGCGTTTGTTCTTCTTGACGTTTTTGGGCAAGCCGCGTTGGGGCCAGCATGGGCACGCACATAATGACGACCATCACGCTCATGCGCATGGCGATCATGACCATGATCACGGTCACTCCCATGAGCCGCATGAATCGCCTCTGGTCATGACCCTTCCGCTTGTCCTTTTGGGAGCGGGCGCTCTGTTTGCGGGAATTGTGTTTGCGCCTGCCTTTATCGGCGAAGGCTATAGCGAGTTCTGGAAGGGCGCGCTGTTCACTTCAGAACATAATCACATCTTGCACACGATGCATGAGGTGCCAGAGTGGGTTAAGCAGTCGCCATTTGTGATGATGGTGGGCGGTTTTGCTTTGGCATTTGTGTTTTATATTGCCAAGCCCGAATGGCCGGGCCAGCTCGCTGCGAGCCAGCCTCTGCTTTATAAATTCCTGGTCAATAAATGGTATTTCGACGAGCTTTATGACGTCGTATTTGTGCGCACCGCTAAGCGCGTGGGTCGCTTCTTGTGGAAGCAGGGTGATGGCCGTGTGATTGACGGTCTTGGTCCCGATGGAGTTTCGGCGCGCGTCTTAAACGTGACCGGATGGGCCGTTCGGATGCAGACCGGTTATCTCTACCACTATGCCTTTGCCATGCTGATTGGACTTGCGGGCTTTATGACTTGGTACATGTTCGGCGGAGCGCATTGATGTCACATCTTCTTTCAGGCCTCATTCTTCTGCCGATTTTTGGTGCGCTTTCTCTCCTCTTTGTTTCAGGAGACAGCGAAGCATCGCGCAAGAATATCCGTTGGATTTCGCTTGCCACAACCTTGATTACGTTCGCTCTCTCGCTTGTCGCCTGGCACCGCTTTGACGCTTCAAGCCCCGCGTTCCAACTCGTCGAAGAAGGCGCATGGATTTCGGATGCCATCCGTTTCAAGCTTGGTGTCGACGGCTATTCGATGCCGTTCATTTTGCTCTCAACCTTCTTGATGCCGTTTTGCATCGTTGCGTCTTGGGTATCGGTTGAGAAGCGTGTTCGCGAATATATGATCGCGTTTTTGGTGCTTGAAGCGCTTATGATCGGCGTCTTCTCGGCGCTGGATCTCGTCCTGTTCTATCTTTTCTTCGAGGCAGGCCTCATCCCAATGTTTTTGATCATCGGGATCTGGGGCGGCAAGCGGCGCATTTATGCGAGCTTTAAATTCTTCCTCTACACATTGCTCGGATCGGTTTTGATGCTGATTGCCATTATGGCGATGTATTGGACGGCAAAGACAACCGATATTCCGACCTTATTGGCGTTCAAATTCCCGGTTCAAATGCAGACATGGCTCTGGATTGGCTTCTTCGCATCGTTCGCTGTGAAGATGCCGATGTGGCCACTGCATACGTGGTTGCCGGATGCGCACGTTGAAGCACCGACGGCAGGATCGGTCATCCTTGCGGCAATTTTGCTGAAGATGGGCGGCTATGGGTTCATCCGCTTCTCGCTGCCAATGTTTCCGAATGCATCGGCCTATTTCGCTCCGTTTATGTTCAGCCTGTCGCTCGGCGCGATTGTTTATACGTCACTCGTGGCGCTCGTTCAGGAAGATGTGAAGAAGCTGATTGCCTACTCGTCGGTCGCCCATATGGGCTATGTCACGCTTGGGATCTTCACGCTTACACCTCAGGGCATTGAAGGCGCGATGTTCCAAATGGTAAGCCATGGTATCGTATCCGCCGCGCTCTTCTTGAGCGTTGGTGTAATTTACGACCGCATGCATACGCGCGAAATCGCAGCCTATGGCGGGCTTGTGAACCGGATGCCGCTATATGCAGCGGCTCTTATGGTGTTCACCATGGCCAATGTCGGGCTTCCGGGTACATGCGGCTTTGTGGGTGAGTTTTTAACGCTGCTCGGTTCTCGAATTGCAAATTCGTGGGTCGCTGTGTTCGCAACGACGGGTGTCATTTTATCTGCAGCCTATGCGCTTTGGATGTATGCGCGTGTCGTGCTGGGCAAGCTCGAAAAGCCAGCGCTGTTGGACATCAAGGATTTGAGTGTGCGTGAGTTTGCCTTGTTAGCGCCACTCGCCTTCTTGACGATTTACTTTGGCTTTCACGCGAACGCCATTCTCGACATTTTCGCCGTACCAACAGAGCCATTGCTAGCCGCAATTCATGAGGCCGTTGGTGCAGTTAAGACAGCCGCCAACACCCTGCCATAAGGTTAGAAGATACGATGTCATCAACGATTACAGCTCTTCCTATTATGGCTCCGGCGCTACCCGAAATATTTATGGGAGCGGGTGCATTGCTGCTCGTGTTCTTGGGTGCCGTTATGGGCGAAAAGTCATACGGCTTTGTGCGCGGCATGACCTTGCTTGTCTTGGTTGTCGCCGGCGTTTTGGTTGCGTTGGGTGGTGGACAGACGGTTGAAGCCTTTGGTGGCTCCTTCATCTCCGATGGGTTTGCACAATTCATGAAGTTAACGACGTTGGTCGGTTCTGCCGCGTCGCTTCTGATTTCGGACGCCTATCTCACGTCGTCAAAACGGCGTGCGTTTGAATTCCCGCTTTTGGTGCTGATTTCCACGCTGGGTATGATGCTGATGATTTCGGCGCACGATTTGATTGCGCTTTATCTCGGACTCGAATTGTCATCCCTGTCGCTTTATGTGGTTGCTTCTTTTGATCGCAACTCGGTTAAATCGACGGAAGCTGGATTGAAATATTTCGTCCTTGGAGCTTTGTCCTCGGGAATGTTGCTTTACGGCGCGTCCTTGATTTACGGCATGACCGGTTCGGTTTCTTTTGCTGGTATTGCAGCGGCGCTTAAAGGTGGTGCAGGCATTGGCGTAATCTTCGGTCTGGCCTTTGTGCTTGCTGGCTTATCGTTCAAAATTTCGGCTGTGCCTTTTCATATGTGGACGCCGGATGTTTATGAAGGCTCACCGACACCGGTCACGGCTTTCTTTGCGGTTGCACCGAAGACCGCCGCCGTAGCTTTGTTGGTTCGGGTCGTTGAGCAAGCCTTCCCATCGATTGGTGGGCAGTGGCAGCAGATTATTGTTTTTGTTGCCATCGCGTCGATGGTGCTTGGTGCTTTCGCGGCCATCGGACAAAACAATATTAAGCGGCTGTTGGCTTATTCGTCGATTGGCCATATCGGCTACGTGCTTGTTGGCCTCTCCGCTGGCACGGTTGACGGTGTAGCGGGCGTAGCCGTTTATATGGTGATCTATCTTGTAACGACGCTTGGCGCGTTTGCTTGCGTGTTATCGATGGAGCGTGGTGGCCACTATTTCGAAGACATCAATGATCTTGCGGGCTTGTCGAAGACAAACCCGGCGCTCGCCTTCGCGCTTGCTATGATCATGTTCTCGCTTGCGGGCATTCCACCGCTCGCTGGCTTTTTTGCCAAGTGGTATGTCTTTGCAGCAGCAGTAAATTCGGGCCTCTACGCTTTGGCGGTGATTGGTGTGATCGCCAGCGTTGTGGGTGCTTTCTATTATCTGCGTATCGTCAAAATCATCTATTTTGACGAGCCAAAGGAAGCATTTTCTCCAGCCTCGACATCGGTTCGGCTCATTGCGTCACTTGCAGCCATTTTAGTGTTTGCTTTCGCATTAGCACCTGCACCCCTCGTAAATGCGGCCAACGTAGCCGCGCGGTCTTTGTTCTAAGGTGAACATTAAAGCCTCTGCTCAGGATCACGGTTTTGATCTGACGCATTTTGAAAGCATAGGCTCAACAAACGACGCCGCGTTGGATTATTTGCGGTCGTCTGGGCATGGCAATCATTGGTTTGTTGCTGATGAGCAAACCGGCGGTCGCGGTCGGTTAGGGCGGCAATGGTCCTCTCCGAAGGGTAATCTTTACGCATCGCTTGCGCTTCTTGACCCTTGCGAGATTGCGCATGGATTTCAACTTGGGTTCGTCGCAGCGCTTGCCATCTATGATACCATGATCGGTCTCGGCGCTCCATCGCATGAATTATCTCTGAAATGGCCGAATGATGTTTTGTTAAATGGGGCCAAGCTTTCTGGGATTTTGATCGAAGGCGGTGTATTGGCTGATGGTGCTTTTGGCGTCGTCATCGGATGTGGGATCAATCTTGCACTTCATCCAACGAATACGCCCTATCATGCGACGGATCTCGCTGAAGCCGGTATTGTAGCGACGACGGGTGACTGTTTTGCGGCCTTAGCCAAGACTTTTCGTGCCAATTTAGATTTTTTCGACAAGGGCAATGGTTTCGGCTATATCCGTCAGCGATGGATAGAGCGTGTGCGCGGCATTGGCGGTCCAATATCGGTTCGACAGACAAACGGCGTGATCGAAGGGATCTTTGAAGGTCTCGATGACCAAGGAAGGCTGTTGTTAGCGCATGACGAAAAAGTGACCGCAATCATTGCTGGTGACGTATTCTATTGAACGATGAATTCGATTGACGGGGGGCCGCTCGGCCCGACCTATGACATTTTAGACTGAAAGGAGGGCTCCATGGTTGGGCCCAAGGAAGATTTTGTTTTTTGCGCTTTAGGCGGTCTTGGCGAGATCGGCATGAATGCCGCCCTCTATGGTTATGGCCCGCCCGCTAAGCGGGAATGGATTTTGGTTGATTGCGGTGTGAGCTTTGCCGGTGATGATTTGCCGGGCGTCGATCTCATTCTTCCCGATTTGAAATTTCTGGAAGGACAAAAAAATCGGCTGAAAGCGATCATAATTACGCATGCGCATGAGGATCATATCGGTGCATTGATTGATCTTTATCCTCGCCTTGGAACGCCGCTGGTTTATGCTACGCCTTTTGCCGCGGGCCTTTTCGATATTCGTCGGCAAAACGAGCATACGGGCAAAAAAATTCAAATCACGACGATGAAGCCCGGTGATCGTTTGCAGCTAGGTCCGTTTGACGTTGAGATTGTGCCCGTCGCGCATTCCATTCCTGAGTCGACCGCTTTGGCGATCCGAACGGCCTTAGGAACGGTCGTTCATACAGGCGATTGGAAGATCGACGCGCAACCCGTTGCCGGTTGGTCGACGGACTCAAAGCGGCTTACGGAAATCGGCGATGAAGGTGTTTTGGCGCTGATTTGCGATTCAACTAATGTTATGCGCGAAGGCGAGTCGCTGAGCGAGACAGACGTTGCGAATGGATTGATTGAGGTCATTGGTAAGGCAAATGGCCGCGTTGCGGTTACGACATTCGCCTCCAATGTCGCCCGAATTCGGTCGGTTGCATTGGCGGCCAAGGCGGTTGGCCGGGAAGTGATTGCCGTCGGCCGCGCTATGGATCGTGCCATCCAAGTGGCGACCGAATGCGGTTATCTTGAAGGCGTTCAAGAATTTCGTTCGTCGGAGACCTATGGCTATCTCCCGCGCGATAAGGTTGTAGCCCTGCTTACCGGTAGCCAGGGCGAGCCGCGCGCGGCTTTGGCACGTGTGGCCGAGGATCAACATCCGGATGTCACGCTTGCGCCGGGCGATACCGTTATTTTCTCGTCGCGCACCATTCCGGGCAACGAAAAGGCCGTTGGCCGCATCATCAACGGGCTTGTCGGCCAAGGCGTGAATGTCGTTACCGATCGCACGGCCCTTGTGCATGTTTCAGGTCATCCCCGGCGGGGTGAGTTGAAGAAAATGTATGAATGGGTGCGGCCCAAGACGCTTATTCCGGCCCATGGCGAGCCGCTGCATCTCGATGAGCATCGTAAATTCGGATTGGCGTCGGGGATTTCGGATGTCGTCATGGCGTCGAACGGCGATATTGTACGCTTGGCTCCCGGTGAGCCAGCGATTGTCGACGAAGCGCCGCACGGCAAATTGTTTAAGGATGGTGAGGTTTTGGCACCTGCTGCCGATCCCGCCATTCCGGAACGTCGCAAGCTGGCTTTTGCCGGTATTGTCTCCGTTGCGGTTGCGTTAGACGCCAAAGGTGAACTCGTCGGAGATCCTGCATTTGCTGTTTCTGGGATTCCACAGGTCGATCGGGCAGGGCGGTCGTTTGAGGATTTGATCGAAGAGGCCGTGTTCTCTGTGCTCGATACGCTGCCTAAAAACAAGCGTCGCGATCCTGATCTCGTTGAAACGGCAATTGAAAAAGCAGTACGTTCGACGGTGAACGGCAGCTGGGGTAAAAAGCCCGTATGCCATGTCCAAGTGGTGGTGATCTAGGAGCGTGGAATGATTGGACATCTCAACCATGTAGCCATCGCCGTGCCGGATCTCACCAGTGCAGTAAAGCTTTATCGGGACACGTTGGGTGCCGAGGTTTCGGCCCCGCTGCCGCAACCCGACCATGGGGTAACGGTGGTTTTCATCCAGTTGCCGAACACAAAAATTGAACTGCTCGAGGCATTGGGTGAAACCAGTCCCATCAAAAAATTCCTAGAGCGTAATCCAGACGGCGGTATTCACCATATTTGCTATGAAGTTGAGAACATACTGACAGCGCGCGATCGGCTTCGTGGAGAGGGCGCTCGGGTACTGGGTGATGGGGAGCCGAAAATCGGCGCTCATGGAAAGCCGGTTCTATTTCTGCATCCCAAAGATTTTAATGGCACGCTCATCGAGCTTGAGCAAATTTGAGACGGGTCGATCATGTCCATTGCAACGATTTTAGCGGTCTATGGCATATCTTGGTGGCTGACTTTGTTCGCCATCTTGCCGCTTAATGTGAAGAGCCAATTGGAGCTTGGCGACGTCACACCTGGTACTGAAGCGGGCGCCCCGGGCGCGCCCAGACTTTGGCGCAAAGTGTTGATCACGACGCTCGTTGCTATACCGGTAGCGGCCGCGCTTTCGCTCTTCATTCAATTTGTTGAGTAGTTTTTATAAGTTTCTGATTTTAAACTAAAAAAGGCAGGGTCTTACCCCTGCCTTGATTGCTAATTTCATCTTCATTCTAAGGTTGAGGCCGGTATAAAACGGCGGGACGTTATGTCTCTTCAATCCTTAGTATTCGTTCCTCCCCAGACTTGGACCTTGTGCCGTCTTCCACATGGGCGCGACCTCTTTTTTCTCCAAGGCACGGTGAAGCTAGCCTACTTTTTTAGGCCTGTCATCCCTCCCGACACGAATTTGCCGCAAAAAAGTACGAACGCCTAGAAAAGCATCGGAACTTGATTTTCTACCGTGTTTGTAGGGCGTCTATCGCTTGTATTTTGCGGCATGATGCGGTTCAAACAGCGTTACCGTTTGCGCTTCCTTGAGCGCGTTGTCCTTAAGAAGAGACCTTGTCATGCGACTGTCGCGATATTTCCTACCGATTCTCCGTGAAACTCCGAAAGAAGCTGAGATTGTCTCGCATCGTTTGATGCTGCGGGCTGGCCTCATACGCCAAGAATCAGCCGGGATTTACGCGTGGCTGCCGCTTGGCCTTAAGGTTCTCAACAAGATCAATGCGATCATTCGCGAAGAACAAAATCGTTCGGGCGCTGTCGAGCTCTTAATGCCCGTCATTCAATCCGCGGATCTCTGGCGCGAGTCGGGTCGGTACGATGCCTATGGCAAGGAAATGCTTCGCATCAAGGACCGGCATGAGCGCGAAATGTTGTTCGGGCCGACCAATGAGGAAATGGTCACTGAGATTTTCCGCGGTTCGGTGCGTTCCTATAAGGATTTGCCACTCAATCTTTATCATATTCAATGGAAGTTCCGTGATGAAGTGCGCCCTCGGTTTGGCGTGATGCGCAGCCGCGAATTCTTGATGAAGGATGCGTATTCTTTCGATCTCGATCAGGAAGGCGCGCGCCATTCTTATAACAAGATGTTCGTTGCTTATCTTCGCACCTTTGCTCGCCTTGGTCTGACCGCGATACCGATGCGTGCGGATACGGGTCCGATTGGCGGCGATTTAAGCCATGAATTTATCATTCTGGCGTCGACGGGTGAGAGCGAAGTGTTCGCGGATAAAGCGGTACTCGATCAACCAACGCCCGCAATTGATACGGATTTCGATAGCCGCGAGGCGCTTGATGCGATCTTTAAGGCGTGGACATCGCCTTATGCAGCAACCTCCGAAATGCATGACGAGGCCGCCTACATGGCTATTCCGGAAGAACGGCAGATTTCGGCGCGCGGTATTGAGGTCGGCCATATTTTCTATTTTGGTACCAAATATTCCGAACCCATGAAGGCGACCGTAACCGGTCCCGATGGGCGAGAGACCTTGGTTCATATGGGCTCTTACGGGATCGGACCGTCGCGCCTTGTCGCAGCCTTGATCGAAGCCTCGCATGATGAGGCCGGTATTATTTGGCCGGATGCGGTTGCGCCCTTTGATGTGTCCTTGCTCAACCTTAAAATTGGCGATGCTGCTACTGATGAAGCCTGCGCGACGCTCTATAAGGCCCTGACCGCGCGCGGAATGGATGTCTTGTATGATGATCGGGATGAGCGTCCGGGTACGAAATTCGCCACCGCCGATTTGATTGGTTCACCTTGGCAAATTCTGGTGGGTCCGAAGGGCCTTGCGGAGGGCAAGATTGAATTGAAACGGCGCAAAACCGGCGAGCGCGAATTTCTGTCCATCGAAGACGCCATTGCGCGTTTAGCCGCTTAAGTTATCCATGGCCGCTGAGCACGCCCAAGCTGTGATGAGTGTCAACAAATCGAAAGCCTTTGCGGCTTTCGAGTGGCTTATCGCGTTGCGCTATCTTCGCGCGCGCCGTCGCGAGGGGTTTATCTCAGTTATTGCGGGCTTCTCCTTCGTTGGCATCATGTTGGGCGTTGCGACGCTTATCATCGTTTTGTCCGTGATGAATGGCTTTCGGAAAGAGCTTCTGGATAAAATCGTCGGCATAAATGGGCATGTCTTTGTGGGGGCGATTGAAAAGCCGCTGACCGATTACGCCGATTTATCAAAAGCGCTCGAACGTATTCCGTCGGTCGTGTTGGCGCTCCCGCTCGTTGAGGGGCAGGCACTGGCATCTGCACAATCGGGTGCAGGGGGCGTTTTGGTTCGCGGTGTCAGGGAAGGCGATATCAAGCGTATTCCTGCGATTGCTAACAATATTAAAATGGGAACGTTAGACGGGTTTAGCGGTAATTCCGGCGTTATCATCGGAAAGCGCTTGGCCGAGCAATTGTTTTTGCGTCCCGGCGATAATATTACGCTAACAGCTCCAAAGGGCGCTCAAACCGCGTTTGGTACTGCGCCACGCATCAAGACCTATCCGGTTGCTGCCGTCTATGAAATAGGGATGTCGGAATTTGATTCAGCCTTCGTCTACATGCCGCTTGAGGAGGCGCAAGCCTATTTCAATCGAGATGGCGATGTTAGCGCGATTGAGCTTTTCCTCGCCAATCCCGACCGCGTTGATGAAGCAAAGGCTGCGATATCCGCGCGGATTGAGCGTCCTTTGTTTTTAACCGATTGGCGTCAGCGCAACAAAACCTTCTTTGGCGTTTTGGAAGTGGAACGCAATGTAATGTTTTTGATTTTGACGCTGATCGTTTTGGTTGCGGCGTTGAATATTGTCTCGGGCCTTATCATGCTCGTGAAAGATAAAAGCGCCGATATCGCGATTTTGCGAACCATGGGAGCGACGCGTGGTGCCATCATGCGGATTTTTTTGATAACGGGCGCTGCCATCGGGTTTGTTGGAACGTTCGCTGGCTTTGCACTGGGTACGATTATCGCACTCAATGTCGAAAATTTGCGGGCCTTGGTATCTAAGCTGACGCAGACCAATCTCTTCCCGGCTGAATTTTATTTCCTGAGCCATTTGCCCGCTGATGTAGACCCGCGGGAAGTTACCGTTGTGGTGGGCATGGCGCTTCTTCTCTCGCTCATTGCGACGCTTTATCCGGCCTGGCGCGCGGCGCGACTCGATCCTGTGGAGGCGTTGCGCTACGAATGACCGACGCTGATCCGAAATCGGGTACCGATCCCGTTCTGTTTTTATGGAAAGTCGAGCGGCGTTTCGTCGATGCCGAGCACACGCTTGATATTATCAAGGGGGCCGACTTAGCGGTGTGGCCCGGACAATCGGTTGCGCTTATTGCGCCTTCCGGTACCGGTAAATCGACCCTGTTGCAGCTTGCGGGTCTTCTTGAGCGCCCCGATGCGGGGGAGATCTATATCGGATCGCGCCCGACAATGGCGCTGCCCGATGCAGAGCGGACGGCGATCAGGCGCAGCGATCTCGGCTTCGTCTATCAAGCGCATCATCTTTTGCCAGAGTTTACGGCGTTGGAAAATGTGATGCTGCCGCAAATGATTGCAGGGCTTGATAAAGCCGAGGCGCAGCAGCGGTCCGCCGAGCTTTTAAAATATATCGGACTCGGAGAGCGATTAACGCATCGCCCAGCCGAGCTTTCAGGCGGAGAACAACAACGCGTTGCCATTGCGCGCGCCGTGGCCAATCGCCCCAAAATATTGCTTGCCGATGAGCCGACTGGAAACCTCGATCCAGTCACTTCAGAGCGGGTTTTCGATACATTATTGGCGCTTGTGAAAGTGACGGGTCTTGCTGCTCTTATCGCCACGCATAATCTTGAATTGGCAGCACGCATGGATCGCCGGGTGACCATTCGCGACGGCGTTGTTGTCGAGCTGAATTAAGAATTCATTAATCATCTTGGAAGTGCGTAAGTGGGGTTTTAGACATTCGACTTGCAAAAGAACAAAACGTGAACATACTATCATTCATCGCAATCGAATGGAGGTTCCAATGCTTCTTTCTCTCGTTGAAGACGTTACCGAACTCGCTGCACTCACGGCCTTCCTTGCAACCATCTATGCGTGGTCGAGCGTTTTTATCTAACGAATTTTGATCCTCTCTTTCGCTTCGTGCTTGATTGCTTGCCCGGCTACGGGGCAAGACTAGCACGCAAGAGGTAAGGGGGTTGAGATGAGTCGGATTTTGGGGGAAGTCGGTTTTGTTCATCTCCATGTCCATTCATCTTTTTCGCTTCTTGAGGGCGCCCTAAAAATCGATGAGCTGAAAAAGCTCGCGACCAAGGACCGGATGCCGGCCCTTGCTTTAACCGACACGAATAATCTTTTCGGTGCGCTTGAGTTTTCCGAGAAGCTGGCGGGCGCCGGTGTGCAGCCGATTGTAGGCGTCGAGCTGGCGCTCGATATGGGCGATGTTGCACCTGGCCGGGCAGGGGCTGTTCACACCGTCTATCCGTCGGTAGTTTTGCTGGCGGCCACCGAGCTTGGTTATGAAAACCTGATGAAATTATCCTCGCTTGCCTATCTGTCACCGCAGATTGGCGAAGCACCGCATGTGGCCTTTCAAACCTTGGCGGATTCGTCAGACGGCGTAATCGTCTTATCCGGAGGATCAAAAGGTCCGGTTGATCGTGCCCTTCTTGCGGGGCAGGCCGAATTGGCTGAAACGCGGCTCAAGCGGTTTCAAACCGTTTTCGGGGATCGTCTCTATGTCGAAATTCAGCGCCATGGGCTGGCGGACGAAACCGCGATTGAGTCAGACCTCATTGAGTTAGCCTATCGGTTGGAATTACCGCTTGTTGCCACCAACGAGTCCTATTTTGCCAAGGCCTCGTCTTATGCGGCTCATGATGCGCTTTTGGCCATAGCGGAAGGTCGTCTCGTGTCCGATCCGGAACGCCGCCGCGTCACGGAAGAGCACGATTTTAAGTCGCGCGCATCGATGCGAAAACTCTTCGCGGATTTGCCCGAGGCTCTGTCGAACACGATCGAAATTGCGCTGCGCTGCTCGTTTAGGCCTAAAACGCGCAAACCGATTTTGCCGAGCTTTACGGTGGGCGATACGGGGTCGCCGGTCGACGAAGCGGCTGCCTTGCGCCAGCTTGCGGTTGAAGGGCTTAAGACCCGCCTTAAAACCCATGGCTTGGCTCCGGGCCTGACGGTCGAGGATTATGAATCACGGCTCGAATTTGAGCTTAGCGTCATCGAGCGGATGAAATATCCGGGCTATTTTTTGATCGTTGCCGACTTCATCCAATGGGCCAAAGCGCAAGGTATTCCGGTTGGGCCTGGCCGTGGTTCGGGGGCCGGATCGCTCGTTGCTTATACAACGACGATTACGGATCTTGACCCATTGCGGTTCGGCTTGCTCTTCGAACGCTTCCTCAATCCAGACCGCGTATCGATGCCGGACTTCGATATCGATTTTTGCCAAGACCGCCGCGATGAGGTGATCCGTTATGTCCAGCACAAATATGGTTCTGACCGCGTTGCGCAGATCATCACCTTCGGAACCTTGCAAGCCCGCGGCGTCTTGCGCGACGTTGGGCGCGTGTTGGAATTGCCATACGGCCAAGTTGATAAGCTCACCAAATTAGTGCCGCAAAATCCGGCTAATCCTGTTACACTTGAGCAGGCGATTTCAACGGAAGTTAGACTGCGTCAAGCCGCAGATGAGGATCCAACCGTTCGTCGCTTGCTAGACATAGCGCTCGTCTTAGAGGGTCTGCATCGCCATGCATCGACCCATGCTGCAGGCGTCGTGATTGGTGATCGGCCGCTAGAGCAATTGGTGCCGCTCTATCGCGACCCTAAGTCTGACATGCTCGTTACCCAATTCAATATGAAATGGGTCGAACCGGCAGGGCTTGTTAAATTCGACTTTTTGGGTCTGAAGACATTAACCGTCCTGCAAAAAGCCGTTGAGCTCATCAAAGCGCGTGGCATTACGGTTGATCTTGATACGATCCCGCTCGACGATACGCGGACCTTTGACATGCTGGGGCGGGGCGAAACCGTCGGCGTGTTCCAATTGGAAAGCGCCGGCATGCGGAAGGCCTTGGCAGAAATGCGGGCCGATCGCTTTGAAGACATTATCGCCTTGGTGGCGCTTTACCGGCCGGGACCAATGGCGAATATCCCGGTTTATAATGCGCGTAAAAACGGCCACGAAGTACCTGACTATATTCATCCAAAACTCGAGGTTTCGCTAAAAGAGACCTACGGCGTCATCATTTATCAAGAACAAGTGATGCAAATTGCGCAGATCCTGTCCGGCTATTCATTGGGCGAGGCCGATCTCTTACGCCGCGCGATGGGTAAGAAGATCAAAGCGGAAATGGACGCCCAGCGTGAGCGCTTTGTCTCTGGTGCGGTTGAGCGGGGGCTCGATTCCAAGACTGCGGATACGATCTTCGATCTTTTGGCGAAATTTGCCGATTACGGCTTCAACAAGAGCCACGCGGCTGCCTATGCCTTGGTCGCCTATCAGACGGCCTATTTGAAAGCTAATTTCCCGGTCGAATTCATCGCCGCCTCGATGACGCTTGACCTGTCGAATACGGATAAGCTTTCCGAATTCCGTCGAGAAGCGCAGCGCCTCGGTTTCCGCGTTGATCCACCATCGATTAACCGTTCCGGCGTGACGTTTGAAGTGCATCAGGACAATGATGGCCAATTGTCGATCCGGTACGCATTAGCCGCGATTAAGGGCGTCGGTGCTCAGGCTGTTGAAAGTTTGGTTGCAGCACGTGGAGATAAGCCCTTCAAAGATCTTGGTGATTTGGCGCGCCGTATCAATCCGCGTATTTTCAATAAGAAGACTCTGGAAAGCCTCATTGCGGCCGGTGCACTCGATGAGATCGAAAAAGACCGCGCGAAATGCTTTGCAGCGGTTGATGGCATCATGGCGATGGCCAATCGCTCACAAGAAGAAGCGATTGCCGGGCAGGGTGATATTTTCGGCGGGCTGGGAGAGCCGGAAGTCTTGCGCGTTCCGCCTCATTCGCCGTGGCAGGCATCTGAACGGTTGCAGCGTGAATATGATGCGATTGGCTTCTTCTTGTCGGGGCATCCGCTTGATGATTATGCGGGCATCCTGAAGCGTTTGAAGGTTCAAAGCTATATGGATTTAGCCCGGGATGCGCGGGGCGGTGCGACCGTTGGCAAACTTGCGGCAACCGTGTTGGACCGGAGTGAAAGGCGCACGAAATCCGGCAGCAAAATGGGTATTTTTGCGTTGTCTGATCGATCGGGTCATTTTGAATCGATTATTTTTCAAGAAGGCCTTAACCAGTTTCGCGACATATTAGAGCCGGGGCAGGCGGTTGTACTGATTGTACAGGCGCAAGTCGAAGGCGAGGATGTGAGAATTCGTATTCAGTCCGCTGAACCGTTAGAAAAAGCGGCCTCGCGTTTGCCGAGCTCTCTCCGCATCACCTTGTCGGACGCCTCACCCATGCCCGCGGTATCAACCGCGTTGAAAGACCGTGGCGATGGCGAAGTTCTCATCATTTTGCCAATTGATGGCGGCATTCGGGAAGTCGAAATGAAATTGCCGGGCGGCTTCCGCGCCACCCCGCAAATCGCGGGCGCGATCCGTACAATCCCAGGTGTTGTAGCCGTCGAGCATGGTTGATCTCAGCCCGGCCTCTTGCAAATCGTCCACCTCACGCGTATAGAGCGGCTCATCACACATGTGGGGCTGGGCCTAACGGTCCTATCCGGTGGCTGGCCATGAGGGCTGGTCCACATTTCCCACAGAGGACATAACCGGAGTTAAAACAATGGCTTTGCCAGATTTTTCCATGCGTCAATTGCTCGAAGCGGGCGCCCATTTTGGTCACCAGTCACATCGCTGGAATCCAAAAATGCAGCAGTTCATTTTCGGAACGCGCAACAATATTCACATTATCGATCTTGCTCAGTCGGTTCCGATGTTGCACCGCGCCCTTCAGGCCGTGTCCGACACGGTTGCCAATGGCGGTCGTATCCTTTTCGTCGGCACGAAGCGCCAAGCGGCTGATTTGATCTCGGACGCGGCTAAGCGCTCGGCTCAGTATTATGTCAATTCCCGTTGGCTTGGCGGTATGTTGACGAACTGGAAGACGATTTCCGGTTCGATCCAGCGCCTTAAGAAGGTCGACGAATTGCTCGCCGGTGGCGCGCAGGGCTTGACTAAGAAAGAGCGTTTGATGCTTTCCCGTGAAAAGGAAAAACTCGACAAGGCGCTTGGCGGTATTCGTGAAATGGGCGGCACGCCTGACATGATTTTCGTGATCGACACCAATAAGGAGCAGCTCGCGATTCAGGAAGCCCAGCGCTTGGGTATTCCGGTCGCAGCCATCATCGACACGAATTGCGATCCAGATGGTATCACGTTCCCAATTCCTGGTAACGACGATGCTGGCCGTGCAATCGCTCTATATTGCGATCTTGTCGCTCGCGCCGCCCTTGACGGTATTTCGCGCAGCCAGGGCTCGTCCGGCATGGATATTGGTGCGTCTGCTGCTCCTATGGCAGAAGTGCTTCCAGTAGACGTTGCACCATATTCGGGTGAAGCGTTTGAACGTCTCTCGGTGCCACGCGGCGCTCCGGACGATTTGAAGAAGCTGACCGGCATCGGTCCGCAGCTTGAGCAGAAGCTCAACGAGGCTGGCATTTACCATTACTGGCAGGTCGCTGCTATGTCGGATGCGGACGTTGCCACATTGGATCAAGAACTGAAGCTCAATGGCCGCGCTGGTCGTGATGGCTGGATCGCTTCGGCACGCGCTATTGTTGAAGCTGTTTAATTAAAGCACATCCGATCCGCATTACTGTCACGCGAATCGGTCCTTGTGATAAACGAGACGGCGGCTTTCGGGTCGCCGTCATTCTTATGAACGGATGAAAGGATTATCCCATGGCAACTGTTACCGCGGGAATGGTGAAGGATCTTCGCGAGAAGACCGGCGCTGGTATGATG
>CANGPL010000029.1 GCA_947455725.1 Hyphomicrobiales bacterium | reverse complement strand
GGTCTTGATCGCATCCCGCCCGATCACAAGCTCCGGAATAGCACCGAACATCATCGCGTCTGCGGTATAAAGCGCAACATGCGCATCAAGATCGTGGCTGTTAAAGACCTCGATCCACCGTTGATGCAATGCCTCGATGGTTGGTGTATCGGCCATATCGTCCTCCCCTATGATTTTTGCGAGAACGATAGGCTAGACTGGCCTCAGCTGTCCATCTTCAGCGCAGCGATAAAGGCTTCTTGCGGAATCTCCACGCGGCCAAATTGCCGCATCCGCTTTTTGCCTTCCTTCTGCTTGTCGAGCAGTTTGCGCTTACGGGAAATATCACCGCCATAGCACTTCGCCGTCACGTCTTTGCGCAACGCTGAAATCGTTTCGCGCGCAATAATTTTTCCGCCAATCGCCGCTTGAATCGGGATCTGGAACAAATGCTGCGGGATAAGCTCTTTCAGCTTCTCACACATCGCCCGACCCCTCATTTCTGCCCGCGTTTTATGGACAAGCATCGAGAGCGCATCGACAGGTTCTGCATTCACGAGGATCGACATCTTCACCAAATCGCCCGCACGATATTCCGTGATCGCGTAATCGAAACTCGCATAACCCTTCGAAATCGACTTCAACCGATCATAAAAATCGAACACAACTTCGTTGAGCGGCAGGTCATAAACCACCATTGCGCGCTTGCCGACATAATTGAGATCGACTTGCGTCCCGCGCCGATCCTGACAGAGCTTCAAGATGGAGCCCAAATATTCATCCGGCGTCAAAATCGTTGCCCGGATCCATGGCTCCTGAATTTCTTCGATCTTCATAATATCCGGCATATCCGCCGGATTATGCAGCTCGATTTCCTCGCCATCCTTCAAGGCCAGCTTGTAAATCACGCTTGGCGCCGTCGCGATCAAATCGAGATTAAATTCGCGCTCCAAACGTTCCTGAATAATTTCAAGATGCAGCAGCCCTAAGAAGCCACAACGGAAACCAAAGCCCAAGGCAGCGGATGATTCCATCTCGAAGGAGAAGCTCGCATCGTTCAAGCGCAGCCTGCCCATCGCCGCGCGCAAATCTTCAAACTGCGCGGCATCAACGGGAAAGAGACCGCAGAACACCACAGGCTGTGCCGGTTTAAAGCCCGGCATGGCGGAGGCGCATTGCCGCTTCGTCTCGGTAATCGTGTCACCCACGCGCGTATCGGCGACTTGCTTGATTTGTGCGGTGATAAAACCAATCTCACCTGGGCCCAATGTCGCGACATCATTCATTTTCGGCGTAAACACGCCTATTTTATCAACCGAATAACGGGCATTCGTACCCATCATCGTAATATCCATGCCTTTTTTGAGCGTGCCATCCATAATGCGCACGAGCACGACAACGCCGAGATAGGCGTCATACCAGCTATCAACCAGCATCGCCTTTAAAGGCGCCGTCTCATCTCCCTTTGGCGGCGGCAATTTGGTGACGATGGCCTCGAGCACACCTTCAATATTCAAGCCCGTCTTTGCCGAAATCGGCACGGCGTCGGATGCATCAAGGCCGATGACTTCTTCGATCTGCTCCTTGATCCGCTCAGGTTCAGCGGCGGGCAAATCGACTTTGTTCAATACGGGCACGATCTCGTGTCCAGCATCCAAGGCCTGATACACATTGGCGAGCGTCTGCGCTTCCACGCCTTGCGAGGCATCAACCACCAGCAACGAGCCTTCGCACGCCGCGAGCGAACGGGAGACCTCATAGGCAAAGTCGACATGCCCGGGCGTGTCCATCAAATTCAGAATATAGGTCTTGCCGTCCTTAGCCGTGTAAGAGAGCCGAACCGTCTGCGCCTTAATCGTAATCCCGCGCTCACGCTCGATATCCATCGAATCGAGCACCTGCTCCACCATATCGCGCGCGGCCACCGCGCCCGTGTGTTGAATCAAGCGGTCGGCAAGGGTCGATTTACCGTGGTCGATATGCGCGACGATGGAAAAATTGCGGATATTGTCAAAGCTGTGCGTTGTCATGCTGCCGCAATAGCAGCAAGAGCCTCATTTTCCAAGCGTCGCCAAAGCCGCATGGCCGCCATGCGGCATAAAAACCCGTTCGCTATTCAAAGCAACTCACGCTAGACCAGCCAAATCGCCGTTTTACTGATCAAGTTGTGCCGAATTGGACCTCCTTCCTTTCCTTTCCGCGCTTTTAAGTGCCATTACCCATGCGGGCTGGAACGCCGCCGCCCGCTCGCGGGCCGATTCGTCGGCCGCCGTCACCGCAACAGTCTTTATGGCCGGCGTGATCTCGGTTCCGATCGTCTTTGTGATTGGCCTGCCACCGCTCGAGGCTTGGGCTTGGCTGCTCCTCGGCATTGTGTTCAACACGGCTACGCTGCGCATTCTCGTCGCGATCTATCGCTTGATGCCCTTCGCAATGGCCTATCCGCTTTTACGCGGCACGATCCCTCTCGCCGTTACAGGCTTTAACCTCGCTCTCTTGCCCCATGCGACACCGAGTTGGTTAAGCATTGCGGGGATTATCATGGTTTCCGGCGGCGTGATCCTGATGGGGTTTTCGGGTCGTCGGCAGGAAAAAATCGGCTGGAAACCCATTGCTCTGGCCGTTTTAGGTGGCACGACCGCCGCCGCCTATGTCATCACCGACGTTAAAGGCATTGCAGCCACCGGCGATCCGCTCGTCTATGGCGTAACGGCGGCCATCATCAACGCCGTTGCTATGCCTCTCTTTTTGCGGGTCGAAGGCATCGCTTTTTCAAAAATGATGAAGGGCCAGCTCGCTTTTGGCTTCTTCGCGTCGCTCTTTTCGATGAGCTCTTATATTCTCTTCTTGATTGCGCTTACCCATGGCCCCATCGGCGCAGCATCCGCGATCCGAGAAACCAGCGTCTTGTTTGCGCTCGGTATTTCAATCGTCATGCTCAAAGAAAAAGTCGGCTATTTGCGAATAATAGCCTGCCTCTTGGCGTTCGCCGGTGCAGCTACGCTCCGATTAGGCTAGAAATTACCGGCCCGGTTCGATCAGCTTGGAAATAATTTTCGCCGTATAATCAACCATCGGAATGACGCGGGCATAATTGAGGCGTGTCGGACCAATAACGCCCAAAACGCCGACAATCTTTTGATTTTGATCCCGAAACGGCGCAGCAATCAAAGAGGAACCCGACAGCGAAAATAATTTGTTCTCGGAACCAATATAAATGCGAACGCCCTCGCTCGTTTCCGCGCGTGAAAGCAGGTCCATGACGTCTTTTTTGGTCTCAAGATCATCAAACAAGAGCCGAATACGCTCAATATCCTCCATGGCCTTCAAATCATCGAGGAGATTGGATTGCCCGCGCACGATCAATTGTCGACTTTCGGGTTCTCCCGCCCAGCTCGCAAGGCCGGAGCCAACAAGCCCTGCGGTGAGCGTATCAAGTTCACGCTCCGCGTCCCGTCGGGCGCTCTCAATCTCGTGTTTTAAATCGGCAATCGTCTTGCCTCGAATGCGTTCGGAAAGATAATTCGACGCTTCAACAAGCGCCGAGGAGGGCAAGCCCGGCGGTAAATCAACGATCCGATTTTCGATACTGCCATCTTCGGAAACCAAAACGGCAAGCGCTCGCGTCTTCTCAATGCGCACGAATTCGATGTGTTTTAACGTCGATGTCGCTTTGCTCGTCACCACGACACCGGCACCACGCGAAAGGCCCGACAGCATAGAGGACGCCTCGGTCAAAAGGCTTTCGGTCGTCTTTTGCTGCCCCGACGCACGAACTTGGGCTTCAATGCGCCCGCGATCTTCCGCTGACAGATCGCCAACTTCCATCAAAGCATCGACAAAAAAGCGTAACCCGCTTTCGGTGGGAAGCCGTCCAGCACTTGTGTGCGGCGCATAGATCAAGCCCGCACTCTCTAAATCAGCCATCACATTGCGAACCGAGGCAGGCGACAGCGCAATCGGAATGATGCGCGATAAATTGCGCGAACCAACGGGCTCACCCGTCGCCAAATAGGATTCAACGATCCGCCGGAAAATCTCACGCGAACGCTGGTTCAGATCGATCAATCCGCTGCCTTGCGAGGCTGGTTTATCGTCGCGCATCCATAATCCCTAATGTTCTGGCTCTTAAGACGAGACATATCCCTAATGTGAGGCTTCAGCCCCCACGGATCAAGACAGAGAGTTGGCCTTGCCGTCTAGGCCCGTCACGCATAGAAGGGTTCACCTTATCATTGGAACCCATACCATGCGGCCTTCAAAACGAGCACCGGACGAGATGCGCAAAGTTTCTTTCGAGCGCAATATTGCGCGATATGCGGAAGGATCATGCCTCGTTAAATTTGGCGAGACCCATGTTTTGTGCACCGCTTCGCTCGAAGAAAAGGCCCCATCCTGGCTTCGTGGCTCGGGTAAAGGCTGGGTAACGGCAGAATATGCCATGCTTCCCCGTGCGACGGTCGAGCGGACACGGCGCGAAAGCACATCCGGCAAACAATCTGGCCGCACGCAGGAAATTCAACGTTTGATTAGTCGCTCTTTGCGCTCGGTGGTCGATCTCACGCAACTCAACGAAAAGCAAATCACCCTTGATTGTGATGTGATTCAGGCTGATGGCGGCACACGAACAGCCGCCATTACAGGCGCTTGGGTTGCGCTTCATGACTGCATCGCATGGATGAAATCCCGCTCAATCATCAGCGGAAACCCGTTGCGGGATCATGTCGCCGCGATTTCCTGCGGCATCGTCAAAGGCGTGCCTGTGATCGACCTTGATTACATCGAAGACTCTTCTGCTGAAACGGACGCTAATTTTGTCATGACCGGCAGCGGTGGATTGGTGGAAGTTCAAGGCACGGCAGAAGGCAAGCCGTTCTCGGAAGCTGAACTTTTATCGCTTCTGGGTCTCGCCAAAAACGGAATCAGCGGCCTCGTCGCCATGCAAAAATCCGTCATCGGCTAAGAATAGACCATGTCCAGACTGCTATCAGGCCAGATCGTCATCGCCACGCATAATGCGGGTAAGCTCACCGAAATGCGCGAACTTCTTGCGCCTTACGGCTTAGAGACCCTGTCAGCTGCGGCCCTTGGACTACCTGAACCGGTCGAAAATGGCACGATTTACGCCGAAAATGCGGCAATCAAGGCGCATTCGGCGGCAAAAGCAACAGGATTGCCAGCGCTATCAGACGATTCCGGTTTAGCGGTCGACGCGCTTGATGGTGCGCCCGGTCTCTTCACCGCCGATTGGGCTGGCCATCCGCGAGATTTCGGCGCGGCCATGGCGCGCGTCGCCCATGAGCTTAAAAGCCGCGATGTCGAACCCGAAGGAGCGAAAGCGCATTTCGTCTCCTCTTTGGTCTTGGCATGGCCCGATGGTGAAACCTTGATCGCCGAGGGGCGGATTTTCGGCTCGCTCACCTTCCCGCCGCGCGGCACCCAAGGCTTCGGCTATGATCCGATTTTTATTCCTGAAGGCGAAACGCGGACCTTTGGTGAAATCAGCGCCGAAGAAAAACACGGAATCCGCATGGAAAACGGCCGCCTGACGGGCCTGTCACACCGCGCGCGGGCCTTTATCCGGCTGGTGGATAAGGCCAATCTCAAGCGCGTCAACGCCGACGCATGAAATGTGTTAAACAAGCGGCATGACCCATTTGCCACCCTTTGATGCTGGTTTCGGCGTTTACATCCATTGGCCCTTTTGCGCCTCGAAATGCCCCTATTGCGATTTTAACAGCCATGTCCGCCATGCGCCGATTGACGAGGCGCGCTATGTAGCAGCGTTTGCACGCGAAATCGCCCATCAAGCCGAGCTCGTGCCCGGACGCAGAGTTGGCAGCATCTTTTTTGGCGGCGGTACACCTTCGCTCATGAAGCCTGAAACGATTGGTTCGATTTTAAACCTCATCGCCCGGCATTGGACAGTCGCGCCCGATGTCGAAATCACGATGGAGGCCAATCCCACAAGCGTCGAGGCAAACCGATTGCGCG
The DNA here is from genome assembly GCA_947455725.1 of Hyphomicrobiales bacterium. Taxonomy (GTDB): domain Bacteria; phylum Pseudomonadota; class Alphaproteobacteria; order Rhizobiales; family Beijerinckiaceae; genus CAIUPE01. Next base: position 28,315 of record CANGPL010000029.1, on the reverse strand, counting down.
GTTATCGCGACGCGGGCGTCAATCGTCTTTCGATGGGCTTTCAAGCAATGAACGACTCGGATTTGCGCGCACTCGGTCGCCTTCATTCGGTGGCCGAAGCACGCGCCGCGGTTCAAACGGCCGCACAGGTTTTTGATCGCTATTCCTTTGACCTCATTTACGCACGCCCCGGACAAACGCCCGAGGCATGGGCGCAAGAACTAAAAGAAGCGATTGCGCTCTCAGCCGAGCATCTCTCGCTCTATCAACTCACCATCGAGCCCGGAACGATGTTTGAACGCATGGTCGCTGCAGGCAAATTAATGCCGATGCCCGATGACGAAGCGCGCGTCTTATTCGATGTCACGCGCGAAATTTGTAGCGCCGCTGGCATGCCCGCCTATGAAATTTCAAACCACGCCCGCAAAGGGGCCGAGTGCCGCCATAACCTACTCTATTGGCAATATGGCGAATATGCCGGCATCGGTCCGGGTGCCCATGCACGCCTCTTTACCGACAAAGGCCGCATCGCTTTATCAACGCTCTTGCATCCCGAAACCTGGCTGGAAACGGTCGAAAAACAAGGCCACGGCACGCGCGAGATTGAGACGCTTTCGACGAGCGATCAAGCCAATGAGTTTCTGCTCATGGGTCTTCGATTGACTAACGGGATCATGCCCGAGCGCTTCGCAGCCCTTGCCGGTCAACCCATCAACCAAGCGCAGGTTGACACACTCATCACGGACGGGTTTTTAGAAACGTCAGAGACAGGCGCACTTCGCGTCACCGCGCAAGGTGTACCGGTGCTCAATACCATCATTGAGCACCTCTCGATTTAGAATTTTAGTGAAAATTAGCAGGCGCGCCATCAATCTTGGTCGCGCCATCTTTGCCCACTTGCATGACCACTTCACCGCGTTGGGTCGTGCCATCAGGCCGGAAACGGAACAAACCATCCGTGCCGATCACACCGTCCGAAGCGGTAATTTGGCTCTCCTCAAACGCATGATCGCCACCCTTCTTATGCAGGGCATTGGCCAAAAACACGGCGTCATAGGCAAGTGTCGCGATACGAACGGGATCGCTGCCAAATTTCGCGCGATAACGTGCTGCAAAGGCGTCATAGCCCGCTTTATCCGGCATAGCGTACCAGCCGCCGACAAATTGCGGCGTTGAAAAGACCCGCGGATCATCCCAAGCGCTCGTACCTAAGAGCTGGATTTTCTTTGTATCAATGCCAGCTCCTTGCAGCGCCTTGCCTGCGGCTGCTGCACCCTCCCCATTCTCCGGCAAAAAGAGCGAATCCATCTGATCCTTAATGCTCGCCAAGCGCTTGGCCGCCGCATCCACCGATGACCCCGAATAACGCTCGATGGCTAAGAGCCGAATGCCCCGTCGAGCCGCGCTATCTTGCAAAACGGAATTCACCGCCGAGCCATAAGGCGTGTCCGGAATAAGCGCGCCGAGCGATTTTTTACCGTTCGCCGCTGCGTAATCCAAAATCCGATCCACATCCGATTGCGGCATGAAGCTTAAGAGATAGACGCCGCGGCCCGCCACACCCGAATCGGTCGAAAACGCAATCACAGGCTTACCCGCCGACCGCGCAATCGATCCCGCAACCTGTACAGACGGCGCCAATAAGGGACCAATCACCGCAGAAGCACCTTCCGCCACGGCCTGTTTGGCCGCTTCGCGCGCGCCATCGGGCGTTCCGCGCTCGTCTTTCACAACCAAATCAATCGACGCGCCGGAGAATTCCGCCATCGCCATATCAGCGGCATTTTTGAGCGATTGCGCGACATTCCCGGTCGTCCCTTGCGCCGAAAGCGGCAATAAAAGCGCAACGCGAACCGTTCCTGGAGGATGCGGCGATGCAACTGCACCCGGTTGGGCCGTGTCTCCCGGCGCAGCAAGCTCGGTGCCCGTAATGGGTTGGGATGCCTGCGGGGCCATTTCGGGTTCAGCCGGTTGATCAGGAATGGTGACTTGCGGCGTCATAATAGCGCCGCCCATCCGATTGGAGGCGACACAACCGACAAGCAGCGTGCAAAGGAGCGTTAAACCAACAAATGGCAGGATCCGAGCCCGAATAAGAACCATATTCATCGAAAATCAATCTCCTGACGCCAGTTTGCGCCCTCATCATACAAGGGGACCTTGCAGGATCGCAATGCAGATGCGCTTGCGTCACCCAGTTACCCCATGCCAATCCTTTTTTCAGAACGAGAATGTTCGCCCGGAGACTGCAATGCGCGATGAAAAGGCCTCTTCCTATACTGTTTTCGGCCTGAAAGCCGAAGCCGAAGGAATCGCCCCCGGTCTTCACGTTGTCGCAACGCCCATCGGCAATCTGCGCGACATGTCGCTTCGCGCGCTTTCGACGCTCGCCGCCGCCCATGCGGTTTTAGCCGAAGACACGCGCGTCAGCCGCACATTATTGGCCCATTACGGTATTACGACCCCCTTAATTCCATATCACGAGCACAATGCGGCAGAGATGAGGCCGAAAGTGTTAAAGCGCTTACATTCGGGGGAGGCGCTTGCGCTCATCTCCGATGCTGGCACGCCGCTGGTCTCGGATCCCGGCTATAAGCTCGTCGAGGCCGTTCTTGAAGAAGGTCTAAAGGTAACACCGGTTCCAGGACCTTCCGCCATATTGGCAGCCCTCGTCGCTGCCGGTTTGCCTACCGATCGTTTCTTTTTCGAAGGCTTCCTGCCGCCAAAATCTACAGCCCGATGCGAGCGCCTATCGGTCCTCGCACCAATTCCTTCAACGCTCGTCTTTTTCGAATCCCCGCGCCGTTTAGCGGCCATGCTGGCGGATGCCACAGAAATCCTTGGCGATCGCCCGGCAGCCGTTGCCCGCGAGCTCACCAAACTATTTGAAACCGTCAAACGCGGTACGCTCTCTAGCCTCGCCACCGACTACGAAGCGGCACCGACGCCAAAAGGTGAAATTGTCGTGCTGATTGGCCCACCTTCGGCTGAAACCGATGTGATCCGAAGCGATACGGGCCTAGACGAACGCCTGCGCCATCATCTGACCCATCTCTCTGTGAAAGATGCGACCGCCGTCACCGTCGAGGAGACGGGCTTGCCCCGTCGTCAAGTCTATACAAGAGCGGTCGCCTTGGCGCGAGGAGATGACTAAATGACCCGCTCCCGGCAAAGCCGCCAATGGGCCTTGAAATGGGGGCACATCGCCGAATGGCTCGCAATCTTTTTTCTCACCGCCAAAGGCTATCGCGTTTTAACCCGCCGATATTCGGCCCGTGGCGGAGAAATTGATATCATCGCAACGCGCAAAGACCTCGTAGCCTTCATCGAGGTCAAAGCGAGAAGAGATTTGGAAACAGGTCTAGATGCCATCAGCACCGGAAAAATTAACCGATTTGCATCAGCCGTGGATCATTGGCTTATGCGCAATGCCTGGGCATCAACCTATATCCTGCGCTGCGATGCCATCATCGTCCGGCCTTTCCGGCTTCCCTATCACATCGAGGATGCATTCTCGCTTCCTTTCGCGTAAATGAAATAAGGCTGGTTTGAGGAGACATTAAGCGTGGCTAAACTCCGTGTCGCGGTCCAAATGGACCCCATTGAAAAGATCAATATTACGGGTGACTCGACCTTCGCCTTGATGCTCGAAGCGCAGGCACGCGGCCATGAGCTTTTCTATTACACACCTGATACGCTCGCCATGCGCGATGGCACGGTGAGTGCGCTCGTATCAGCGGTTAGCGTCCGCGATGTCAAAGGCGATCACGTAACCATCAAGCCCGCTATACGTCATGATCTTTCGACGATGGATGTTGTTCTTCTGCGCCAAGATCCTCCGTTCGATATGGCCTATATTACGACGACCCATTTGCTGGAACGCATCCATCCCAAAACATTGGTGGTGAATAATCCGGCATCGGTACGCAACGCGCCTGAAAAAATATTGGTGACAGAATTTCCGGACTTGATGCCGCCAACCCTCGTCACGCGAGACAAGGCCGAGATCGAGGCGTTCCGCCGCGAGCATGGCGACGTCGTGATGAAGCCCCTCTATGGCAATGGCGGGGCTGCCGTTTTCAAAGTCAGCGCAAAAGATCCAAATTTTGGCTCTCTTTATGATCTCTTTTCGGTCACCTTCCGCGAGCCATGGGTCATTCAACGCTTTCTGCCCAAAGTGGTTGAAGGCGATAAGAGAATTATTCTGGTCGATGGCGTAGCACTTGGCGCCGTTAATCGGGTACCATCGGGAGACGATATTCGCTCCAATATGGTGCGCGGTGGTGCAGCTGAGACAACGGAATTGTCCAAGCGTGAACGTGAAATTTGCGAGCGAATTGGCCCGATGTTGCGGGACTTGGGTTTAATTTTTGTCGGCATTGACGTCATTGACGGCAATCTGACCGAGATTAACGTGACCTCGCCAACGGGACTTCGCGCTATTAAGCGGTTAGGCGGCCCAGATTTGGCGGCTGCCATCTGGGACGCGATCGAGTCAAAGCGATAAAGCGCGAAGGATCAATTGACCCGCTTTAGAAACTGGGTCTTCAAAACAAGTCCCTTAATATTATCAACACGGCATTCGACTTCATCGGCAATATCGGTCAAACGGATGCCCTTCACTTTGGTGCCTTGCTTGATAACCGATGATGTACCTTTGACTTTCAGATCTTTGATAACATGGACCGTGTCACCGTCATGCAGACGCGTCCCGTTACAATCCTTTACAATAACCTCATCTTTGTCGTTCATTCATCACTCCACCGGTTATGAACCTTCCTCTATTCGTCTATTCGCTTTGCAGCAATGCTACAAATGAGGGATAAGGTCTTCTCCGTTGGCTTTAAGGTTTCATTATCGCAAAAAGGCCGTTTTAAAACAGGTGTAACGGGCATTCATGGTCAACCATTCAACTCCTGATCTCAACGAAGTTCCCATGTTAATTTCCGCCGTCAGGGCCGTCGCCGCTGGCGATGCTGACGCGGCCGTGAGGCGCCAAGCCGTCGTCGCCATTCTCCGCAAAACGCTTAACGAAGGCCGTCAGAATGCGGAGCGCCTGCTTAATGAGGGTCGTAATGGGATTGAATGCGTAACGGCGCTTTCAAAAGTGATGGATGAGATCATTGCCGCGCTTTTTGACGTTGCCACAAACGTTTTTTACCCGTCAGCCAATCCGTCTTATGCGGAAAAAATGTCGATTGCTGCGGTAGGTGGCTATGGCAGAGGCACGCTCGCGCCCGGATCAGACATCGATTTGCTAATTCTGCTGCCCTACAAAGCAACGCCTTGGTCTGAAAGCATTATCGAAATCATTCTCTACGCCCTATGGGATCTGAAACTAAAAGTGGGCCATTCTGTCCGCACCGTTGAAGAATGTATTCGTGAAGCCAAAGCCGACATGACCATTCGCACGGCATTGCTCGAAGCGAGAGTGTTAACAGGCGATACAGCCTTATTTTCAGAGTTTCAAAAACGTTACGAACTTGAAGTCGTGAGTGGAACCGCAGCAGAATTTGTCGCCGCCAAACTGGCCGAACGCGAAGCGCGCGTCTCACGTGCAGGATCGTCACGTTATCTCGTTGAGCCCAATGTCAAAGATGGTAAGGGTGGGCTCCGCGATCTGAATACGCTCTTTTGGATTGCCAAATATGTCTATCAAGTTCGCGACGTAAATGATCTCGTTGGTGTAGGTCTCTTTAGCAAAGAAGAACGTCAGCTTTTTCTACGCTGTGAAGAATTTTTGTGGCGCGTAAGATCGCAATTGCACTTTGTAACGGGCCGCTCTGAAGAGCGTTTATCCTTTGATATTCAACCGATCATTGCGCAACGTTTAGGCTATGCGAGCCATGGCGGCCTTTCGGCTGTTGAGCGTTTCATGAAGCGTTATTTTCTAGTGGCCAAAGACGTTGGCGATTTAACAGCCATTGTTTGTGCAGCGCTTGAAGCAAGGCACGCAAAGCCAGCATCAGGATTAAATCGCTTTGTTGGACGGCTGAAACGCAAAAATAACGCGGTCGCCGGTTCAAAAGATTTTATCCTAGAAAATGAGCGTTTAACGGTATCAAATGATGATGTTTTTACGCGTGACCCTGTAAATTTAATCCGCTTGTTTCATATGGCGGATAGTTTAAATCGCGCCATTCATCCGCACGCAGCCAGACTTGTTACGCAATCTCTAAAGCTTGTTGATTCTCAATTAAGATCGAATAGCGAAGCCAATCGACTTTTTGTCGAATTACTCGTTTCAAAAAATTCGCCAGAAATCACGTTACGTCGAATGAATGAGGCAGGGCTCCTAGGTAAATTTGTGCCGGAGTTTGGACGTGTTGTCGCGATGATGCAGTTTAATATGTATCACCATTACACTGTCGATGAGCATCTCTTACGCTCTTTAGGCGCGCTTGCTGAAATCGAAGCTGGACAACACGCCAACGAATTACCCGTTGCACATGAGATCATTCCGATGATCCGGAATTTGCGCGTCTTGCATGTTGCCTTATTTCTTCATGACGTAGCCAAAGGTCGGCCAGAAGATCATTCGATTGCCGGGGCCAAGGTTGCCCGACGGCTATGTCCGAGACTCGGGCTCAATGAAGCAGAAACGGAAGCCGTTGCTTGGTTGATCGAACATCACCTTGATATGTCGACGGTTGCGCAAAGCCGCGATCTTTCGGATCAAGCCACCATCGAAGCCTTCGCTGCAACGGTTCAAACGCTCGAGCGGCTTCGTATGCTTTTGGTTTTAACTGTTTGTGACATTCGCGCGGTAGGGCCCGGTGTGTGGAACGGCTGGAAAGGGCAATTGCTTAGAACACTTTATTGGGAAACCGAAATTGTCTTGGCGGGTGGCCATTCGACCATCAATCGCGAACAACGCGTGCGCGCGTCACAGGAAGAGTTACGGCGCGCGCTACCGAATTGGACGGATATCGAACTTGATACCTATATCGCGCGCCATTACCCGGCCTATTGGCTCAAGGTTGATCTGCAACGCCGCATCAAACATGCGCATTTTCTCTATGCCGCTGAACGGGAAATGCGAACGCTGTCTACCGAAGTGGCCACCGACAAATTTCGTGGTATTACCGAGTTAACCGTATCGGCACCGGATCATCCGCGATTGCTTGCCATTATTACTGGTGCATGTGCCGCTGCTGGTGCCAACATCGTCGACGCTCAAATTTTCACCACAAATGACGGACTTGCGCTGGATACAATCTTCATTTCCCGAGCTTTCGACGAGGATGAGGATGAGCTTAGGCGCGCCAATCGCATCGCGCAGGGAATTGAAAAGGCTCTTAAAAGCGAGATAAAAATTTCGGACGCGGTAGCCGCACGCGCACCCCAACGGAACCAAGCCTCCAAGGCGTTCACCGTTGTGCCCGAAATCGTCATCGATAATGCTGCTTCGAGCCGGTTTACGGTCATTGAGGTTTCGGGGCTGGACCGTCCGGGTTTGCTTTATGAGCTCACAACCTTATTGGGCAAGCTAAACATCAATATTGCATCCGCCCATATCGCAACCTTCGGAGAGAAAGTCGTTGACGTGTTTTATGTGACCGATCTGACAGGTGGAAAAATTGGGAATACAGTCAGGCAAGGCTCTATTCGTAAAGCTCTCTTAGAACTTTTCGGTGTTCGATAGGCCATTAGAGAAGGAATGCACTCCGCCTTGGTTGTATTATTGCGTTAGACCTTGATTTTCCGCGTCTTAGACCTGATATCGGGCGTATAAAATTTCCACTTCATCATTGAATGAGTATCATGACCGATAAGCCTGTAAACGAAGCACCCCAAGCTGACGCCAACGCACCCGAAAAGACGGAAGCGGAAATCCTTGCCGTAATCGAGGCGCTGAATGCAGAAAACGCGAGCCTTAAAGATAAAGCGCTGCGTACTTTAGCGGATATGGAAAATCTCCGTCGCCGAACGGAAAAGGAAGTGGCCGACGCCAGAGCCTATGCCGTGACAGGATTTGCACGCGATATGCTGACCGTTGCCGACAATGCTCGGCGCGGTATTGAAAGCATCCCGGCCGAGGCAATGAGCAGCGCCGAGGGACCGTTCAAAGCTCTGATCGAAGGGGTTGAACTGATTGAACGGGATTTGCTGAAAACGCTCGAACGCCATGGCATTAAGAAGCTCGATCCCCAAGGCGAAAAATTCGACCCTAACCTCCATCAGGCAATGTTCGAAGTCGAGGACGCAAGCGTTGCTGCCGGCACCGTTACTCAAGTCGTCCAAGCAGGCTTCGTGATTGGCGAACGTGTTCTACGTCCGGCCTTGGTGGGTGTCGCCAAAGGCGGCCCAAAGGGTCCAGCCAATAATGGCGTTGACGCCGTCGCATAATCGACGCCTCAAGCCGCCGACTTTGTTACGCGCCTCAACGTCATATTGATCCTTCCGCCCTCGGGCAGAAGGGTCGACGTGCCGGGATAGATCCGATCAATGCCGTGAAAGTTGAGCCGCGCTGGTCCACCAAAAACAAGCACGTCGCCTGATTTCAACTTTAACGATTGGGTCGGTCCTTTTCGCTCGGTCGTTCCGATTCGAAAGAGCGCCGTGTCACCCAACGAGATGGAAATCACCGGAACGCTCAGATCCTCTTCGTCACGGTCCTGATGCAGGCCCATGCGTGAATTCATTTGGTAATAATTAATCAAACATGCTTCGGGATTATCGAAACCTACGTTGAGACTACTCCAAAGCCTAGAAATATGTATCGGAAATGGCCTCCAATGTGCACCATTTTCGGGATGAGTAGGCTGATAACGGTAACCCGATTTATCCGAGACCCAACCGAGCGGCCCGTAATTCAGCATCTTAACCGAAAACGGCGTCCCCCACCGCGGAAGCGTCGGCTGGAACCAGCCTAACTCATTGGCATAACTCAATATTTCGTCACGCAACTCTTCTTGGACAGCGCGGCTGAAATATTCGGGATAGTAAAAAACGCCCGGTTTGATGACGATTTCTTCAGTCATTGATTAATTTGTAATAAAATACAGTGTCACAATAACCCCCATCGGGCCAAAGCGCAAAATTTGGGATGGTTCCGGCCTTTTTATAGCCAACGCGCGAATAAAGCCGCTCCGCTTCGCCAGAGGCTGTATCCAGTGTAAGAAGAGTATAACCTCTCTTTTTTGCCTCAATTTCTGCTAATTCAAGCAGCTTTTGGCCAATCCCTTGCCGTCTGTGGGCGGAATGGACCAACATTTTAGCAATTTCGGCACGATGCGGTTGATTTGGCTTGGCTACTGGATGAAGCTGAACAGTACCCACCGCCCGTCCGTTTTCGATGGCCGCAAAAAGTATAATTTCCTGCAAAGCAACCGCTTCGGCAATATCGGTAAAGTATCCAATCGCCTCCGCGAGACTAAACGGATTCATAAAACTGACCGAAGCACCCTTCGCCACGCAATCCTGAAGAATAAAAGCGAGCTCAGGAATCCGCTGCCGGGCTTGATCGCCGTCTAAAATCGCTAATTCGATCAAGCCTTTAGCACCTTTTTAGACTCAACCGTCGAATCCGCCTTCAAATGATAAACAAGCGGAACGCCGGTATCGAGTTCCATGCTAGGAATTGTTTCTGGGGTTAGTCGGTCCAAAATCATGACCAGAGCACGTAATGAATTACCATGAGCGGCAACTATAACCCGCTCACCGCGCAAGACTCGGGGAAGTATTTCCTGACAATAATAAGGTAAAACGCGAGCGACTGTATCTTTCAAACTCTCGCCACCGGGAGGCGGCACATCATACGAACGGCGCCATAAATGAACCTGATCTTCACCCCATTTTGCCCGCGCGTCGTCTTTATTAAGGCCAGACAAATCTCCATAATCGCGTTCATTCAAAGCTTGATCACGGATCGTAGGAAGATCCGACTGGCCAAGCTCATTCAGGATCAACCGACACGTATGCTGCGCACGCGTCAACGCAGACGTATAGGCAATATCGAAGGTTAACCCCATCTCTTTCAGGCGTTTACCCGCTGCGCTTGCTTCAGAGACGCCTTGCGGGGTCAAATCCGGATCTTTCCAGCCGGTGAAGAGGTTTTTGAGGTTCCAGTCACTTTGGCCGTGACGAACAAGGACAAGCACGCGATCCATTTTAGTCTCCAGTAAGCAAAGGCGCGTTTAAATATCGCCCAAATTAAGTACATCCATCATTGAGTAGAGCCCCGGCTTTTTCCCTTGGCCCCAAAGCGCGGCGCGCACGGCACCTCGAGCAAAAATAATCCGATTTTCAGCGTTGTGGGACAAGGTAATCCGCTCATGGGGGCCTGCGAAAATAACGCTATGGTCACCGACCACTGTTCCACCGCGAAGACTTGAAAATCCTATTGTACCATTCTCCCGAACACCCGTATGCCCGTCGCGGGACCGTACGGAGTGCTCGTCGTCCAATGGAATTCCTCGACCAGCAGCCGCAGCTTCTCCGAGTAACAAGGCTGTTCCAGACGGCGCATCGACCTTTAAACGATGATGCATTTCAAGGATTTCGATGTCAAAATCTTCGCCGAGCGTCTTAGCCACGCGCTTTACCAAGGCGGCTAACAAGTTCACGCCTAAGCTCATATTTCCAGATCGGATAATAACAGCATGCCGTGCAGCTGCCTCCAATTTGGCGATATCGTCAGATGCCATACCGGTGGTACCTACAACATGAACGATCCGTGCCTGAGCGGCTAAAGCGGCATAATGGGTCGTAGACGACGGCGTTGAGAAATCAATAACCGCGTCAGCTGCTGCAAAAAGCGCAAGTGGATCATCGGTAATCCGAATACCATTTTCACCAATTCCGGCGATTAATCCCGAATCTTTGCCAAGAAAAGGGGAAGCGTCGTGTTCGATAGCCCCAACCAGCAAAGCGCCTTCGGTTTGATGAATGGTCTCAATTAGCATACGGCCCATACGACCGGCAGAACCTACAACAATAATGCGCTTGCCAGACATTGGGGCCGTTCTCTTTTTTCTTCGACTAATTTGATTGCCGCACAAAACGCGATTGAGGCAACTTGGTCAACCGAGCACTGATGAAATTTCATCACTAACCGCTTCGGCGACACGTTTGGGGTCGGATGCCGAGGTGATGGGCCGACCAATCACTAAGTAATCTGCACCGGCACTTATCGCGTCTCCCGGAGTCATTACGCGCTTTTGGTCGCCTATCTCAGAACCTTTTGGCCTAATTCCAGGCGTTATGAGGGTAAGGCGCGAGCCAATCAGGGCGCGCATACTGGCTACTTCCTCGGGCGATAAAATTAGTCCGTCGATGCCGATGATTTTAGCCTGCTGCGCCCGATGCGCAACCAGATCCTTAACGCCCATCGAATAGCCAGCCTCGATCAGGTCGGCATCATCATAGGAAGTCATGACAGTCACACCGAGAATTCGCAGCGAGCTTGACCCCTTACCCTTCAAGGCAGCCTTCATCGTTTGCGGAAAGGCATGGACGGTAAGAAAAGTAGCGCCCAAATCGGCGACTCGCTGAGTAGCCTTTTCGACCGTATTCGGAATGTCATGAAGCTTTAGGTCTAAAAATACCTTCTTCCCCTTTGAAGAAAGCTCGCGAACAAGCTCAAGCCCGCCCGCATAAACAAGCTCCATGCCAATCTTGTAGAAATTAACGCTATCACCGAGTTCGCGGACCATTGCTCGCGCGTCACCCGCACTTGGAAGGTCAAGCGCTACAATCATCCGGTCGCGGGGGTCGATGTTAGCCATGGCTTGCCACTCTTTTCTGGAATACGTATTTGCGATCCCAGATTCGAGCTCTGATATCAAGCAATTTGCCGTTTTCGGTATATCCAGACGCGGGCTGGTGGAAGATTTCGCCAGACCAAAGGCAAGCCTGCGACTTCGATATCCTTCAGACCAACAGGAATTGGTGATGCCGGCGCGTAAGAGAATTGAATAAAGGGAGTATTTGGAGCCATAAAATGAAACGCATCCCGAACAAGCTTTATTCGCTCCTCTTGGGGGCGCGAATACAAAGGTAAACCGGAAATGATGGCTGCAGTCGGTGACAAATTAAGCGGCTCGAGCGATTTTTTAATTTGATAGGCGTCGCCATTGATGATCGTAGCTCCTTTGAAACGATCCGATAATAAATGACAAAATGCCTTGTTAAATTCGATCAGGATCAATCTTTTTGGATCGATACCCCGCAACACGAGCGCTTCAGCCATAACCCCTGTGCCTGGTCCGAGTTCGATGATAGGTCCGCGGGAATTGGGATCCACCTGTTTAGACACGACAGCCGTCAGAGCTAAGCCAGAAGGCGCAATTGCGCCCATAACCATCGGCTTGTCGATCCACGCCTTAAAAAAGAGGGCTGCGTCGCGGAAATCGCTGATGAATGCCATGCTCGATCTGACCGATTGCGAGCATGGCAAACAATTCGGATGTTTACTCTATTCAGCGCCGCCCGCAAAAAATTCCTTCATTTTATTAAAAAATCCCGCGCTCTCGGGCTGTGTGTCTTTCGAGCTTTCAGCCTCAAATTCTTTCAGCAACTCTTTTTGTCGTGCCGTCAGTTTTTGTGGTGTCTCAACAGAAACCTGAATGTAAAGATCGCCATGATCGCGCGACCTTAAAACGGGCATGCCTTTACCACGGAGCTTAATCTGTTTGCCGGACTGGGTTCCCTCTGGAACGGAAACAACTTTCATCTCACCATCCATCATGGGAACGCGCAATTCACCGCCGAGGGCTGCGGTAACCATTGAAATTGGTACCCGGCAGTAAAGATCGGCACCGTCTCTTTGGAAATAGCGGTGTGATTTGACCGAGAGAAAAATATACAGATCACCCGATGGGCCGCCTCGCAACCCACCTTCGCCCTCACCCGAGAGACGAATGCGCGTTCCATCCTCAACGCCGGGAGGAATATTGACGGAAAGCGTTCGATCCGTTGTAACGCGCCCTGCGCCGCGGCATGAAGTGCACGGATCTTGAATAATTTCGCCACGCCCTTGGCATTTTGGGCATGTCCGTTCAATTGAGAAGAAGCCTTGGCTCGCTCTAACTCTTCCATGCCCGCCGCAAGTTGGGCAGGCTTTAGCCTTGGTTCCTGGCTTAGCACCGGTTCCACTGCATGGTTCGCAGGTTACAGCTGTCGGAATAGTAAGAGTCTCCGTCTTACCGTTATAGGCATCTTCTAGGGCAATTTCCAAATTGTAACGCAGATCGGAACCGCGTTCACGGCCATCGGACCGCCGTTGCCCACGGCCACCCATGCCGCCGAACAAATCTTCAAAAATATCGGCCATTGAAGATCCAAAATCGCCGTTGAAGCCGAAGCCCCCGCCGCCGCCGTTTTGTTCGAAAGCCTCATGGCCATAACGATCATACGCCGCGCGCTTCTGACCATCAGATAACATCTGATAGGCTTCGTTCAACTCTTTGAATTTTGCTTCCGCTTCGGCGTTTCCTGGGTTTTTATCAGGATGATGTTGCATCGCGAGTTTGCGAAAGGCTGATTTAAGCTCAGCATCGGTCGCCGAACGGTTTACGCCTAGTATTTCGTAGTAATCGCGCTTGCTCATGCCTGATCCATATTCAATCCGTTTCGAACGCGGATAGTGGCCTTCTCACAACAAAACCCGACACAGTTATGTGCCGGGCCTTATGTTGAAAAACGGCTACGCTCAGGCCCGCTTTTTCTTGTCGTCGTCGCCTACTTCACGGAAGTCGGCGTCAATGACGTCATCTTTGCCATGCGCATCGTCGTGATGACCTTCGTGGTCATCGCCGTGCTCATGTCCGCCTTCGCCTTGGCCAGCCGCATACATGGCCTCGCCAAGCTTCATCGAAGCCTGCATGAGGTCTGTCGTGCGGGCTTTGATCGTCTCCGGATCTTCGCCGGCAAGCGCGGTTTTCAGCGCCTCAATCGCACCTTCGATCGCAGACTTGTCGCCGGCCGATACCTTGTCGCCATGCTCAGATACCGACTTCTCGGTCGAATGAATGAGGCTTTCGGCCTGATTCTTCGCTTCGACAAGCTCACGACGGGCCTTGTCTTCGCTTGCATGGGCCTCGGCATCCTTGACCATCTTTTCGATTTCAGCGTCCGACAAGCCGCCCGAGGCCTGAATACGGATCTGCTGTTCCTTATTCGTGGCCTTGTCCTTGGCTGTCACATTGACGATGCCGTTCGCGTCGATGTCGAACGTCACCTCAACCTGCGGCACGCCACGGGGGGCTGGTGGTAGGCCTACCAAGTCGAACTGGCCAAGCGCCTTGTTATCGGCCGCCATTTCACGCTCGCCCTGGAACACACGAATGGTCACAGCACTCTGATTGTCTTCCGCCGTCGAGAAAACCTGGCTCTTCTTGGTTGGGATCGTCGTGTTGCGGTCAATCAGACGGGTAAACACACCACCAAGGGTCTCAATGCCAAGCGATAGAGGGGTGACGTCAAGCAGGAGAACGTCCTTAACGTCGCCCTGAAGAACACCCGCCTGCACGGCTGCGCCAATCGCCACGACTTCGTCTGGGTTGACGCCCTTGTGAGGCTCTTTGCCAAAGAAGTTTTTGACGACTTCCTGGACCTTAGGCATGCGCGTCATACCACCGACCAAGATCACTTCGTCGATATCGCCTGCCTTGAGGCCCGCATCCTTGAGGGCCTTTTTGCAAGGTTCAATGGTTTTCTGGACGAGATCATCGACCAACGCTTCGAACTTCGAGCGCGTTAGCTTAAGGGTAAGGTGCTTTGGACCCGAGGCGTCAGCGGTGATGTAAGGCAGGTTGATTTCGGTCTGAGCGGCCGACGAAAGCTCAATCTTGGCCTTTTCAGCCGCTTCCTTCAGACGCTGCAAGGCCAGCTTGTCCTTTTTAAGGTCAATGCCCTGCTCCTTCTTGAACTCATCCGCCAAATATTCGACGAGACGCATATCGAAGTCTTCACCGCCGAGGAAGGTGTCGCCATTTGTCGACTTCACTTCGAAGACGCCGTCGCCAATTTCGAGGATCGACACGTCGAAGGTACCGCCGCCAAGGTCATAAACAGCGATTGTACCGGCCTTTTTCTTGTCCAAACCATAGGCGAGCGCTGCTGCCGTTGGCTCGTTGATGATGCGGAGGACTTCGAGACCGGCGATTTTGCCAGCGTCTTTGGTGGCCTGACGTTGTGCGTCGTTAAAATAGGCCGGAACAGTAATAACGGCTTGCGTGACGCCTGTGCCAAGAAATGCCTCAGCCGTTTCCTTCATCTTTTGAAGAATAAAGGCCGAAATCTGTGATGGCGAATAGGTCGTGCCACGGGCCTTCACCCATGCGTCGCCGCTGCCGCCTTTCACGATTTCATAAGGCACGAGGCCTTTGTCTTTTTGCGTCATTGGATCGGCATAGGTACGACCGATCAAACGCTTAATGGCAAAGAAGGTCGCCTCAGGATTGGTGACCGCTTGCCGCTTGGCCGGCTGGCCGACGAGGCGCTCGTCTGAATCGGTGAAGGCTACAACCGACGGTGTGGTGCGGGCGCCTTCGGCGTTTTCAATTACTTTTGGAGCTGAACCATCCATTACTGCGATGCAGGAATTGGTTGTTCCAAGATCAATACCAATAACTTTTGCCATACTACTGCTTCCCCTGTCATAGCGAGATCATCGCACCCCAAAGGCGGTGCCGACGCTGGCAAACAACAAAAGGCCTTTTGCCTTTTAAGTTATTTGCCGATCTCCAAAATTTAGGACCGTGCGGTCCAGCTTCGAGGGGGTATATAGGGGGGTGCCCTAGAGGCTTCAAGAAGCGTTTCTCGTAGAAACACGAAGAATCTACACTTTGCCTTCGTGATTTATTCGTTGAAGCTACCTAGCTGGCCAGCTTCCCATCCGAGAATGGCCTGTTTGCGGGTCAAACCCCAGTGATATCCGGTCAATGCGCCGGATTTTCCGATCACTCTGTGACAGGGCACCACGAAGGAGACCGGATTACGCCCAACCGCACCGCCGACCGCACGAGCGGCCTTAGGTTTTCCTAAGGTTTCAGCCAAGGTCGAGTAGGTCGTTGCACTGCCGAGCGGGATACGAAGCAGCGTTTCCCAGACCCGCACTTCGAAATCTGTCCCGATAAACACCACGCGAAGAGGCGTTTCTGGCTTCCAGAGGCTGGGATCAAAGGCACGGGCAGCAAGGGGAGCTGTGAGCTCCTGATCTTGAACAAAGATCGCCTTGGGCCAACGCCGCACCATATCGGCCAAGGCGGCTGATCGGTCCCCGGCATCTACAAAGCCGAGGCCCGACAGGCCGCGATCGGTTGCAACCGCAATTGCCTCGCCAAAGGGCGACGGATGGTACCCGTAGCGCAAAGTTAGCCCTTGACCGCCCGCCTTCCAGTCACCCGGTGACATCGCTTCATGGGTAACGAAGAGATCATGTAAGCGACCAGGACCCGAAAGCCCAACTTCATAGGCAGTATCAAGGACGGAAGCCGAATCGCGTAAAAGCGAGCGGGCATGATCAAGCGTTATAGCCTGCAGGAAGGCCTTAGGCGACAGGCCAGACCAGCGGCGGAAGACATGGTGCAGATGGGGCTCAGAGAGGCCTACATGCGCCGCAATCTCGTCCAGAGAGGGCTGGTCCCGCCAATGATCGGTGATGTAGGCCAGCGTCTTGCGAACCTTGTCGTAATCAGCGTGCGTATCGGCTTCGAAAGCGGTCATGAAGGGCTCCATCGGCAATTCATGCTTTCACCTAGCAAGCTTGATCCGTCTCGAACACCCGAAACCGATGGACAAACGCGATTATGAATAGACCGGGCCTCGCTTGGCCTCACCCAGAGCGCGCGACAGGCGTTGGTGCAGCGCCGCTTTATCGTCGGCGCCCAGAAAATGGCCTACAGCAACGCTCTGGCCGCGGGACACGATGGCTAAGTGGGTAACACCGAATTCTTCATGCTCCTCGGCGACAAGACGTGTCCAGACTGGATTAAATCGCCATTCTCGGGCTTGGCCCTCGGGGGAGACCTTACGCAGCAAGAGTTCGAAAGGGCTAATGATCACTTCCTCAAAATGCTGCGCGGCGTGATAATTCGACTTGAAGGCAAAATAGAGCAGGAGAACATCAAGCCCGTAAAAGCCGGCAACGGGCCAAAACCCCAAGATCACGAAGGGAAGGCTCGCAAAAAAGCTGGCGCCCGCGACAAGTGCCATCACGAGCCTGAAGCCGCCCAGCTTCAAGGACCGGTGGGGCCGGAGAATGGTTTGGAACAAGGGAGTGTCGATTACGTCCGTCATGCGCTTGCCCGCCTTCCATAAAGTCTCTTATATCGCGGTCATCATGGCAACAAAACCGTCTAAACCTGCAAAACCGACGAGGCGAAAGGCCGCGGCTCCTAAGCCTTTGGCCAAAGCCGATATTGCGGAAGTTTTTCGTCGATTTTCCGAGATTGACCCCGAACCAAAGGGGGAACTCGAGCATATTAACGCGTATACCCTGCTGGTTGCGGTTGTTTTATCCGCACAGGCCACCGATGCCGGGGTGAACAAGGCAACGCGCGCTTTGTTCAAAATCGCCGATACGCCCGAAAAAATGGTGGGGTTGGGCGAAGATAAAGTGCGGGAATACGTGAAAGTCATTGGTCTTTTCCGGACCAAGGCTAAAAATGTTATCGCCTTGTCGCAGGCCCTGATCGACCATCACAATAGCGTGGTGCCCGAAGACCGCGAGGCGTTGCAGGCTTTGCCTGGTGTTGGGCGTAAAACGGCCAATGTGGTGCTGAATATGGCGTTTGGCTGGTCGACAATGGCGGTGGATACCCATGTTTTCCGTGTTTCGAACCGCATACCGCTCGCTATTGGCAAGACGCCTGAAGCGATTGAAAAGGGCTTAGAGGCTGTGATTCCAAAGGAATTCGGGCTTCATGCGCATCATTGGCTGATCTTGCATGGCCGCTACCTTTGTAAAGCCCGAACGCCGGAGTGTTGGCGATGCCCGATCGCGGATTTATGCAAATTCAAGCCGAAATCGGAGCCGCCTCGGCAATAAAGCGCATTTGCAGCCCAGAAGGCGGGTTGTTTCCCAATCGTGTGGAATCTATACGCTTCAGGAGTGCGTCGATGGGATCGAATCATCCGTCGGTGGTGTTGTTGGCATTCTGGTACTGGAACCCAAATCCCTTATGTCCACATTGTATCATTCCGCTTTTTGTCCTCATTCCCGCTTCATTCGGCTGGTTTTAGGCGAGCTTGGCTTCACGGTGACGCTGATCGAAGAACGCGTTTGGGAGCGACGGCGCGACTTCATGCTCATGAACCCTGCTGGTACCACGCCGGTGTTTGTGGAAGAGCAAACGGGGCCTTTGCCGGGCGCTAGCGTTATTGCGGAATATCTTGATGAAACAAGGGGTTTAGCCCTTGGTGAACATCGCTTTTTGCCGGATGGACCCTTGGAACGCGCAGAGGTGCGCCGCTTGCTCGACTGGTTCAATGGCAAGATGTTTGACGAGGTAACGGGCTACCTTGTGCATGAGAAAATCAACAAACGATTCATGAGTGCCGAGCAGGGTGGCGGGCCGCCCGATATGGCGGCGATCCGGGCTGCCCGGAACAATGTGCGCTATCATTTGTCCTATATCGGCTATTTGATGGCCAATCGGAATTGGCTGGGCGGTTCGCGGCTGACTTATGCCGATCTCGCGGCAGCGGCGCAATTGTCGGTGGCGGACTATTTGGGCGATGTGCCATGGTCGACCAATGACGCCGCAAAGGCTTGGTATCAAAGAATAAAATCGCGTCCGTCGTTTCGTCCTCTGCTCGCTGATCGGGTGGCTGGAATGGACCCTTCGGCGCATTATTCGGACCTTGATTTCTGACCCCCGAGGCGCTCAAAGCGGCGTTGGTCGCCAAGGCTGAGGCGGAGGGGTTTTCCGCCATCAAGATCACGACGCCCGATGCGATACCTGAGGCTTTAGAACGGCTTAAGGCCTATCTCGATGCGGGCTACCACGGCACGATGGATTGGATGGAAACCCGCATTGAGGAGCGGGCGGACCCTTTAAAGCTTTGGCCTGAAGTAAAAAGCATCATTATGCTTGGAATGTCTTACGCGCCCGATTTTGACCCCCTAGATATACTTGAAAAACCGGAGCTCGGGGCGATTTCCATCTATGCGCGGTCGCGCGATTACCATGATGTACTGAAAGGGCGATTGAAGCAGATTGCTCAATCTTTGATACATAATGCCAGTGTTGAGGTGAATAACCACCATCCAACGATAACTAACAGGCCAGTTGAGATACAAAAAAGCACCGATTCACTGAATGTTTTCGATAAATCCGCGTCCCAACCGGCCGTGAAGGTTTTTGTCGATACCGCGCCCGTGATGGAGAAGGCGCTCGCCGCCGCATCGGGCCTTGGATGGCAGGGCAAGCACACGGTGCTCGTCTCCCGCGAGCATGGCAGCTGGCTTTTTCTCGGGGCGATTTTTACGAAGCTGGAATTGCCACCCGACGAGACCGAGACGGACCATTGCGGGAGCTGCACCAAGTGCCTCTCGATCTGCCCGACGGATGCGTTCCCCGCGCCCTATCAGCTCGACTCGCGGAAATGCATTGCCTATCTCACCATCGAGCATAAGGGGCCGATTGACCGGACGCTCAGGCCGCTAATAGGCAACCGGATTTTTGGCTGCGATGATTGTCTGGCGGTTTGCCCGTGGAACAAATTTGCCGTTGCCACAAGAGAGGCCAAATTGCAGGCGCGGGAGGAATTTGCTGCACCCAAACTCGCTGACCTTGTGCAGTTGGATGATGCGGCATTCCGCACAAAATTTGCCGGCACGCCGGTGAAGCGCACGGGGCGCGACCGGTTTATGCGCAATGTGCTGATCGCGGTTGGTAATTCGGGCGATGCGGCGCTTATTCCAGAAGCAGAGCGGCTTCTGGACGATGCCTCGCCCTTGGTGCGCGGGGCGGCGGTGTGGGCACTGTCGCGGCTTTTGCCCGATGGACCATTCGCCCGCTTGCGCGAACGCTATCATCCGGGCGAAACCGATCCTACAGTGAGGGACGAATGGCAGGCGGGGATGATGAAGCCATGAAGCTGGTGGTTTTTGGATTGGGCTTTACGTCGGAGGCGTTTTTACGCTTTGCCGAGGGGCGGTTTACGTCTGTTGTGGCGACCGTACGAACAGCCGAGAAAGCCGAGCGCACAACAAAGCCCGGATGCGAGGTTGTGGTGTTGAACGAGGGGAGCGCCGACTCTCGGATCGCCCAAGCCTTGAGCGAGGCTGATGCGGTACTCGTATCGGTTGGGCCGGATGAAGCGGGTGATCCCGTGTTGCGTCGCTTTGCGCAAGAGATTGAAACCTCCAAAAGCATAAGATGGATCGGCTATCTCTCGACCATCGGCGTCTATGGCGATGCCGATGGTGGCTGGGTGGATGAGAGCGTTGCGCCGAACCCGAGCCATGCCCGCACGCAACGTCGGGTCGAGGTGGAGCAAGCGTGGTTGGCGTTGGGTCAACGCTCCGGCAAAGCGACGCAGATTTTCAGGCTAGCGGGGATTTATGGACCGGGACGAAACCCGATTATCAATCTCGATCAACGGGCGCAGCGCGTGATCAAAAAAGGACAGGTGTTCAACCGCATCCATGTCGACGATATTGCGCAAGTGCTCTTGGCCTCGATGGCGAAACCGCGCAACGGGGCCGTCTATAATGTCTCGGACAATGAGCCCGCCCCGCCGCAGGATGTTTTACTCTATGCCGCACAAGTGACAGGCCGCGAGCCACCGCCGGAAGTGCCTTTTGAGCAGGCTGTCATGAGTGAAATGGCACGGAGTTTTTACGCAGATAATAAGCGCGTTTCGAACCGGCTCATTCGAGAAGAGTTAGGGGTTGAGTTGCGGTACCCGACCTATCGGGAAGGGGTTGGGGCGTTGGCGCGGTCGCCACATTAGGTCGCAATATCATCTCTATCGTCATTGCGAGCGAACGCTAAGCAACCCAGTTGATGGCGCAAGAAAAGGCTGGGTTGCTTCGTCGCTGCGCTTCTCGCAATGACGGAAAATAATTACGTGTCGAACCACGCGCCCAATAGCGCCTTCATCTTCTCGCGTGACATAACGTTAGGGAATATATACGCTCTTTGCAGTGGCACTTGGTTGGAGCGAGAGCCTATGATTCAAAGGGAAATAAAGACACTATTTTTGGGACTTATTGCCGTGGCATTGGCGCCTTGGCTCATTAGTTTTATGCCAAAACCCCACGCTGTTTCAGCGGGCGACGAACAGGCGGCGAATGCGGAAGAATATCTTCCAATTCGTGGTCGAGATTCAAAGGGCAAAGTGTATCAGGGCCAATCGACGTGGCGTGCGTCAGGGCTGGGTGATTTCTGGGTCGAAAATCTGGATGGCGTGCGGTGCAGTGGGACCTACAATTCAATTGATTCAGCCGTGACGATCAAAGCTAATTTCGTTTGCTCTGACGAGCGCCGAGGCTTTGCGATTATTTCAAGAGCATCAAACCTTCGCCAAGGCATTGCCATTGCAAAACTGGACGATGGAACAACCGCAGAATTGGCGTTTGGTGATCCTGCCGTTTGGGGCAATGTGCCGATTGGCATTTCTAATCAGTGATCTGCAAAAGGTTGGGCTTCGTTGCGGACGGTCCAACCTATTAAGAAGGGTTTGGGGCGTTGGCGCGGGCCGCTATTCGGCCTTCTCCCCTTGCGGGAGAAGGTGTCATGCGAAGCATGACGGATGAGGGGTTAGCGGTGACTTTCCCCTCACCCGACCCCCATTCGGGGGCCACCCTCTCCCGCAAGGGGAGAGGGAAGCTAAATTGCGGTTTTAAAAAACGCCCCTAACAGCACCTTCATCTTCTCGCCCGCCTCGGCTGCAACACTCTTCGTCTCGGCGTGGGAGGGGGCGCCGCCGAAGAGGCCGGCGCCGTAATTGGTGACCATGGAGATGGCGGCGACCTTTAATCCGATGCGACGGGCTAGGATGACTTCGGGGACCGTCGACATGCCGACTAGTGTTGCGCCCAACATTTTTGAAGCGCGGATTTCGGCGGGGGTTTCGAAGCTTGGGCCGGGGAACCAGTGATAGATGCCTTCGCTGAGCTTAACGTCGGATGCGATGGCCGCTTGCTTTAAGGATGAACGCAATGCGGGATCATAGGCATCGACCATGGGTACAAAGCGCGAATCGTCCGCCATCCCGATCAGCGGGTTGACGCCGGAGAGATTGATATGGTCGGCGAGAAGCGACAAAGCGCCGGGTGGTACGTCCTCGAGAAGCGAGCCTGCGGCGTTGGTTAGGATCAGGTTTTTGATACCGAGCGCGGCCATGGTTTCAATCGGCGTGCGCATAATGGCGGCATCGCCATGTTCGTAATAATGGGCGCGCCCTTGCATGACGAAAACGTGTGTCTTGCCGATGTGGCCCGCAACAATGCGCGCGGAATGGCCCGAGACTTGGCCTTTGGGAAAGCCCGGGATGTGTGCGTAAGAAACGATCACCGGATTGTGCACGAGATCGGCTACAGGGCCTAAGCCCGTGCCGAGCACGAGGCCAACCTCAAAAGGCCCTTCGACGCCCCATTCTTTGAGGGCTTGGAGGGCTGATGGGATGTCGTGTGTCATGTTCAATCCGTGGTGGTATCGAAGTCTCAATTTAAAAATCTAATCTGTATTCCAATACCCTCACCCTGAGCCGCACCGAAGGTGCGAGTCGAAGGGCGTGGTTCGACACGCCGCTTCGCGGCGGCTCACCATGAGGGTTTTATTAATTTAACCAATGCCTAAATCCCGTGGACCAAAAGCGTGCGGTAACAATGCGTCAATGGAATGCGTTATCGCTTCACCTGTTGCGCCATCGCGCAGATGAACGCGCGTTGCAGCATCGGAAAATTCGAAGATGCGTTGGCGGCATGCGCCGCAGGGATAGCACGGGTTGCTTTTCACGCCGACAATGGCGATCTCGCTGATTTTGCTTTCGCCTGTTGCGATCATGGCTGCAATCGCGCCCGCTTCGGCGCAGGTGCCTGCGGGATAGGCGGCGTTTTCGACATTGCAACCTGAAATGATATAGCCCGAAGGCGTACGGATGGCGGCACCTACAGAAAAGTTTGAATAGGGCGCATAGGCCCTTGCGGCGGCTAAATCCGCAGCATCGAACAGGGCTTTGAGGTGAGCATCCATCAGCGTTCTTTCACATAAGGCAGGCCCGAGGCTTTTGGCGGTATGGCCTTGCCAATAAAGCCTGCGAGCAAAATGACCGTCATCAGATAGGGCAGCGCCTGAATGGCTTGTACGGGGATTTGGCCTATGCCCGGTACCATGACGCCTTGCAGGCGAATGGCCACCGCATCCAATAGGCCGAAGAGAAAGCACGTCCAAAGGGCAGGCCAAGCGCGCCATTTAGCGAAGATCAAAGCGGCAAGCGCGATAAAGCCTTTGCCCGCCGTCATATTGGTGAGAAAGCCTGCGGCTTGGCCAAGCGCCAGATAAGAACCCGCAAAGCCGCATAAGACACCCGCAATAATCACCGCGAAATAGCGAAGGCGGGTGACCGATACGCCTGCGGTATCAACCGCTGCGGGATTTTCACCCACCGCGCGGATGCGTAAGCCGAAGCGCGTGCGACGCAAGACGAAGCCACTCAGAAGGGTTGCGACCAAGGCGCAATAGGCAAGCGTGGAATGGCCCGAGATGAGATGCGCATAGACGGGCCCGATCAAGGGGATTTGATCGATCGTTTCAGCACCCGGCCAAGTGAGAGGCTGGAAACGGGCATTGCCTTCTAGCGGTGGCGTACGGCCACCTTGCGCGTACCAGGCATTGCCGACCAAAGCGGTGAGACCAGCGGCCAACATATTAATCGCCACGCCAGAGACGATTTGATTGCCGCGTTGGCTAATCGCTGCAAAGCCATGAATGAGCGCAAAACCGATGGAAGCGATAATGCCCGCGCCCAAGCCAATCAGCGCATTATTGGTGGCGCCCGCCGCGGCTGCGGAGGCAAAGGCTGCGACCAGCATTTTACCTTCTAAGCCGATATCGACAACGCCGGAACGCTCCGACCACAAACCTGCGAGACAGGCAAAGACCAAAGGCACGCTCAGCCGCATACCAGATTCAAGAATGGCAATGAGCGTCGAATAGATTTCCATATCGCTCACACCCCGCTTTTTAAGAAACGGGAGAAGAGACCGGCCACGGGTCTACGGATCAAACCATCCAAGGCACCCGCAAACAGAATGACGAGGCCTGAAATGGCGACGATCATATCGCGCGTGACGCGTGGTATTTCGAAGGAAAGTTCCGTGCCGCCTTGATAGAGCATGCCGAAGAGGATTGACGCTAAAACAATGCCAACCGGATGGGCTCGGCCCATCAACGCCACCGCGATGCCGATAAAGCCATAGCCGGAGGAAAATTCAAGCAGCAAACGGCCTTGCACGCCCAAGATTTCATTGACCGCCAGTAAGCCTGCTAAAGCACCGGAAATGGCCATGGTAATCAAGGTAATGCGACCGATTGAAATACCGGCATAAGTTGCGGCCGTTGGGCTGTGGCCCACGGTGCGGATCGCGTAACCAAGCTTGGTGTGCCAGAGAAGCACCCACACAAAGGCCGAGGCTAAGAGCGCCAAAGCTAAGGAAAGATTGAGCGGTGATTTTGGAATGATAATGCCGAAATAAGCGAGCGCCTCATGCAGATAGGGTAGATGGGCTGAGGCTGCAAAGGTGCGTGTTTCGGGCGACATCAAACCGGGTTTGCCGATCACATTGACGAGCAAATACACAACCAGAGTTGCGGCTAAAAAATTGAACATAATGGTCGTGATAACGACATGGCTGCCGCGTTTGACTTGCAAATAGCCGGGGATAAAGGCCCATAGCGCACCCATCGCCATCGCACCTAAAATAGCGAGCGGCAAGACGATATACCAAGGCAAAAAATCGAATCTGAGACAAATAAGAGCGGCACCGAGACCGCCCATCGTGGCTTGGCCTTCGCCGCCAATATTGAACAGGCCCGCATGAAAGGCGATGGCAACGGCTAAGCCTGTAAAAATAAAATTCGTGGCGTAATACAGCGTGTAGCCGATGCCCTCGCCTGAGCCTAAAGCGCCTTTGAGCAACAACAGCGTAGCTTTGACGGGGTTCTCGCCGATGCCCAGCACCACGAGGCCCGCGACGAGGAAGGCGACGATCACCGCGAGAATGGGAACGAGGCTGACATCGGCCCATTTTGGAAGTTCAATCGGCGTGCTCATGCGGCGCGCTCCGTGACACCCGCCATCAGCAGTCCGAGATCGCGGTCATTGGTGGTCTCTGGCGTGCGCTCGCCGGTAATCACACCGCCGCACATCACAATGATGCGATCCGACAGGCTCATGATTTCGTCAAGCTCAACCGACACCAACAAAATGGCGACACCTGCATCGCGCAAAGCAATGAGCCGCTTATGGATGAACTCAATGGCGCCGACATCGACGCCGCGGGTCGGTTGGCCGACGAGCAATACTTTGGGCTGATGTTCGATCTCGCGCGCGAGCACGATTTTTTGTTGATTGCCGCCGGAGAATTTCGCCGTTTTAAGCGAGGTTTGACGCGGGCGGATATCGTAGAGATCCATTTCTTTCGCGGTATGCGCTGCAATAGCGGCAGCGGACAGCAAAGGACCTGTGCCAAATTCATGGTCTGATTGGAAGCCCAAAATCATGCTCTCGGCGGCGCTAAACGCAGGGACGAGCCCCATGCGTTGGCGGTCTTCGGGGATGTGCAACACACCCTGCGCGCGACGCTCGGCGGGCGTTGGGGCGAGGGTGATAAGGTCTTGGCCATCAAGCGTGATGCGACCAAGCGTTGGCGTGATGATACCGGCCAAGGCTTCCAAGAGTTCGCTTTGGCCGTTGCCTGCCACACCGGCGAGGCCTAAAATTTCACCGGCGCGCACTTGGAACGAAACATCTTTGACGCGCAGCGAAGCATGGGCATCGCGGATCACCACATTTTCAACGCTCAAGCGCACAGGTCCGAGTTTCGCAGGGCCTTTCGACACGTCGAGGAGCACATGGCGACCGACCATCTGATCGGCCAATTGCTCAGGCGAGGTTTCAGCGGTTTTAAGTGTTGCGACCATTTCGCCGCGACGCATCACCGAGACGTGATCGGTCACGGCCATGATCTCGTTAAGCTTATGCGTGATGAGGATCACCGTTTTGCCTTGCGCTGCGAGCGTGCGAAGGAGCACAAAAAGCTGCTCGGCTTCATCAGGCGTCAACACAGCGGTGGGTTCATCAAGGATGAGAATATCGGCGCCGCGAACGAGCGCTTTTAAAATTTCAACGCGTTGTTGCAGGCCAACGGGGAGATCACCAACAATCGCGTCGGGGTCAATCACCAAGCCGTAATCTTCAGCGAGTTTGGCGAGCGCTGCGCGCATCTGCGCTTCACCCTTGGCGAGCATCGCGCCGCCTTCGGCACCGAGCATGACATTATCGATCACGCTTAAGGGTTCAACGAGCATAAAATGCTGATGCACCATGCCAATGCCGACCGCTATCGCCTCTTTCGGCGAGCGAATACTGACCGGCTTGCCATGAATGTGGATGGTGCCGCGATCGGCTTCGTAAAAGCCGTACAGGATCGACATCAAGGTCGATTTACCCGCACCGTTTTCGCCAACGACTCCATGCACGGAACCGCTTGCAACCGTGAGGTTCACATTCTTGTTGGCGCGAACCTCACCGAAGCGTTTATCGATATCCGACAAGGCAATGGCGGGCACAGGGCCCGCCACGCTGTTCATTAGTCGGGGCACTTGCTGTCCGACATGTAATCGTGAACCACGATTTTGCCCGAAGCGATATCGGCGGTTGCAGCGTCAACAGCGGCTTTCATATCGGCCGTGATGAGTGCCTTGTTGTTGTCATCCAACGCCCAGCCAACGCCGTTTTCTTTGAGGCCAAGAACGCTGATGCCTGACTTCCAGGTGCCGTCTTTCGCGGCTTGGAAGGAGGCGATTGTTGCATTGTCAACGCGCTTCAGCATGGAGGTGAGAACCTTGCCGGGATGCATGCCGTTCTGGTTCGAATCCACACCGATGCCGAGCTTGCCTGCATCAGCTGTCGCACGCAGAACGCCAACACCCGTGCCGCCAGCTGCGTGATAGACAACATCCGCACCACGATCGATCTGCGATTTGGCGAGTTCCGCACCCTTTACAGGGTCATTCCATGCCGCACCCGTGGTGCCCGTCATGTTCTGCAGCACTTCATCTTTTGGATTGGCGTATTTGACGCCTTGTACATAGCCGCACGCGAAGCGGCGGATGAGCGGAATATCCATGCCGCCGACAAAGCCGACTTTGCCGGTTTTCGATGCCTTGGCGGCCAGAAGACCAACGAGGAACGAGCCTTCATGTTCCTTGAACACGATCGACTGCACATTCGGTGCATCAACGACCATATCGATAATCGAAAACTTCGTGTCCGGGAATTCTTTGGCGACCTTTTCAACGGCCGACGCTTGGCTGAAGCCAACGGCTAGAATGGGTGAAAAGCCATCTTTCGCAAAACGGCGCAAAGCCTGTTCGCGCTGGGCATCGTTCTGGATTTCAAAATCATGAAACTCGATGCCGGAGGATTTCTGAAACGCTTCCGCGCCATGGAAAACGCCCTCGTTAAACGACTTATCAAATTTGCCGCCAAGATCATAAACAATGGCTGGCTTAATGGTATCCGCATGTGCGGCGAGCGTGAGGCCCGCTGTCATCATCGCGCCGAGTATAAAAGAACGCATGGTATCTCCCCTCTTATCGGTCCTACAGCCCAATGAGACTGTCTAAGCTTAAACATCGCACGACGAACGCAATGCGGGAAGCCAATTTTTACGGCAATTGCATCGCTATTGTGGATGCTTTCTAAAAGTGCATTGGCGTTTTATGGTGGTGATGCTGATTTCAAAAAGGACTCCATGCCATGGCCCGCTTCAAGCTCGCCCTTATCGCCCATGACCAGATGAAAGCCCGAATGGTCGATTGGGCGGAAAAACACCGCGATAATCTGGCGCTGTGCGATATCGTGGCCACGGGAACCACTGGCACGCGCATTTTGGAGCGCTGCCCGGAACTCACGATCGAGCGCATGAAAAGCGGGCCGATGGGGGGCGACCAGCAAATTGGCGCGCTGATCGCCGAGGGTAAAATCGATGGGCTGGTGTTTTTCGTCGACCCGCTTTCGCCTCACCCGCATGATGTGGATGTGAAGGCGCTGACCCGGTTGGCTCTGGTCTATGATATCCCGATGGCGTGTAATCCGGCGACGGCAGAGTTAATGGTCGCGGGTTATATGGCGACGCGGTGAGGGTTAGATC
>CANGPL010000028.1 GCA_947455725.1 Hyphomicrobiales bacterium | reverse complement strand
GCGCCGGCTAAAGGCGTAAGTGCAGCATAGATCAGATACTGCCCAGCATAGTCGCGTATTTCCGCATTTGCGGCGATCGCTTGAATGATGTCTTTTCCAATGCCAAGGAGTCCTAAGCTCAAGGCGAGGCCTGTCCAGAGGCTGAACTGTAACACTAGAGCAACGCTCTTTCGAAATCCAATTTCATCACGTGCACCCAGCGACTGCCCGCATAATTGTTCGCCTGCGGTTGCATAGCCATCAAGAAAATAAACAGCAACGAGAAATAAGATATTGAGAACTTGATTTGCTGCCAATGTGACGTCGCCGCGCCGCGCGCTTTCAGATGTAAAAAAGCCAAAGGCTGTTAAAAGCGCAAGCGTTCGGATCATGATGTCGATATTCACGCCGAAGAGCCGTTTTAGCGCTTTACTGTCAAAGATTTCTTTGATGGCAATCTCACCTTTAAACCCTCCAAGACGGGCCGTGATATAGAGCCCAAGCAATGTTCCCATGCCATCCGCAATCACGGTCCCAATCGCAGCGCCAGCAATGCCGTAACCGGCGATACTGACCAGAAGAATGGCTAGACTAATTTTGATGAGGTTTATTGCGACCTGTAAGATCAAACCGAGATCGGTACGCCCATAGCCAATGAGCGAACCTAAAATTGCATAATTAGCGAGTGCAAAGGGAGCGGCCCAAATCCGGATATGAATATAGATCCGCGCTGATCTATCGACTTCCGCGCTTGGGCCCAGCAAATATAATGCGAAATCGGTTAGTGGACCTTGTAAAATGATGAGAACAAAGCCCAACGCTGCCGCTACCGTTAAAGCCCGATAGCGGGTTAGGCTTACCTCACGGTCTGATCCTGCACCAACCGCTTGCGCCGTCAGTCCTGCCGTGCTCGGACGCAGCGCTCCTAAACCCCAAAAGATAAAATCAAAAAAAATAGCACCAATCGCGACGGCCCCTAACATGGGTACATCGTTGAGCCGACCAATTGCCGTCGTGTCGACGAGCCCCAGTAGAGGCTCGGTAATGTGAGCCAGCATAATGGGAACGGCGAGCGCGAGAAATCTCCGCGGCGTTGCCTCGACGGGCTGCGCCTTCTGGGCAGGCTGATGGGACACTGATTTATGCGCTCGTGTCTTGCACGGCGTTCCATTGTCCAGCAGCAATTTTTGAGGCCGCAATCACGGCTTGTGTTCGGCTGTCGACATCAAGCTTTTGCAAGATGGCCGAAACATGCGCTTTGACGGTCGCCTCAGAAACCGAAAGTTCATAGGCGATTTGTTTGTTCAATAGTCCCGTCGAGAGCATCATTAAAACCCGCACCTGTTGCGGCGTTAGGCTCGCAAGCCGGCGTACCATATCGCTGGTTGTTGCATCAGGTGCGGTCGTTAAATCGATATCGTCCGGTGTCCAGCTGCCGCCATCAAGCACCTGTTGGATGGCGGTGCCCATTTGAGCCGCATCGAGCGATTTGGGAATATAACCGGACGCACCAAGTTCGATGCATCGACGGATAACCGTACGGTCTTCATTGCCGGATACAACGATGACTGGCGTGGCAGGGTGCGATGCTCGCAAATAGAGCAAGCCCGAAAATCCTTGTACGCCCGGCATCGTCAGATCCAGCAAGACAAGATCCACATCGCCGCCAGAAAAGGCCGGCGCTAATTCCTCAAAACTTCCGGCTTCGATGATCTGAACGGATCCCAAAAGGGCCGTTATGGAAGTACGCAGGGCGCCACGAACCAAAGGATGATCGTCAGCGATGACGATCCGCATATTTGCCTCGGCCAAATCTGTCCTCCCTCGTCATTCTTTCTAAGATAACGCAACTGACGATCCATCATTCAGTCTTGAACGGTTCTGCGCAAGCTTCAATTATGAAAGTTTCACGAAATTATGATTTTTTCCGACCTTGAGCCGCCAAAATTTCTAGCGATTCAATCCTATCCGCCTCGCGTGGTGGCTTGTCCCAGCGGATTCGTGAAATTCGGGGGAACCGCATCGCCAGGCCGCTACGGTGGCGGGTTGATGCCCCGATCCCTTCAAATGCAACCTCGAAAACCAAGCCCAATTCAGGTTCATGGCTGACTTCACGCACAGGACCAAACCGATTGATCGTGTTTTTGCGTACAAAACGATCAATTTCGATGAGCTCCTGATCCGTAAATCCGAAATAGGATTTACCGACCGGAACAAGCTCGTCCCCTTTCCAAACGCCGAAGGTAAAATCGGAATAAAACGATGATCGCTTTCCATGACCGCGCTGCGCATACATCAGTACCGCATCAACGATAAAAGGATCGCGTTTCCATTTATACCAAAGCCCCTTTGGTCGACCGGCGACATAGAGGCTATCGTGCCGCTTAATCATGCAGCCCTCGATCGCTTCCGCATCGTGGGCAGCGATGCTTGTCTCCGGGCGAGATCTAAGCAGTTCGAGGCTTTCCCAGCTGTCGAAAGATAGGATGGATGAAAGATCAATACGCGGCGAAGAAAGTTTTTTGATCAACGCTTCCAAGGCTTTGCGGCGTTCGTGAAAGGGACGCTCACGCATATCCATGCCGTCTATAAACAAGACATCATAGGCACGAATGGCCGCCGGATTTTCGCTCAACAGTTTAGAAGAAAGCGTCTTACGGTTTAAACGCTGCTGTAGCGCGTTGAAGCTATCAACTTTGCCGTCGCGAATGATCAGTAATTCGCCGTCAATGGTTCCATTCAGTCCTACTAATGCTTCCACGATGTCAGGAAATGTAGCTGAAATGTCATCGCCAGTTCGCGAATAGAGTCGCGTCAGTATATTCCCATTTTCATCACGACCGGACGAGGCTTGGATACGAATTCCGTCCCATTTCCATTCGGCGATAAAATCTGCCGGATCTAAAGCGGTAAAATCACTTTCCTCAATCGCATGGGCGAGCATAACAGGACGAAAAGGTACGGGGTTATTGGTTGAAGGTATCGGTCCCTTGCCCTCTAGCCACTCAAAGAGTGGCTCATAAGGAGGCGCCATTCCATGCCAGACTTCTTCGATAGCATCGACATTGAAGCCAGCCATTTGCGCAAGCGCCGTTTTCGCAAGTCTCGCTGAAACCCCAATTCGTAGGCCGCCCGTAATAAGTTTTAACAGAGCCCAACGACCGGTTTCGTCTAAGTCATCTAAAAGATTCGCCAATAGAGCAGGAATCTCAGATTTTTTTGCCGTCGATAAACGGGTGATAATTTCGCCTAGGCCGAGGGAATGGTTAGTTAGGTTCGTCTCTCTTTTCGGCCACATCAGTGCGACTGTTTCGGACAGATCGCCAACATAGTCGTATGATAGCGCGAATAAAGCCGGATCGGTGCGCTCCGCAATCAAGGTTCGGATCATCGCAGGCTTGGCATGCAGAAAATCGAGCGTGCCGGTTATGGCCGCTAGCCCATATCCACGATCAGGGTCTGGGGTTGTTGAAAAATAATCCGATAACAGCCGGATCTTGGCGTTTCGCCGCGGCTCATAGGCCAGACGGTCCAGTAATTCAGCAAACCGGTTCATGGGGTGCTCGGCTCCGCCTCGGCTTCGCCTTCGTCACCATAGCCGACCATGTTTAGAGGCTTGGCTTGGAGGCCAATGCTTTGACACCAATGAACGAGCGCATCCTCTTGGCCATGGGTAACCCAGATTTCGGATGCGCCTGTTTCAAGGATGGTGCGTTGCAAATCGGGCCAGTCGGCGTGGTCGGAAACCACCAAGGGCAATTCCACGCCGCGTTGTCGTGCTCTTGCCCGAATCCGCATCCAACCAGAGGCGAAACAGGTTACGGGATCAGGAAATTTTCTCGCCCACAGGTCCTGTATCGAACTTGGCGGGCATAGAATGATAGCGCCCTGTAAATCTTCCTTAGCGACGCCCGCGACGGGCTTAAGCGCCCCGAGTTTTGCTCCTTGCGCGACATAATAGGCGGTAAGCTTTTCTAAGGCGCCGTGGAGATAAATCGGCGCGTCATAGCCGGCTGCCCGGATAATCGCGATAACGCGTTGCGCTTTACCGAGCGAATAAGCCCCTACCAAATGGGCTCGTTCAGGAAATAACGCGACCGATCGGAGGAGTTTTTCGATTTCCTGTGCGGTATCAGGGTGCGTAAAGACCGGTAAGCCGAAAGTAGCTTCTGTAATAAACACATCGCAACGCTGTGGATCGAAGGGTAGGCAGGTCGGATCGGATGCGCGTTTATAATCGCCTGAAACGATAATTTTGAGACCCTTTGCTTCAACAGCAATCTGCGCAGAGCCCAAAACATGCCCGGCCGGGTGGAAGCTGAACTGAACGCCGTTAATCGATATGGGCTCACCAAAATGAGCAATTTGCATCTGCGCGGCGAAATGCTCGCTATACCGAATGCCCATAATGCCGAGGGTATCCTTAGTTGCCAGAACTGAGCCGTGACCGGCGCGGGCATGATCGGAATGGCCATGCGTGATCAAGGCGCGCTCGACCGGTTTGACCGGATCAATGAAAAGATCCGCGAGCGGGCAATAAAGGCCAGCGGGGAGGGGGATGAGAAGATCAGAGGGCCGCATGGGTGCAGTCTACTGCAAATAACTGCCTCGCTGAAAGCTTCTTGTGCACAAACTCTGCAATCAACAGTTGACCCGTGAGGCAAATTGGATTCGGATTGTCAGATGGAACCAAATCTACCAAAGGCCACGGATATTGTACCGACGACACTAAAGCAGGTTGGTGCGCTTCCGGTCGTCTGCGATTCGAGCGGCCAATGGAGGGTGACGCTCATCACAACGCGGGACTCGGGTCGGTGGTCGATTCCGAAGGGTAATCCCATAAAGGGGCTTTCACGGGCCGAAGCGGCGGCGATGGAAGCCTACGAAGAAGGCGGCTTTATCGGTAAGATGGTCAAACGCCCGATTGGATCTTATCTCTTTTGGAAACGGAGGTCCGGACATTGGGAGCTCGCGAATGTCGCGGTTTATCTTTTAAAAGTTGAATCGCAGGCTGCAGAGTTTAAAGAAAAGGGACTTCGCCAAATCCAAAGCTTCAGTTTTGAAGATGCAGACGAGGCAATTGTGGAGCCGGGCTTGAAAACAATTTTGCAACTGGCTGATGAAAAGCTAAACGGTGCGCGTCGTTAATCGGCTAACATGAAAATTCTAATCCTGAGACGAATGATTGGCCTAGTTGCCACACTAGCGGTGGCGAGCATTCTCGTCTTTTTCATGTTACAAATATTGCCAGGTGATCCGGCGCAACTCATTCTCGGCACCGGTGCACGGCCAGATACGCTACTCGCACTGCGCCATGAAATGGGTCTTGATCAACCTCTGCTTACCCGTTTCTTTCAATGGGTCAGTGGACTGCTCTCTGGCAATTTGGGGATGAGCCATACCTATCATGTCCCCGTTGCCACTTTGATTGCGGAGCGCTTGCCTGTCAGTTTGCCCTTGGCGATTGTGTCGCTTGTCCTCGCGGTGCTGCTTGGTATTCCCGGCGGGCTTATCGCTGCCATGAATAAGGATACATGGCTTGATCGCGCCGTCCGAATTAAGACACAGCTTCTGCTTGCCATCCCGAATTTTTGGCTTGCGATGTTGCTTGTATTTATTTTTGCCATCACGTTTCATTGGCTGCCAGCTGGTGGTTTTTCCGGATGGAGCAATGGATGGAACGCTATCCGTTCTTTAATCTTACCAGCCTTCGCGCTCGCGGCACCACAAGCGGCCATTCTCACTCGTGTTACACGCGGCGCATTACTCGAAAATCTTGAAGATACATACATGATTGCGGCTCGCGCCCGTGGATTATCGCAGAATGCAGCGATCTTTCGTCATGCGTTACCCAATGCGATGATACCGGTTGTCTCGATCATGGGTTTGCAATTTTCATTTTTGCTGGCCGGCACCATCATCATCGAAAACGTCTTTTATTTACCGGGTCTTGGTCGATTAATTTTCCAAGCTGTTAATCAGCGCGATCTTGCGGTCGTTGGCGGCGCTTCGATGCTTCTTATTGCGAGCGTTATAATTGTCACCTTTTTGGTTGATCTCGCCGCCTTAGCAATTGATCCACGCTTACGGCGCCGATCATGAAGCGATCCATTTTCAAGAATATTAGTTTTCTTACCGGTGCGCTGATTATCGGAGCGTTCATGTGTATTGCGTTTCTTTCGCTGATGCCATGGATGAAGGATCCGACGTTTATTCAAGTCGGTGAAAAGCTTCATGCGCCATCGGTCGATCATTGGTTAGGTACCGATCAACTCGGTCGTGATCTGTTTGGCCTTACCATGCGGGGAACCGTCGCTTCTCTTCTTGTGGCGATTGCTGCTGTCGGCATCGGTGCTGGTATTGGCGTTCCATTAGGTTTGGTCGCGTCCGCGCGGGAGAATTGGTTGAGCCAAGCCATTATGCGCGCCAATGATTTCATCTTCGCCTTTCCAGCCCTCGTGATCGCAATCTTGTTGCATGATACGGTTGGCGCCGGGATGCTGAACGCAATATTGGCGATTGGTATTTTTAATATCCCCGTCTTTGCACGCGTTTCTTTCAACCGAGCACAATCCATTTGGACGCTCGATTTTATTCACGCCTCGCGCTTGGCAGGACGGCATGAGTTGAGCATCGCGATCCGTCATGCCTTACCCTTGATTCTAGGTACGATCATTATTCAGATAACGATCCAATTGGGACTGGGGATCTTAGCGGAAGCGGGTCTGTCTTAC
The DNA here is from genome assembly GCA_947455725.1 of Hyphomicrobiales bacterium. GTDB lineage: Bacteria > Pseudomonadota > Alphaproteobacteria > Rhizobiales > Beijerinckiaceae > CAIUPE01. Next base: position 27,605 of record CANGPL010000028.1, on the reverse strand, counting down.
GTCGGATTAGGTGTAACGCCTCCAACGCCAAGTTGGGGTCGGATGCTGAACGAAGCGCAAACCTTTATTGGCATCGCACCTCGCATGGTGCTCGTTCCGGGAATTGCAATTGTTTTAGCGGTACTGGGCTTTACGCTGCTTGGTGATGCTTTGAGCGAATGGTTGGATCCTCGAAAGAGAAGAAGCTGATCATGGCGCTCCTCGACATCAAAGGTCTATCACTGACGTTGAATGGTCGTCGATTGCTCGATGGTCTTAATCTTACACTCGAGTCCGGTAAAATCGTAGGACTTGTTGGCGCATCGGGATCCGGAAAATCATTAACAGCACGATCGATCATCGGTCTACCACCAAAGGCAGCAGCATTGAGTGGAACGATCCTGTTGAATGACACCTCCCTTCTCACGCTGAGCGAGAAGAAGCTCGGCCATATAAGGGGGCGTGATATCGGCATCGTCTTCCAAGATTCAGCCGCAGCCTTTGATCCTTTAATGACGATTGGCGATCACGTTGCCGAGCCACTTCGATGGCATCTTGGACTTGATCAAAAAGCCGCGCGAATAGAAGCACGCCGTGTTTTGGATCGTACGGAGTTTCCAGCGGATATTGATGCATTTGCTCGCTATCCGCATGAAATTTCGGGTGGGCAAAGACAACGCGCTATGATTGCCGCTGCTCTTGCCCTTTCGCCCAAACTTCTGCTCGCCGATGAGCCAACGACGGCTCTAGATGTTACAACCGAAGCGTCGATCTTAAATTTATTCCTTAAACTTGCACGCGAGGAAGGAATTGGAATTTTACTGGTAAGCCATGATCTTCCAGCTGTTGCAACGCTTGCCGATCACATCGCCCTCATCGAAGAGGGCAAAATCATCGAAGCCTCTGATACAAAGAATATAGATGCGAAATACTCACCGCGACTGAGAGCACTTCTTGAAAGTGCTATGGCAGAGAATGCCGTTTTAGAAATGAAACAGAGCGAAGTCATTTTACGTGGGCGACATCTCTCCTTTAGCTATCAGAAGAAGCGGGCACTTGATGATGTCTCGTTTGAGCTGCGCAGCGGAGAGTGCCTGGGCATTGTCGGCCAGTCGGGCTCGGGCAAGTCAACGCTGGCAAGGCTTATAACGGGCCTTGCAAAGCCACTCGCCGGGCAGCTTGAAGCGTTACAATCACTTTGCCAAGTACAGATGGTGTTTCAAGATCCGGCAGGCTCGCTCAACCCGCGTTGGACACTCGGTCAATCGATTGCCGAGCCTCTTCACGCCGAGGCTTTGGACTCTGCAGCACAATCTCAGCGTGTCACTCTTGCCTTGCAGGAAGTGGGTCTCGATCCGAATTTCGCGGAGCGCTATCCTCATCAAGTTTCGGGCGGTCAGGCGCAACGCGCGGCTATTGCGAGAGCTATCATAAGCAAACCTGATATCGTTGTTCTTGATGAGCCCGTCTCAGCGCTCGATATCGGCGTTCGTGCGCAAATTCTCGATTTATTGGATGGGCTCCGCCAGCAGCATGGCATTGCAATGGTTTTTATCACGCATGATTTGGGAGTTGCCCGTCGCGTCGCCAACCATCTTTTGGTGATGAAAGATGGCAAGGTGGTCGAGCAAGGGCCGACAGGGCGAGTTTTAGTCGAGCCAGCAGACGCTTACACACGCTCCCTCGTCGAGGCGTCGCCTTCGTTAAGCCATAAAGTCTTTGCACCGCGTGGTTCAGAAGGCTAGAAAGCCCTTCATGCAAGCGAATTTCCCGCGTTTCACCGTTGCACCGATGATGGATTGGACAGATCGGCATTGCCGTTTTTTCCATCGCCTCTTCACGCGCCACGCAGTGCTTTACACAGAAATGGTAACGTCGGCGGCTATCAAACATGGTGCCCGTGATCGGCTATTGGGATTTGATGACGCCGAACATCCCGTGATCGTGCAACTTGGTGGCTCTAATCCAACGGAACTGGCGGAAGCCGCCAAAATTGCAGCCGATTACGGTTATCAAGAAATTAATCTCAATGTCGGTTGCCCATCCGATCGCGTTCAGGAAGGCCGCTTTGGGGCCTGTTTAATGCAAGAGCCGCAGCTTGTAGCCGAGTGCATCGGGGCGATGAAAGCCGCCGTCTCAATTCCGGTTTCGGTTAAATGCCGCATTGGCGTCGACGATCAAGATCCAGAGCTTGCCCTTAACGCACTAGCGGATGCAGTGATCGCCGCTGGCTCTGATTCGATCACCGTTCACGCGCGCAAGGCGTGGCTCAAGGGCTTATCACCAAAAGAAAACCGCGAAGTACCACCGCTTGATTATCCGCTCGTTTATGCGCTTAAAAAGCGGCTTAGCGATTATCCAATTGCGATCAATGGAGGCATTGCGACCTTCACGGATATTCACGCCCATCTTGCCCATGTCGATGGTGTCATGATCGGGCGTGAGGCCTATCATAATCCGGAGATGTTGCTGCACATAGACCCAGAACTTTATGGCAAAGAAGCCCCAGTCGCTGATGCCTTCGCGGCCCTTGAAGCATTCTATCCCTACATTGAAGCGCGTTTGGCGGAAGGTTTGGCATTGCACACCATGACGCGGCATCTTCTTGGCCTCTTTCAAGGTCGTCCGGGTGCTCGCGCCTTCCGTCGTCATTTGGCAACGGAAGGCGTTAAGCGTGGCGCAACGCTAAGCGTTTTGCGTGATGCCATCGCCCATATTGATCGCTCCATCGAACAAGCCGCCTGATCCCTAACCGAAAGATCCTTTTATGTTTGATGCAATCGCCACCAATGATCTTATTTTCCTGATCGGAGGCCTTCTCGTTGCAGGTGCAGCAACAGGTATTTTGGCAGGGGTCTTTGGCGTTGGTGGCGGTATTCTTATCGTCCCGGTGCTCTATGAACTCTTTCGGGCAACGGGCGTTGTTGAAGAAGTGCGCATGCCCTTGGCGATTGGCTCATCGCTTGCGATAATCATCCCCACATCTATCCGTTCCTTTCGCGCCCATTACGCCAAAGGTGCCGTGGATATGGACTTGTTGAAAGCTTGGGCCGTTCCCGTCGTGTTGGGCGTTGCGGCAGGCACTTTAGTGGCGCGTATTGCGCCGCCAATGCTGTTTAAAGCGCTCTTTATTGGCATTGCGAGCTTCACCTGTATCCGGCTTTTATTTGCGCGTGACAGTTGGGTGCTCAAAGGCGATATGCCAACAGGCTTACCTCTTAAAATCTATGGCGTCGTGATCGGCCTTTTATCGTCTTTGATGGGCATTGGCGGCGGGCAGCTTTGTAATGTTTATATGATGCTGTATCGCCGCCCCATCCATCAAGCGGTTGCGACATCCTCGGGCCTCGGCATTCTGATTTCGATACCGGGCGCCTTGGGCTACATCTATGCAGGCTGGCCAAAAATGGATGTGTTACCTCCTTTTTCGCTTGGCTTTGTTTCGCTGATTGGGATCGCGCTTTTTGTGCCAATGAGCATGCTGACCGTGAAGCTTGGCGTTAACCTCGCGCACCGACTACCAAAGCGGCAATTGGAAATGGCGTTTGGCCTCTTTTTACTGGCCGTTATTCTTAGGTTCCTGTGGAGCCTCGCTGCCTGACGCGCTCGCGCGTTCTACCACCACGGGCTGCACGACTGGACATGCCTTTGAGCCGATCGGCAAGCGTTGCCATGATCGAAATACGATCCGGCTCTGGCATAAAGGGCCATTGCGAAATCTCAGTGCCCGTGCGTCCGCAACCGATGCAATAGCCGGTGACGTGATCGATAACGCAGGTTTTGATGCAGGGCGTGGAAACGTTCATGAACTTCTTATGCCACAAAAAGGGTAATAAGGAAGATAATCTCCGCGACCTGTTGTGTGGCGCCTGCGACATCGCCTGTCTGTCCGCCAATCATCCTTTGCGCGAGAGCAATCATCGGTAAAGATGTAAAAAGCGACAGGATCAAGGCTAAAGCAATGCCACGCGCGTGAAAGCCGCCGGTAAACAAGATGGCCGCGCCTAAAATAATGGACAAGATCAAAGCAAAGGAAATCGTCACCGCAGTCGGCCGTCCAACGCTTGCCGATTTTCCACCCGGCCTGGCCGAGGGCAAAAACACCAGCGGCATTAAGCCGGATATGCGGGATACTGCAGCAGCGGCGATGATGGCAGCGGCACCTGCGCCATAGCCGATAAAATCGATGAGATTGCCGAGCGCAATCACCCGGATAAGCAGCGACATCACCATTGCCGCTGCACCATAAGATCCCAGCCTACTATCGGCCATGATCTCGAGCCGACGTTCAACCGTGTGGCCACCACCAAACCCGTCGGCTACGTCCGAAAGCCCATCTTCCGCCATGGCGCCAGTCGTAAGAATAGCAACCGTCACAGCGAGCGATGCCGCTAAGAAGCCGCCCATGCCGAGTGCGGCAGCGGCTAAGACGATCAGCGCCGAGGGCAAGCCGATGATCATCCCAGCGACAGGCAACACCCGTGGCACGATCCGAAAATCGGGCGCTGCATGTGGGTCGTCTTCGTAAGGAAGCTGAGGCACAGCGATGCGCGAATAGAAACGCACGCATTGCGCCAGCGCGATAGATGTTCGTGCGAATATTCCGAGATTAGATTTCAGCATCAGCACCCTCATAATCGACGCCAATGAGATAAAGACCATCCGGCGGTGCCATCGGCCCGCAGCGCGAACGGTCGCAGGCTTCAAGCGCCGCTCGCAAATCGCTTGGAGCCCATTTTCCAGTAGCAACCAAAATTAACGATCCAACCATGGAGCGAACTTGGTGATGAAGAAAGGAACGGGCGGAAGCATAAACTCGAATATCTTCGCTATTCGCCACAACATCTAAACGATCAAGCGTCTTTAAAGGGCTCGCCGCCTGACATTCGGCGGCGCGAAATGTCGTAAAATCATGCTTGCCAATCAATTGATCCGCACCTTGCTGCATAAGCACGGGATCAATACGCCATTTCACATGCCATGAGCGATGTTTATCGATGACCACCGGCGCGCGCCGATTGGTGATGCGGTAGACATAATGGCGCTTGCGAGCCGACATCCGCGCATCGAACGCATCAGCCACCCTTCTTGCGTCCAGAATGGCAACGCCTTGTCCTTTCAGATGCGCATTCAAAGCATCGCGAACGGTATCTTTGGGCCAATCGACGGCTAAATCAACGTGAATGACTTGATGCGTGGCGTGAACGCCAGAATCTGTCCGTCCTGCCGCTTGAACGCGACGGCTTTCGCCCGTGAATTGTGTAATGGCGGTTTCAATGGATTCCTGCACCGAATTGCCATCCCGCTGGTGCTGCCAGCCATGGAACCCGGTTCCGTCATATTCAACGATCATTTTATAGCGGGGCATCAGCCAATAACCGTACCGACAGATAGGGTGGAGCCGCGTAAAAACTCAGACGCTGACATCGGTTTTGAGCCCGCACGTTGCACGTCAATCAACCGAACAGAGCTTTCACCGCACCCTACGGTGAGATGTTCATCCATAACGGTTCCAGCTTTTCCCGACCTTTGCATCAGTTCGGTACGCAATATCTTTAACCGTTCAGGACCTTTGCCGAAGTCAGCCATCGTAAACGCACCCGGAAACGGCGAAAGGCCGCGCACTTGATTATGGATTATCGATGCGGGTTTTGACCAATCAATGCGACATTCTTCATTGGTCAATTTCTTGGCGTATTCTACACCTTCTTGCGATTGTTCAACGAAGATTAGGCCGCCTCGCGATAATGCCGCAATGGCCCTTATCATCAGATCGGCACCCAATATGGCTAAACGATCATGAGCCTCACCAGCGGTGAGATTGGGCATGATTGTGAGCTTCTCGATCATACCGACGGGGCCGGTATCCAAGCCTTCGGCCATTTTCATGACCGCCACGCCTGTTTCTGCATCACCCGCCATAATGGCGCGTTGTATCGGCGCTGCACCACGCCAACGCGGCAGCAGCGATGCATGAAGGTTAAGACAGCCAAGCGGCGGAATATCGAGAATAGCTTTTGGCAAGATCATGCCATAGGCCACAACAATGGCGACATCAGCCTGATGGCCCAGAAATTCCGCTACGGCTTCGTCGGTTTTAAGTGTCGATGGCGTCAAAACCGGCATAGAAAAGCGATTGGCTGCTTCATGGACGGGAGAAGGGCGTAACGCCATCCCGCGGCCAGCCGGTGCCGGTGCGCGGGTATAGCAAGCGACAATCTCGTGCCCATGGCCAACCAGTGCGGATAATGTAGGCACAGCGAAATCAGGCGTGCCCATAAAGACGATGCGCAAACCGCTCACTCGCCGCCCTCGCGGCGTGCTTGCTTTTGGAATTTCTTGATCACCCGCTCACGTTTCAAGCGCGACAAATGATCAATGAATAGCTTGCCATTGAGATGATCAATTTCATGTTGGATGACGGTCGCCGCAAGGCCATCCATTTCACGTTCGAGCACCTTGCCATCGAGATCCAGATAACGGACGCCGACTTTGGTGGGGCGGATGACAACACCGTAGAATTCTGGGATCGACAAACAGCCTTCTTCATATTCGTTGAGCGCGTCGGATGACCAGATAATTTCTGGATTGATCAGCGCCAAGGGCTGCTTTTCATCATCGCCACGGGTGGCATCCATCGTAACAACTCGCGTCGTAACGCCAATTTGCACGGCAGCAAGGCCTACGCCTGGTGCCTCATACATGGTTTCAAACATGTCATCGATCAACGCTTTCGTCGCGCCATCAATATTGGCGACAGCGCCGGAAACGACGCGAAGAAGCGGATCTGGAAGAATAACGAGCGGGCGAACGGTCATGATGAGTGTCACATAATGATTATGGGGGATTTCGTCAAATTGTTCATCTTTTGTTCTTTGGATTCAACACTAAGTCTGCTACCAGCATATGGCTGAGATCAACGGAGCCGTATCTATGCTAGGATTTTTTGAAGTGCTGATGATGCTTTTGGCGCTTGCCGTCTTGGGTGTGTTAGGCTGGCTCGGCATCGTGATCTCAAGGGCAAGCCGCGACCGCATGATTGAAGCTGCGGCGCAATTTGAACGCCAGCGTCACCTTGATCAGCAAATGTCAGATGTGAGAGCGCTGCAGGCTGAAGTCACAGGCCGTATCGCAACACTAACCCAAAGCGTTGGCGAGCGATTTGATAGTTTGCAAAATCGCGTTGGCGACGGTCTCAAGGAAAACGTCAAAGAGACGACCGAGAATCTTTCGAAACTGAATGAACGGTTAGCGGTTATTGATGCTGCCCAGAAAAATCTGACATCGTTAACCAGCGAAGTTCTGACCTTAAAGGACGTGCTGTCCAACAAGCAGACGCGCGGTGCGTTTGGTCAGGGCCGGATGGAAGCAATTATTCGCGATGCTCTGCCACTCAATGCCTATGAGTTTCAGGCAACGCTGAAAGGTGGCAAGCGGCCCGATTGCATTATTCGCTTGCCCAATGACCCAAGACCTTTGGTGGTTGATGCCAAATTTCCGCTCGAAAGTTTCACTGCCTTTCGCGATGCCCGCGCGGAGGATGAGAAGAAACTAGCAGCGGCGCGCATTCGCACTGACATCTCGACCCATATTAAAGACATTTCCGAGAAATATATTCTTGCGGGTGAGACGCAGGAAATCGCGGTGATGTTCGTTCCATCAGAATCCATCTACGCCGACTTACACGAGTTTTTTGATGATCTCATTCAAAAGGCACAAAAACAGCGGATTATGATTGCGTCGCCGTCTTTGCTGATGATGGCCATTCAGATGCTGCAAGTGATCGTGAAAGATTCTAAAATGCGCGAACAAGCCAATCTTGTTCAGCAAGAAGTGGGTCGCATCCTCGAGGATGTCAGACGTTTGAGCGAGCGCGTTGGCAAACTCGATACGCATTTCCGGCAAGCCAATGAGGATGTGAGCCTGATTACGAAATCAACCGATTCGATCGTTCGACGCGGAACGCGCATTGCGGATATGGAATTGGATACGCCAAGCGCGGAGCTTGCGCGGGATGGTAGCCGCATGGGCGAATTGCTGCCCTTTAAAACGGTAGAGTAACTTTCAAGCGTGCTCGGAAAGTAAGCGATCACGCTCACGCAATGATGGAAAAAATTTAGCCCATAGTGCGACAACAATTAGCGTTCCAATGCCGCCAATGACGACCGATGGCACCGTTCCCAGTGCTGCTGCCATCATACCGCTCTCAAATTCGCCGAGTTCATTTGAGGCGCCAATAAAAACGGTACTCACGGCAGAAACGCGTCCGCGCATGGCGTCGGGTGTTTCGGATTGTACCAATGTCTGGCGGATATAGACGCTGATCATGTCAGAAGCGCCCATCACGAGAAGCGCCGCTAGCGAGAGCCAGAAATTAGTCGATACGCCAAAGACGATAATCGTAACACCAAAAACGGCAACCGAGATCAACATGATGCGTCCGGAATTTCGATTAACCGGAAAGCGCGCCAAGAGGATAGCCATCAAAATGGCGCCAACCGAAATTGCGCTACGTAAGACGCCCAAGCCCCACGGTCCCGTCATCAAAATATCATGCGCATAGACTGGCAAGAGAGCGGAGGCGCCGCCTAGAAGCACTGCGAAAAGATCAAGTGAAATAGCTCCCAAAATAACCGGCTTTTCACGCATAAACCGAATACCTGCGAGTGCGGCCTCAAGTGTTGCCGGTTCGCGCTTTTGAGGATCCGGACGCGTATGGATTGCATAAAGACTAAACGCGGAACCAATAAACATGAGGCCCGCAATACCGAATACGGTTCCCGGTCCAAAAATATAGAGGATACCACCAAGCGCGGGGCCGACAATTGATGCCGATTGCCAAGCCGACGTGCTCCAAGAAATCGCATTCGGTAAAGCCTCGCGTGGTACCAGCGTCGGCATCAGTGCTTGCGTTGCCGGATTAGAAAAGGAGCGCGCAAAGCCAAGTAAAATCGTAATTCCATAAACCGCATAAAGCGCTGGTTTGCCGATGATCGCGCAGGCGATTAATCCAGCTGATCCGATCGCAATCAAGCCGTAACAGAGGATGCCAATCCAACGCCGATCAAACCGATCCGCCACGTGGCCCGAAATCAGGGACATGGTTAGCACAGGCAGAAATGACGCCAGTCCAATTAACCCTAACGCAAACGCGCTACCGGTCATCTCATAAACAAGCCAGCCCAGCGCCACCACTTCCATTTGGTGGCCGAGGGCCGATAGAACCCGTGAGGTGAAAAACACGCGATAATCGCGTGAGGCGAAGGCGGAGGCTTTGCTGGTCACAATCAAATTCCGCCTTCGTCGAGCTTATACGTCCAAATTCGCGACACTCAGCGCATTACTCTGGATAAACTCTCGTCGTGGTTCCACAACATCGCCCATCAGCTTAGTGAAGATGTCGTCCGCATCAGCAGCTTCACGCACGCGCACCTGCAAGAGCGAGCGCACATTACGGTCGAGCGTTGTTTCCCATAATTGCTCGGGGTTCATTTCACCCAAGCCTTTATAACGCTGCATCGTGATGCCCTTGCGGCCGATAGAGGTGAGGGCCTCGAAAAGACCCAATGGACCGTTGACCTGACTGTCATCACCCTTGCGGGAGAGCATGGCGGGTGCCGAGTAAATCTCGCCCAGCGAAGCCGAATGCTCATCCAATTTGCGGGCATCGGCAGAGGCTAGCAATGCCGCATCCAAGATCGCGACTTGTTTAACGCCACGAAGCGTCCGCTCTAATAGATAACCGCCATCACGCACATGGCCAGTCCAGCCGCGTTCGGCTACATCAGCCATGCCATCAAGTCGCATCGCAAGTTTTTGCGCTAATCCTTCAGCAATCGAGACATCTGTGATTGGGCGGAGCAAGCCTTCTATGGCGCCCTGCTCAACGATATCACGGTTATAGCGTGAATGGAGACCACCCAAAACGGTGCGTACCAAACGCGCTTCATCAATTAACCGTTTGAGATCAAGCCCCGTGCGCTCTTCGCCCGAAGCCAACCGCAAAACCGCACCTTCAATGCCATTATCAACGAGGTAATCCTCAAGCGCGCGCTCGTCTTTCAGATATTGCTGCGATTTGCCGCGCGCAACTTTATATAGCGGCGGCTGCGCAATATAGAGATGTCCACGCTCGATCAATTCCGGCATTTGCCGGAAGAAGAACGTCAAGAGCAGCGTCCGAATATGCGAACCATCAACGTCAGCATCGGTCATGATGATGATCTTGTGGTAGCGCAGCTTATCGCAATTAAACTCGTCTTTGCCGATACCCGTACCCAATGCCGTAATCAGTGTGCCGATTTCCTGGCTACCGAGCATCTTGTCAAACCGTGCGCGTTCAACGTTCAAAATCTTACCGCGTAACGGTAACACCGCCTGATATTCGCGGTTACGACCCTGCTTGGCCGAACCACCTGCTGAGTCACCCTCGACGATAAAGATTTCGGCATTGGCCGGATCACGTTCCTGACAGTCAGCAAGCTTGCCGGGCAGGTTAGCGACATCAAGCGCACCTTTGCGGCGGGTAAGTTCGCGCGCTTTTCGTGCGGCTTCGCGGGCTGCCGCGGCTTCAACAACCTTGCCAACGACCGTTCTTGCGTCTGCCGGATGCTCTTCAAACCAGATGGCTAATGCTTCTCCCAGCGCGCTTTCCACAACGGGGCGCACTTCGGAAGAAACGAGCTTGTCCTTAGTCTGCGACGAGAATTTTGGATCAGGCACCTTCACCGAGAGAATGGCCGTTAAACCTTCGCGGGTATCGTCGCCGGTGAGTGAGACTTTTTCTTTTTTCGCAATACCGGAGCTTTCCGCGTAGCTCGTAACCTGACGGGTCAGCGCACCGCGGAAACCGGCCAAATGCGTACCGCCATCGCGTTGCGGAATATTGTTGGTAAAACACAACACATTCTCGTGGTAGCTGTCATTCCACCACATTGCGACTTCGACGGTGATGCCGTCCTTTTCGGTCGTCACATAAATCGGATCTTTGATCAGTGGCGTTTTAGCGCGATCGAGATAGCGAGCAAATTCCTGCAAACCGCCTTCATACACCAAGTCCAGTTTAACCGTTTCCGAGTGCCGGGCATCGGTTAATACAATATGGACGCCGGAGTTCAGGAAGGCCAATTCCCGCAAACGATGCTCTAGCGTGCCGTAGTTATACTCGACCATCGTAAAGGTTTCAGGCGAAGCCTTAAACGTCACTTCGGTCCCGTTGCGCCGGTCGGCGGGGCCCACTACCGCCAAAGGCGCGTCGGCAACGCCATGGGTGAAGCGCATTTTATATTCTTGGCCACCGCGCCAAATCCGCAATTCCAACCACTCGGATAATGCATTGACGACGGAAACACCCACGCCGTGCAAACCGCCCGAAACTTTGTAGGAGTTTTGGTCGAATTTCCCGCCCGCATGGAGCTGGGTCATGATCACTTCGGCGGTCGACACACCTTCCGAGGGGTGGATATCGGTCGGAATACCGCGACCATTATCTGTTACCGTCACTGATCCGTCGGCATTAAGCGTAACCGTTACAAGGTCGGCATGGCCCGCCAGCGCTTCGTCAATCGCATTATCGACGACTTCATACACCATGTGATGCAAGCCCGAACCATCGTCGGTATCGCCAATATACATGCCTGGACGTTTGCGTACAGCGTCTAACCCCTTCAAAACCTTAATGGATTCGGCGCCATAGGCATCGGCGGCTTCGGTGCGGCGGTCTTCTTCGCTCATGATCGGGCTAGGCCTTTAAAATTCGGATCGGAACATATTGATTCGTCTTATGTTTCTTATCCTAGATGACAAAAAACTTCACCCCTTAATCGGTCGAGTTTAGCACATGGTCCCCATGAGTCTGTTTTTAGCCGATTTGCGCTCTTCAGAGGTGTTTCAACGGGGCAAAATCTAACTTTTGTTCCATAAAATGTTCAAAAATCAGGGCTTGCCGATAGGCCCATGCTGCGCTTAGGGTGCGACCATCGATATTGTAAACTTATATTGACGATTTATTACGTCAGGAAAAATTGACACATGATCGAGAATGTTTCCCCGCTAGTCGCCGATCTGAAGGTCCGGGCCGCATCTGGCAAGCCCGTCACCATCGGAATTGTGGGTGTTGGCCAGATGGGAACGGATTTGATCGTACAGCTCAACCGGATGCCCGGCATAAGGCTTGGGGCTATCGCTGTTCGAAATGTCGCGAACGCCATCGAAGTTGCCGTCGAAAATGGCTATCGCCGTGACCTTGTTGTTGAGGCCAAGAGCCCGGGCGCGATTGATTCGGCGATTGAGCGCGGTCGTTTGCCCATTACGGGTGATATCGTGACTTTGGCGGCCGCTGGTCGAATTGAAGTTCTCATTGATGCGACAGGCAATCCCAATACCGGCACGTTGATCGCACTCGAGGCCATCCGGAATGGCAAACATATTGTGATGATGAATGTCGAGGCCGATATCACCATTGGCCGCTATCTCCATGCCGAGGCGCGGTCCGCCGGTATCGTGTACACGGGCGCTGCGGGCGACGAGCCGGCGGCGGCCATTGAGCTTATCAGCTTTGCCCAGTCTTTGGGGCTTGAGATTGTCTGTGCCGGTAAGGGAAAAAATAACCCGCTAAAATTTGATGCTGTACCGGCTGATTACGAAGTCGAAGCTCGGGCACGCAATATGAACCCCCGCATGCTTGTCGAGTTTGTCGACGGTTCCAAAACAATGGTTGAGATGGTCGCTATTGCTAATGCGACCGGGCTTATTCCAGATCGGCCCGGCATGCATGGCCCAGCCGCGCCGCGCGAATCCTTGTCCGAGATTTTAGTCCCGTCGAAAGATGGCGGCGTGTTGAGTGGCAAGCGTCGGGTCGATTATTCAACCGGTAAAGGCGTGGCACCTGGCGTCTTTTGTGTGGTCGAATCCGACCATCCGCGCATTGTCGAGCGCATGGCAGATTTGAAAGTGGGTAAAGGACCCTATTTTACGCTCTTCCGGCCTTATCATTTAACAAGTCTTGAAGCACCTTTGTCGGCGGCTCGCGCCGTCCTTTATGGCACCGCCGATATGGTGCCGTTAGCCCGCCCCGTTGCAGAAGCGGTTGCGGTTGCTAAGCGCGATCTCAAAGTGGGTGAAACGCTTGGTAAAATTGGCGAAACGGAATATCGCGCGTGGGCCGTGACCCATGAACAAGGCCAAGCTGAGACAGCGCTTCCGCTTGGTCTTGCAGAGGGTGCAAAGGTCATTAAGCCCATTCAAGCAGGCGGCTATTTGACCTACCAAAATTGTGCACCTGATCAGTCTTTGTTGGTCACGCAAATTCGTCATCGCCTTGACAAGGCTGATGGACATTTATTGGCAGCAGAATAAGTCGAAAGAACACCTTTATGGATATGCTGACCCCCATTCTTGATCGGATCGTTGAACCCGCCGATATCCGTCGATTAGATGAGCGCGATCTTGAGCGGCTGGCACGAGAAGTCAGAGATGAAATTATATCTGCAGCCTCGCAGACGGGCGGGCATTTTGGTGCCGGACTAGGCGTTGTGGAGCTTACGGTTGCGTTACACTATGTTTTTAACACGCCTGCGGATCGATTGATCTGGGACGTAAGTCACCAAGCCTATCCGCATAAACTGTTGACAGGACGGCGGCACGCGTTGCGCTCCATCCGGAAGCGGGGTGGACTCTATGGATTCACCAAGCGGAGCGAAAGCGAATATGATCCGTTCGGTGCAGCGCATAGCTCAACCTCCATTTCTGCGGGTTTGGGCATGGCCGTCGCACGCGATTTAAAGGGCAAACGTAACCATGTGATCGCCGTCATTGGCGATGGTGCGATCAGTGGCGGTATGGCCTATGAGGCGATGAACCATGCAGGCGTGCAAGGCAGCCGATTGATTGTCATCGTCAATGACAATGGCATGTCGATTGCGCCGGCTGTCGGTGCTCTGTCACGGCATCTTAATGAGTTAAAATCTGACACACGGTCCAATAAGGACAATAAAAACTCAAGTTTTTTTGAAACGTTAGGTTTCGAGCACATAGGCCCGATTGATGGCCATGATATGAGCGAATTAGTTCATACTTTAACGGCTCTTCGCAATGATCCTTCGACAACGCCGGTCGTTGTGCATCTCGTTACCGAAAAGGGCAAGGGACATCCATTTAAAAAGCCGGATGCCGAGAAATATCACGCTGTAAACCCATTTGATCCAGAAACATTGGAATTTTCCAAGCCAACGACAAAAGTTCCTAGCTACACCCATATTTTTGCGTCTAGTTTGATTGAACACGCCAAAAAAGATGAAAAGATTGTCGCTATTACCGCTTCTATGCCCTCCGGAACCGGCTTGGACAAATTCGCCGGCGTATTTCCCAATCGAATGTTTGATGTTGGGATTGCCGAGCAACACGCCGTTACCTTTGCAGCCGGAATGGCAACCGAAGGCATGAAGCCATTTTGTGCCATCTATTCGACATTTTTGCAGCGCGGCTATGATCAGGTTGTCCATGACGTTGCCTTACAAAATCTTCCGGTTCGCTTTGCAATTGATCGGGCAGGGCTTGTCGGGCAAGACGGCGCAACCCATGCGGGCTCATTTGACCTATGTTATATGTCAGCGTTGCCCAATATGGTCGTCATGGCCCCTTCTGACGCCGTTGAATTGCGAAGAATGGTAGCGACCGCTGTGGCTTACGATGATGGTCCAATCGCGTTCCGTTACCCAAGGGGCGATAGCGCTGGAACGGATGATCCGTCTGAGCAGCACCTGCTCGAAATTGGCAAAGGCCGGATCGTACTGGAGGGCCATGACGTCGCCATCATCAATTTAGGCGCCCGAATGGTTGCTTGTTTTGAGGCAGCTTTTCAGCTCGAACAGCACGGCATATCGGTAACGCTCGCCGATGCGCGGTTTGCAAAGCCTATCGATGCGGATTTGATCGAGCGATTGGTTAAATCCCATGAAACCGTTGTAATCGTCGAGGAAGGCTCAATTGGTGGGTTTAGCTCGCATATTCTGCATCATCTTGCGACCTGCAATCTATTAGGACGGGCGAAAATTGTTCCGATCACCTTGCCCGACAGTTTCATCGCCCACGGCTCGCCAGCCGAGCAATATAAGGATGCGGGCCTTGATTCGATGGGCATCGTTGCACGAATTATGGCATCGCGCGGAAAACAAGAAGCCGGTCGCCCCTTGCATCTCAAATCAGCATCGGCCACGATGGCATAAAAAGCTATGTCGCTTTTCGTGCATTTCGTTAGATAAGGCCTATAATGTCGGTGCGTTTCCCTTTTTCTGCCATTGCCGGTCAGGATGAATTAAAACTGGCATTATTGTTGACCGCAGTTGACCCCATGATTGGGGGACTTCTCGCGCTTGGTGATCGTGGAACGGGCAAATCGACCGCCGTTCGCGCCTTGGCCGCTCTTCTACCCGACATTAAGGCAACGACCTGTGCCTATCATTGCGATCCCGCCGCACCGCAAACCATGTGCGATACCTGCCGTGCAGACGCAAAGCCCAAGACCCGTAATATCCAGATACCGGTCGTTGATTTGCCGCTTGGCGCGACGGAGGATCGGGTTATCGGTGCTCTCAATTTGGAGCGTGCTCTATCGCATGGCGAAAAGGCCTTTGAGCCCGGCCTCTTAGCCGCTGCTAACCGCGGCTATCTGTATGTCGACGAGGTCAATCTACTGGAGGATCATATCGTCGATCTTCTCCTCGATGTGGCGGCCTCTGGCGAAAACGTCGTGGAGCGTGAAGGGTTAAGCATTCGCCATCCAGCCCGATTTGTTCTCGTTGGCAGCGGCAATCCGGAAGAAGGCGAGTTACGGCCGCAACTTCTCGACCGTTTCGGACTCTCGGTTGATGTTCGCACACCCGCGGACGTCGGCATATGGGTTGAAATCGTAAAGCGCCGTCTCACTTATGAGGCTGATCCGCAAGGCTTTGTCGATCAATGGGCCGAGAGCGAGATTGCACTTCAGAAAAAACTCGTGGCCGGCCGAAAGCGCTTGACCAATGTAACAACACCCGATTCGGTGATGCAGCGTGCTGCTGAACTCTGCATCCACTTAAAAACCGATGGTATCCGCGGTCAATTGACCTTGATGCGTGTCACACGCGCGCTTGCGGCTTATGAAGGTAAGTCGACGGTAACGGAGGATCATCTCAAGCGCATGGCGGGTCCCGCTTTGCGACACCGGTTACGCCGTAACCCGCTGGATGAAGCAGGATCAGGCACGCGCATTGATCGCGCCGTGGCAGAAGTCTTTGGCGCATGATAGCGGTTGGCACCACAGACCCAACCGCGTCGGCTCATGCTGTTCTGATTTCTCGTTTACTCGCCAGTGATCCGTCCGCTCTTGGCGGCGTCGTGTTACGCGGACCCGCCGGCCCCGTGCGCGATAGTTGGCTTTCTATGTTTTGCCGTTTTTTGCCGAGCGATAAGCCACTCATCAAAGTGCCGCATCATGTCGCCAATGATCGCTTGCTTGGTGGGCTTGATGTTGCTGCGACCTTATCCTCGGGTAAAGTCATTTCAGAGCGTGGGCTATTTACTCATGTAAAAAATGGCTTCTTACAGCTCCTCTCCAGCGAGCGATTTGCGCCTGATAAAGCCTCCTATCTTTCAGCGGCTCTTGATGACGACGCGTCTCGGCGTTTCGGCGTCATTGCCTGCGACGAAGGCATCGAAGACGATGAGCGTACACCCTCGATTTTAACCGAGCGCATGGCCTTTCAAATAGATCTCAACGCCTGCGTCCCGTTTGATGATATTGATGCAGATGATGTTTCAGACATAGCACCACAGGCCTCGCGCCTTCCGGTATCCGATGGGTTGCTTCTCGCTCTAAGCGGCACTGCTATAAGGCTCGGTATTTTATCCGTGCGTCCCGTCCTCTTTGCAGCCAGGGTTGCGCAATTAATCGCCGCTTTGGAACGTACTGATGCGGTTGACGAAGACCACGCCAAACTTGCAGCATCTCTTGTCCTCTCACACCGTGCACGGTTCTTGCCCACCTCGGATCACGAAGACGAGCAATATGAAACGCCACCGCCTCCTTCTGATGAGCCGCTACCGGAAGAGGAACAGGAGCCCTCCACGCCGACAGAAGGCGAGTTGGCTGAAGTTATTCTTGAAGCCGTACGCGCGGCCTTACCACCCGGGCTTTTGGAGAAGCTTGATCACGCCTCGCTCATCCAAAAAGCAGCTAAATCGGGCGCGGGATCGATGTCGCAAAAGGCAGGAAAAATGCGTGGTCGCCCTGCAGGCACGCGCCGTGGCGATCCACGTCAAGGCTCACGCTTGAACTTGATTGAAACGCTGCGAACCGCCGCACCCTGGCAAAATCTACGCCGCCGAGCCCAGCCCGGTCGCACCGGTGTCATTGTGAGCAAGGAAGATTTTCGCGTTAATAGATATAAGCAAAAGCGCGAAACGACGGCGATTTTTGTCGTTGATGCATCCGGATCCGCTGCCATTCGCCGTATGGCCGAAGCCAAAGGTGCGGTCGAATATATTTTAGCCGATTGCTATGTCCGCCGCGACCGCGTTGCGTTGATCGCCTTTCGGGGTAAGACGGCAGAAGTACTATTGCCACCAACGCGTTCGCTGCAACGCGCCCGCCGGAGTCTTGCCGATCTACCGGGTGGCGGCGGTACGCCACTACCAGCCGCAATCGATTCAGCCATCATCGTTGCGGAGCAGGTTCGGCGGGGAGGAGGCACGCCGATTATTGTGTTTTTGACGGATGGACGCGCCAATATCACGCGTGATGGAACGGCTGATCGGGCCAAAGCATCGACTGAGTCAGAGGAAGCAGCGAAAGCGTTGCGCCTCACCGGTATTCAAGCACTCATGATCGATCTATCAGAACATCGTGATGGTGCGGCGCGTAAATTAGCGCAGGCGATGGGAGGTATCCATTTACCGTTGCCTTATGCGGATGCGGCACGCATTTCACAGAATGTATCCCTTGCCATGAAGGCCGACCGGGGCGCACGATGACCTATACTTTGCAATGGGATCGTGATGGGCATGATTGGCCCAATCGTTCCGCGAGTAAGTTTATCAAAGCAAGCGGCATGATTTTTCACGTCCAAATCATGGGCGATGGCCCTTCAGTTCTGCTTATCCACGGTACGGGCTCTTCAACGCATACATGGCGAGACGTGATGCCCCTATTGGCTGAAAATCATACTGTTATTGCACTTGATCTTCCCGGTCACGGATTTACCAAATATGCGAGCAATGAGCAGCTTTCACTGGCAGGAATGGCGAAGTCTATTGCCGATTTATTATCCGTCCTAGGCATATCCCCTCACCGGGTCGTTGGTCATTCGGCAGGTGCTGCTATATTAGTCGAAATGGTGCATGCTGGTTATATAAAGCCAAGCTCCATTATTAGTTTTAATGGTGCATTCTTTCCGATTGCCGGTTTCATCGGCCATTTCTTTTCTCCGCTCGCAAAAGCAATTGCGTCTTTCGGATTTTTGCAAAAAATCATTGTTGGCATGGTCGATCGATCTGCCATTGAGCGTCTCTTGAACGATACGGGTTCCCGGATCGATGATCGTGGCATTCGATTTTACCAAAGGCTTTTTGGTGATGAAGGCCATGTCGGAGGCACACTCCGTATGATGGCGGCCTGGGAACTGGGCGGTATGCCCGCCATGCTCCGACGCCTCGATACGATGCTCTATCTCGTCAAAGCTACAAAAGACCGCACCGTATCACCTGATACGGCTGACGACGTGTCACGCTTGGCACCGCATGCTGCGCTTATTACAATGAAGGGGTTGGGTCATCTCTCGCATGAGGAGGATCCGACGGCAGCCGTTGCGATTATTTCCGATCCAGAAACGGTCCACAGCGTATCGAAGGAAAAAGACCTCGCCTCGCGGAGAGATGCATGATGTTAGTCGACCACCCTCACCGCCGTGCGCTCAATGATGAAATTCATGCCCGTCCGCCGGAGCAGTTAAATTCGCCATCGCGCATTACGTATCTTGCATTATTTTCGAATGGCGATCGTGATGAGGACGTCGGAGCCATACAAAACCTCATCCACCTGATGGGTGGGAAGGATTTAATTGGCAACGAAAACCATTACAGTGCGGATCTTGGTGCATTTCGCGTTAAATGGGAGCGCCACAATGAATTCGTTCGATATAAATTTTTTGTACCCGGCATAGAGTCAGAATTATTTGCAAATCCAGCAATTAATGCCGTGCCGCAGGATTGGCTTGCCCAATTACCCGGCAGCGTTATTGCAGCCAATCATGCCGTATTGTTGGCGAAGCTGGAAGAGGCGATAAGAACAGATCAGTTGGCCGAAGAGGTATTCTCCGGTAACGCTCTGATCGGGTCCACAACATCGGGCGGCAAAGGTGTTGTCCTCACGGACTTTCGGATCGGCCGTGATGGCTTCGGGCGCATTGTCGTATACGATGGTGGTCTAACACCACGCCAAGCTGGGCGTCTTGTTCAACGGGTCATGGAAATTGATACCTATCGTGCCATGGCTCTCCTGACATTCCCGGTCGCTAAATCCCTGACGCCATTTCTGCAACAGTCGGAACAAGAGCTGCTCGATATTATCGGTAAAATGGAGCACGCGACGGAACAGGATGAGCCGGTTTTATTTGATCGTATTACGAATCTTGAAGCCCAAGTTGAAGGGCGCCGCTCTGATACCCATTTTCGATTTGCGGCTGGTAGCGCTTATTATGATCTTGTCAAAAGCCGGGTCGAAGAAATGCGTGAGGGGCGTATCGAAGGCCTGCAAACGTTTCGTGAATTTAATGATCGACGCCTTACACCGGCCATGGCGACCTGTCGTGCTGTTCTAGCCCGACATGAGGCATTGTTGGAGCGAATAGGGCGTACGACTTTGCTATTAAGCACACGTGTTAACGTAACCCGCGAAAAGCAGAACCAGTCTGTTCTAAAATCTCTTGATCGTCGCGCTAACCTTCAGTTGCGGTTACAGCAGACCGTTGAAGGGCTTTCTGTTGCCGCCATAAGTTATTATATTGTGGGCCTTGTTGGCTATGCAGCCAAGGGCTTAAAGGCCTATGGATTAGAACTTAATCCTGACTTCATCGTTGCAGCATCCATACCGATCGTTGTGGGGATCGTCGCGTTCGGACTTTGGCGGTTCCATAAGGCACTTAAAAAGGACTTCCGGAAATGACGGGACCAGATAACCGGCCACATGCAATTATCATTGGATCGGGCTTTGGCGGTTTAGCGGCAGCTATCCGTTTATCGGCCAAAGGGTGGCGCGTCACTGTTCTCGAGAAACTCGATTCCCCTGGCGGGCGGGCTTATGTTTATAAGCAAGATGGCTTCACCTTTGACGCGGGCCCGACCATCATCACAGCTCCCTATCTGTTAGAAGAATTATGGGATGTTGCGGGAGCCAAACTATCCGACGATGTCGATCTTCGTCCGATTGATCCGTTTTATACAATCCGCTTCGATGATGGTGACGTGATCAGCTGTGTTGCCGATCTAGAAGGTATGCGAAAAGAAGTTGAGCGGATCGCGCCCGAAGATGTTGAGGGCTTTAATCGCTTTGTTGCTGCCAGCAAAGATATTTATGATGTTGCTTTTACGGAGTTAGCCGACCAACCGTTTAATGACTTTATGTCGGTAATTAAAGCTGCACCCGATCTTATTCGCCTTAAAGGATATCGCTCGGTATTCAGTGTTGTCAGTGACTATTTCACGAACCATAAATTGCGTGTGGCCTTTAGCTTCCACCCGCTTCTAATCGGCGGCAATCCGCTTACAACGACAGCCTATTATTGCCTTATCGCCCATCTTGAGCGATTGCATCTGGTACACTTCGCGATGGGCGGAACAGGTGCTCTTGTCCGCGCGATGGTCAACCTCTTGACGCGACAAAGTGGAACTATTCACTATAACACTCAAATTGAGCGTATTCTTGTCGATAATGGTCGTGCCGCGGGTGTTCAATTAACATCGGGTGAAATTATAAAAGGTGATATTGTCGTTTCGAATGCTGATGCGGCGACAACCTATCGTTCGCTCTTAAAAGATCACTCGCGCAAACGCTGGACAGACCGTAAACTCGCCCGCTCGAACTATTCGATGAGCCTTTTCGTTTGGTATTTTGGTACCAATAGGCGCTATGAAGATGTCTATCATCATATGATGATTTTAGGTCCGCGCTATGAGCAATTATTGACGGATATTTTTAAACGAAAAATTCTGGCTAAAGATTTTAGTCTTTATTTGCATCGGCCAACGATGACCGATCTCTCCCTTGCGCCAGATGGATGCGATACGTTTTATGTTTTGGCACCTGTTCCGCATCTCGATAGCGGAACGGATTGGAAAACGCAGGCCGAACCCTATCGGAAGGCAATAGAAAAACGGTTAGAAGAAACCGTATTGCCGGGACTTTCACAAAGCATTGTTACTTCTCATATGCTTACCCCTATCGATTTTCAGGACCGTTTATTATCGTATAAGGGAGCCGCTTTTTCACTTGAGCCGCAACTTTTCCAAAGCGCATGGTTTCGTCCGCATAACCGAAGTGAAGAGGTTGAAGGCCTTTATCTTGTAGGCGCGGGCACTCATCCGGGTGCAGGCCTTCCCGGCGTTATCTCTTCGGCAAAGGTTGTTGCCGATCAGGTGCCGGATGCAGATGCCTTTCGTACCAAACGCGTTACCAGTCCTGCATAATGGCGATATCCGCCATCCAGCCGCCACCACTGCCAGATGATAATCGACACGCCTATGGTGAGCGGAATAGCCCACATGATGGGATTTAATGCGAGCGCTGGCAAAATTCGAATAGAGCCAAAGGCCATAAAAGCCGTATAGACCGAAATACCCGAGCCAACGAGTGCTTTGAGATGTTCCTTTAGCCAATCTTTTGGACCTGCTTTCGGTTTATAAAGGAACCAAAGATTGGTGAAGGCTGTTGCAAAGCCTACGAACGAAATGGCCACCATCAAAGACTGATCGATTAAAAGGCCTTGTATCGCGCAATTTAACGCTGCCAAAATCAGTAGTGGCTGTAAGATGACATTACGCCATTCGCGCATGGCCGCCCGATTATGCTTGTGCGTTACACATTGCCAGCCATACCAAGTTAGATTGATGGTAAGCACGCCCAAAAACAACATCATCCAGCCAAATATACCGCGGATGAAATCAGCATCAAATTGACCCACTAAATGCGGATGGGTGGTAAGGGGATCAATCAGCGTTAACAGGCTCATGCAGATTGCAAAGCTACCCGTCGCCAATAGAACGCGCGTAAAAATATTGCCCCAACGGCGATGAGACGGACCGCCTTTGCGTCCGAGAACGGGAAACCAAAAGCTTATCGCGCCGGTTGCTCCCGTCGTGATGTGCAGCGCGATCAAAATACGAAAAAGATCGTGAATCATTCTCAAGGCCCGGCTACTTGTGAAAAACCGTAACACTTGACATGATGAAGTGTAAAGAAAACTGGAAAGTGTCGAAAGCCGCCGGAAACTAAATTGTGTTCAAGCCTCCTAGACCCCGCCCGCTAAATGCTCTGGCATCCCTCATTCGAGCCATGACGAGCGGCGACGGCAATCTTTTGAACCTGCTTCCGGCGGCGGCCTATCGGATGGATATCGGCCCGCTTGGCTGGTCGCGACGGTCAACCTATATCGTTAATCAGCCTGATCTTGTCCGGCAGGTTTTATTGGATCCGGAAGAGATTTTTCCGAAGTCGGATCTCATGGTCAATGCGCTTGAAGCGCTAATCGGCGACAGTATTTTTGTATCATCCGGCGTAACATGGCGTCGCCAGCGCGATATGGTTGATCCGGCTCTCACGATGATGAGGATTAATCGGGCATTCCCCTCAATGGAAGCGGGGGTTGCTGATTGCCTTGCCTCGCTGAAGAACGATTCGGTATCGGGTCAACCGATTAGCCTCGATTTGATGATGTCGCATTTAACGGCGGACATTATCTGCCGAACCGTTTTTTCGACGGGTCTCGACGTTGGGGCCGCCCACGAAGTGTTTGATGCATTTACACTATTTGAACGAAGCGTAGCGCAGGTCGAAATCATGCGTCTCGTCACCGAGAAGGCATGGACGAAGGCCCCGCAGAAACCTGAAGTGTTGGAAGCGTGCCGAATTATCAGAAAACACCTTGGCGATCTCTTGGACCGCAAACAGGCCGAGCAGGGCATGAGTTTTGACGATATTGCCGAGGCGTTATCGCTTGCCAAAGATGCTGATGGTGTTGGTTTTACCCGCGAGGAGCTGATTGATCAGCTAGGCGTCTTGTTTTTGGCCGGTCACGAAACCAGTGCCAGTGCGCTGACTTGGGTTTTCTTTTTGTTGGCGCAGCAACCTCAAATGGTTGCCCGAATTCGCGCGGAGGTTGAAGAATTAGTGGGTGATGGTCCGATAACGTTTGAACATACCAAAAAGCTGATATTCACCCGAAATGTCTTTCGTGAAACTATCCGATTATATCCCCCAATTACCTTTCTTCCGCGTGTAGCTACTCGAAACACCGTTTTATCTACTCGAAAAATACGCAAAGGAGCGCTTGTTATCGTGTCGCCTTGGGTGCTGCAGCGGCACGAAAATTATTGGCGGGATCCGGATGTCTTTGATCCTGAACGCTTTTCTCCGGATCGGGAGAAGGAAATCCCGGCCAGCGCCTATATTCCCTTCGGCCTAGGTCCCCGCATCTGCGCCGGCGCTGCTTTTGCCAGCATTGAGGCCATTCTGATTATTGCTAGCCTATTGAGATCATTTGATTTTTCGGTTCTTAATCCGGAAAAAGTAAAGCCAGCCGCCCGTCTCACCACAAGGCCTACGGAGCAAATTTTCGTGCGAGTGAGAGCGGTCTGAAATGGTCCAATCCGCGCTACTCACTTTGGGACGATTGCCAAAAGGTCTTGATATTGCACGAAGTTTTGCGCGCTTAGGTTGGCGTGTCATCATCGCCGACCCCTTCTCCTCGCATTTAATGGGCGCCTCTCGCTCGGTCACGAAAAGCTATCAGGTCCCACCACCAGCAACCGAAATTGAGGCCTATTTTGCCGCGTTAGAGCGAATTATTGACCAAGAATCGATCAATTTGGTCGTTCCGGTATCAGAAGATGTGATGTTTGTGGCGGAATTGCCAAATTATCTCAAAAATTCGGTTCCGGTTTTTGCCATGCCGCCGGAAATTATTCATGGGGTACATGATAAATTCGATTTTATTAAAAAATCGGCCGAAATTGGCCTTAAAGTGCCCGAATCGGCGGTTTTTGGAACGGAATTAGCCCAAAAAATAGCTGAAAGCGGTCCTTATATTATCAAACCGAGACATTCTTGTGCGGGTAATGGTGTCCGATTTTTTGCTCAAAATACCGCGCTAAAAGCTGAAAAAACCGATGTAATTCAACAGCTTGTCCATGGAGGCGAGCAAAGCACCTGTTCTTTGGCAATCAATGGTCGGGTGGTTGCCACGGTGGTCTATCGGGCGACGATGTTATCGGGGACGGTGGCTTGTGCTTTTGAGCGGGTGGAGACTCCCAAAATTGACGAGTGGGTTAGTCGCTTTGTTGCCGCAACCCATTGGAATGGCTTTATTTCTTTTGACTTTATCGTGGATGCCGAGGGCACTCCTTATGCCATCGAATGCAACCCTAGAACCACAAGTGGGCTGCATTTTTTTGACACTGACGATATTGCGCCGGCCATTTTGGGCAAAAAATCGACTATTCGCTTTCGAAAAGAGCGGGAATTGATGCAATTTTGGTCTTGTTTGCAGGAAACGCAGGATAGTTTTGGCGATTGGCCGCGTTTTTTGGCCAATATGCGGCAGGTTTGGCGAACGAAGGATGTCACTTTCGCCGCGGACGATCCTTGGCCAATGATTTCAATGCCTTGGACGGCGCGTGGCATTATTGCGGCGGCTCGGCGGGAGAAAGTGCCATTCGGCATCGCCGCCACGCGTGATCTTGCTTGGACGCGGTCTTTGGCGGATAGTGGCGTCGTTTGAGGTGAATAATCGCGGCTCAACGATCATCAAAACGGCATTTCGGATAGTCAGGAAGGCAGTTCGAATAATGGAAACACAAGATTGATTTACGATTCCGACCTTGCCCGTTCGTTGGTCAGCCCTGCTGACCTTGCCGCATGCCGCGCGATGATCAAGGCCGGTTCGAAGACCTTTTATACAAGCTCAAAACTTCTCCCCCGACGCATCCAAGATGCCGCTCGTCAACTTTATGCCTTTTGCCGTGTCGCTGATGATGTCGTCGATGAATCGGACAATATCGAAGCAGCGGTCGAAAGCCTGCGTCTGAGGCTAGACGCGATCTATGCCTTGAACCCCGATCCTCATCCGGCCGATCGTGCCTTCGCCGATCTCGCTTTGACCTATTCCATACCGCGCAGTCTTCCGGACGCGTTGATCGAAGGCTTCGCGTGGGATGCATCAGGCCGTCGCTATCAGACGGCGAGCGATGTCTTTGCCTACTCGGTTCGAGTGGCAGGTGCGGTAGGCGCGATGATGGCCATCATCATGCGTTCACGTTCGCCCGAGGCGATTGCCCGCGCGTGTGATTTGGGCGTTGCGATGCAGCTTTCCAATATTGCGCGCGATGTCGGTGCGGATGCAAAGATTGGCAGGCTTTATCTTCCGGAAGATTGGTTGCGCGAAGTGGGTATTGATCCAGATGCGTTTCTCGCCAATCCAAAACCATCGTCCGAATTAGCGCTTGTGATGGAACGTCTCTTGAGCGAGGCCGATCGTTTTTATGAGCGTTCAATTTCCGGCATTGCAATGTTACCAAAGCGTTGTCGCCCAGCCATTCATGCGTCGCGTTTGCTTTATTCTGCCATTGGCCATCAGGTGCGATTAAATGGCTATGATAGCATTAGCCAACGCGCGGTCGTGCCTAAAAGCAAAAAGATCGCTTTGATTGGAAAGGCCATTCAGGCGAGTTTTTCAACCGCGGCGATCAAGTCTTATCCGGTGCTTGAAGAAGCAGCTTTCATTGTGGATGCTGTTGTTGCCGCACCTGAGCCTAAGCGCTTGCCTGAAACGTTGAACGAACGGGCGGAGTGGGTCACCAATCTTTTTATTCGGTTGGCAAAAACGGATTAGTTTGACGTACCGCACGGCTCTCGTCACGCTTCGTTTGCGAGCCGGGAGGCTCGCGGCCCGTGAGACCACTCCTATTTTTTAGTTGACTATCGTACGCTTATACCGTACATTACTAGTGATAAATATTCGATCAATCAAACACCGTGGTTTGAGACGCTTCATTGAAGATAATGATCCGCGAGAAATTCGTGGCGATCTGATCAACCGAACGCGGAATATTCTTACAGTGCTTATTACGGCATCTGATATGGCAGGTGTTCAGGGCCCACCGGGCTGGCGGCTTCATGAATTGACCGGAGACCGCGCTGGGACATGGAGCATTTCAGTCTCGGGTAATTGGCGCATTACATTTGCTGTTGTTGACGGCGAGATCGTCGATTTAAATATGGAAGATTATCACTGATGAGGAAAGCATCTATAAAAATTGGTATAAAGCCAAGTCATCCGGGCGCTTTCATTCGCGCGGAAATTCTTGATGAATTAAATCTATCCGTAAGCGGGGCTGCAGAAGTACTGGGCGTTCGTCGTGCTACTTTGTCTGACCTTGTGAATGAAAAGGCCGCACTGTCTCCTGAAATGGCCTTACGGATTGAAAAAGCCTTCGGCGTGAGCATGGATACGTTTTTAAAAATGCAGGCATGGTTCGACACGTATACAATGCGTGAGCAGGCGGATACCATTAACGTGTATCCTTATGTAGCAGCTACATCTTCTGAGCGCTAATTGATTGCCTGATATATCCAGCGAACGTGTAGCATGAGGCACCAATCTTTTTATTAGGTTTGCAAAGACGGATTAGCGGTTGGTTGGTGGGATAGATATTTTTTTCTCATTCAATTTTATTAAGCGAGGTTAGAATTTTCCTTCTCCTTTAAGGAGAAGGTGGCCCCCGTATGGGGGTCGGATGAGGTTCTACTGATGATCATATATAGCTCAATATTTTGGTCTCCCATAAAGACCGTCCACCGGCCCTACGCTTTCGCTTTGGGTTTCCGGCATTCGAAACTCTCCGCTGGAGAGTTTCGTCGAGCTGCGCCGGATCATGCCTTTAACATTGTTCAAAACAATTCACAGGATCGTTTTGTTTGCTTTGCAAACCACGCCTCACCCCTCATCAGTCTGCTCCGCCGACAGCTTCTCCCTCAGGGAGAAGCGTGAATCAAATTTTACCGATTTTTCGTCTCAATATTACCCAATCAACGATACTACCCCCGCCGTGGCATCTTAAACGGCAGCATCATTTGAATGATTGGATTTCTAAATCGATCAAGCGATAGGCTTTCGTGGAATACGTCGACCGCTTCGCCGTCAATCACGGTTTTGACTAGGGAGCGTGTGTAGAAAGGCGAGTCTTCTAAGGTCGCTTCAACCACAGCTGGATTATCGGCGCGTGCCGGGCGTTTCATTTGCCAGAGCGTTGTGCCGAGTTCGATGGGTTTGGGAAGTTGGAGCTCAATCGCTTTTCCTGATCGGTCAATGTTAAGGGCAAAG
>CANGPL010000027.1 GCA_947455725.1 Hyphomicrobiales bacterium | reverse complement strand
TGGAATATTTTTCAAATTAACATTGCGCCACCGGACCTCAAATATGGTCTGGGTATGGCCCCTCTCAAAGAAGGTGGCTTTTGGCAGGTGATTACGGTTTGTGCGATCGGAGCCTTTGTGTCATGGGCGCTCAGGGAAGTTGAAATTTGCCGCAAGCTCGGCATTGGCTTTCATGTGCCGATTGCGTTCAGCTTTGCGATTGGCGCCTATGTGACACTCGTTGTTGTTCGCCCGATTTTGCTGGGTGCATGGGGTCACGGTTTTCCCTATGGCATTATCAGCCATCTCGATTGGGTGTCGAATGTTGGCTACCAATATCTGCACTTTCATTACAACCCAGCGCATATGATTGCCGTGTCGCTCTTCTTCACGACGACAATGGCACTCGGACTGCATGGCGCGCTCGTTCTATCCGCCACGAACCCGCAAAAGGGTGAGCCGGTCAAGACAGCCGAGCACGAGAATAGTTTTTTCCGCGATACGATTGGATACTCGATTGGTACGCTTGGCATTCATCGCCTTGGCTTGTTCCTAGCCCTCGGTGCTGTGTTCTTTAGCGCCGTCTGTATCGTGATCAGTGGACCGCTTTGGACCAGAGGTTGGCCTGAGTGGTGGAACTGGTGGCTTGACCTCCCAATCTGGTCCTAAACGAGGACGATGACGATGATCGAATATCAAAATATCTTTACCCGCACACAGATCCACGGGCCCGGTGATTTCGGTATCCCGCTTCCTCAAGGCGCTGAGCGGGAGCGTATTGGCAAGCCAACTTTTGTGCATCTTCTTGGCCTCATCGGTGACGCGCAAATCGGCCCTCTTTATCTCGGCTGGATTGGTAGCATTTCGCTGCTTTGCGGATTCATCGCGTTCGAAATTATCGGCTTCAATATGTTGGCGTCGGTGAATTGGAATCCGATCCAATTTGTGCGGCAATTGTTCTGGTTGGCGCTTGAGCCACCACCGGCCAAATATGGCCTTCACTTCCCGCCAATGGCGGAAGGTGGATGGTGGCTGATGGCCGGTTTCTTCCTGACGACCAGCATCATTTTGTGGTGGGTGCGCACCTATCGTCGCGCTTTAGCGCTCGGCATGGGGACGCATGTGGCCTGGGCTTTCGCAGCCGCGATTTGGCTCTACCTCGTCTTGGGCTTTATCCGCCCGGTCTTGATGGGCAATTTCGGTGAGGCAGTACCTTTCGGTATCTTCCCGCATCTCGATTGGACGGCGGCGTTTTCGATCCGCTACGGCAATCTCTTCTATAATCCGTTCCACATGCTCTCGATTGCCTTCCTCTATGGTTCGGCTCTGATCTTTGCGATGCATGCGGCGACCATTCTCGCGGTATCGCGTTTGGGTGGTGAGCGGGAAATCGAGCAGATTGTTGACCGCGGTACAGCATCCGAGCGCGCAGCCTTGTTCTGGCGCTGGACGATGGGCTTCAACGCCACGATGGAATCGATCCATCGTTGGGCTTGGTGGTTTGCCGTGCTCTGCCCGCTTGCAGGTGGTATCGGTATTCTTCTCACCGGCACCGTCGTGGATAATTGGTATCTCTGGGGTATCAAACACGGTTTTGCACCGGAATACGCTTACGATATGTGGGCGCCTGTTCTCGATCCTGCCCTAGCGGCCAAGTAAGCGGAGGGCACGATCATGAAATACGGTCTCGCATTTATCGCCATCATCGTAGGCTCCCTGCTCACCCTTGCCATGATGCTGCAATGGGAACGTCCACCCATGGCATCAACCCAATTGGGCCCTCGCGGCGTTGGAATGGTGTTGACGCAAAATCCACGCACCGAGGCGATCCTCAAGTCGAAGAACATCGCGCCCGAGTCTGATCCTCCGGCGCAACTCTCCGGCATCAAGGTCAAGGACAGCCCTGACTATCAAAACGTCAAAGTGCTTGGCGATATTGATGTCGAAGAGTTCAACCGTTTGATGGGTGCCATCACCAATTGGATCGCGCCGGATGAAGGGTGCACCTATTGCCACAACCCTGAGAACATGGCGGATGACAGCCTTTACACCAAGGTCGTCGCGCGCCGCATGTTGCAGATGACGCGTCAGATCAACACGATGTGGACGCCGCATGTGCAGCAGACGGGTGTGACGTGTTATACCTGCCACCGGGGCCACGCCGTGCCCGCCAATATCTGGTTCAAGAATGACGGACCTCCGCATGCCGAGGGCATGTCGGCAAGCCGTCAGGGCGAGGGCCTTGCGTCGAAATCGGTGGGCATGACCTCGCTTCCTTACGATCCGTTCACCACGCTTTTGGCGAAGGGTGCGCAGATCCGGGTCGATGGTACGGAAGCACTGCCAACCGGCAAGCCGGGTGCCAGCATTCACGACACAGAAGTCACCTATGCTCTCATGATCCATATGTCGGAAGCGCTCGGTGTGAACTGCACCTTCTGTCATAACTCGCGCCAATTCGCGAGCTGGTCAGAAAGCCGTCCGCAACGCGTGCCTGCCTGGCACGGGCTCCGAATGGTCACCGATGTGAATGAGACCTTCATGGCCTCGCTGCAAGGCACCTTCCCGAAGAACCGGTTGGGTCCATTGGGCGATGTCGCCAAAGTTAACTGCGCAACCTGCCACCAAGGCGTCAATAAGCCGCTTTATGGGGTGAGCATGGTGAAGGATTATCCTGAATTGCGTATCCCGAATCCCTGAGCGGTTGTTCCACCCAGGCAACTTGGCGCCGGAACGAAAGTTCCGGCGTTTTTTATGATCTGAAGACTTTTGAACTTAGCGGCGCAAAGCGGCGTGGCGTAAATCCGCCAGCGATGCTGAGCCCGTAACAAAGCACGCGATTTTAAGCGCCCGTTCAAACGCTTCCACATGCGCGATAACCGCCTCGGTGCTTTTGGTGGCAGCGGGTAACAAGGAGGCGGCTTGGCCGACAAGCGACGCGCCCAGTCGGATGGCCTTTGCGGCATCAAGCCCGTGGCGAATACCGCCCGATGCGATGAGCGGAATAGCCGGATGGACGGCGTGGATTTCTGCTAGACACTCGGCGGTTGAAATACCCCAGTCGCGGAAAATTTCGCCGAGCGATTGGTCGGATGTGTCCGTTGACCGCTTTCCCTCAACCGCCGCCCAGCTGGTGCCGCCCGCGCCCGCGACATCAATCGCTGCAACGCCACAGGCGATGAGCCGTCCGGCAAGAGCGGCGGAGATGCCGCTGCCGACCTCTTTGACAATGACGGGCACGCTGATCTGTTTGGAGAGGCGCTCAATGGCCACGGCCACGCCTTTGAAATTAGTATCGCCGCCATGTTGCAAGGCTTCTTGCAACGGGTTGAGGTGGAGGATCAGTGCATTGGCTTCAATCGCGTCGATGGCGCGGCGGGCATCGTCCACGCCCATGCCGCTGACGAGCTGAACGGCACCGAGATTGCCGAAGATCGGGATGTCAGGGGCGAGACGGCGCAATTCGCGGCCGAGCCCGTGCGTCTCCGGCGTGGTGAGCGCAATGCGCTGCGAGCCGACGCCCATCGCAAAGCCGCAATGCTGCGCGGCTTCGGCCAAGGCACGGTTGATGGTGATGGATTCAACCGGTCCACCGGTCATCGAGGACGCGAGAAAGGGGACGCGGAGGGGGAAGCCTAAAAAGCGGGACGAGAGATCGATCTCGTCCAAATTTACTTCCGGCAACGCGTTATGCTCGAAGGAAATACCGTCGAAACCAGCGGGCTTCGAATGGGCCGCCGTGCCTGATAGGACTATGTCTAAATGATCGCGTTTACGCCGCTCAATATCCGTCATGAGGGCGATCTTATAGCATGGTGCGCAAAAGTGGAGACCGGTTTTGCGAAAAAAGCCGTGTTAAAGCGAATACAAAAAAGCCCGATGTGATTGATTGGATCACATCGGGCTTTCATCACATAGGCTGGCATGAGCCAGAGCGGTTGCCGCTTATGGCTTGGACTTGAGATAGGCGATCACATCCGCCACGTCTTGCGGGTTTTTCAAACCAGCAAACGCCATTTTGGTGCCAGGCACATATGCCTTTGGATCGGGCAGGTAAGCGGCCAGCGCCTCTTCCGTCCACACAAGTCCCTCGGCGGACTTGGCTTTGGCACCGTCTGAATAGTTATAGCCTTCAACCGATGCGCCCTTGCGGCCGACAACACCCTTCAGCGTCGGGCCGATTTTGTTCACCCCCTGCTCATTTTCATGGCAGGCCTTGCATTTGATAAACACGTTCGCGCCATTGGCTGCATCGCCATCGGCCAAAGCTGGGGTGGCAAGAAGCATCGCTGCAGCAATCGACGAAAAAATAAAGTTCTTGGACATTGTTACTCATCCCTTTTTCAGTCAGCCACGCTTGGACTGACGATCATTTACGTCTGGTGCCTCTGATTTGGATTTGCCTTCAGACCACGAATTTTTAGGGCAAGCTCACCCAGATGCGCAAGGAGGCTTAGTCCCAGATAGACAGCAATCTCGCCCATTGTCGATCCGGTGAGTGCCGCATTCAGCGCTAAAACAAGAAAGGCACCGGCCAAAAGGGCTGCCAAAAAGCCCGGAACAGACGAATTTAGCCCCGCGCGCCGCAGGTAAAAGGTCACAAAGACCGCCTCGATGGTCATAACAACCACTACGAGGTCGGTCGCAAGGCCGCTTTTGATAAACTCATCTATGCTCATTTTGGCCCATCCAAGCTGATCCGACAGGGTTAACCGCCCAAATCGCCAAGTCTAGCCAATCGAGTGCGATTACTCGCCGGTTTTGCGCGGCTTTAAGAGCGTCGGGATTCCTAACATGTCCGATAGGGACCAGCTACGCTTTAAAACGGTCGGCAGGCCGAGCAGGGACGAAAACGGTGCCGCCACTCGGCTAAGCTTTGTCACGCTGTCGGCTGAGAAGGTTGTATTGTCCTTTTTCAACAGCACATTGACGCCAAGGAAATCCGAGAATGGCGTCCCGCTTTTCGTAATTTTCGGCCATCCATGAAGTTGCGCATCCCATCCCGTTTGATGGATCAAAGAGGGCACCCGGAAAAAGGCCGAGAACGGTGTTGAGGTCCGGGTGAGTTCGGGCATGCCTAAAAAGTCCGAGAAGGGGCGCGGCGTCTTCGTCAATAAAGGCAGATTATACCAAGACGAAAAGCTCTGCTTCGTGCGGAGAAGTTTTGGAATGCCAAACAAGGATGTTTCCGAGGAAGGCTGCCGCCAGATCGTCGGGATTCCAAGCCAGCTCGAAAACGGCGTCGAGGATTTCACCAAAGACGGCATATTCCAGAACGTCGCGAAGGGCGTCGGGTCTTTTGAAAGCAACGGAAGTTCGAAAAATCTCGAAAATGGCGTTCCATTGAGAAAGGTCGGCGATTGATATTTCTTATTCGCAACCGGAATTTTCTCGGGCGAGAATTTATCGAGGATCGTCGTGGCGTTGCGAGACTCGCCCCATGGCGCGCGAACGGCAACAAGCGAATAGCCCTGATTGATCCATTCGATGAAGCCTGCCGCGTCACTCGCCGGAACACCCGCTTTGGCGATCCGCTCTTCAAGCGTCTCTTGTGCTTCTGCGGCGTGGTTGTCGGCGTTGGAGATCAGAAAAACGAAATCTTTATCGAATTTCTTTTTATGCAGCCGGTTAACCGCATTTACCGCGTCACCATAGGCCTTATAAATCCGGGTATTTAGTGTGCTCATGACATTTGCGCCTGTCTGTTGAGATGGAGTTTGAGCGCCGGTGTGATCGCCCTTATTACCGTTAGTGCGGACTGAAGTCTTGCCTTAAAACTGCGATAGAATGGTAGGTCTGGCAAGTCCGCGATTGCGCTTGGACGATTTGCCGATCTTGCCGGAAACCGGCTTTCTTGGTTATCGTTGCCGAAGTTCCGTTGCGCGTTCCTTTGGCCGAGATCCCCATGCCGCATTTTCCGCTTATGCTACTCCCTTTAGCCACGATGTTACTTGGTTTTGCCTTAGCCTTGCTTCTCATACGCGGGAAGCGAAAATCGGTTCTCATCGGGCTGCATTTCTTATTGGGGCTTGGATCGCTCGAGATGGTCGTGATCCTGCTCAAAGGCTGGCCGGTGGGTGAGGCCATTCCCGCCGGTGATTTCGGCGCTATGGCCGCGGGCTTCCTCGCGCTTGCTGCCTTTTTCGGATTGCTTCGTCCGATTATTGGCCGCGGGTCTAAGGTGAAAGCCAATGCCATGCTTTTGGTCCATGGTAGCGCGGGGCTGGCGGGGGTGCTGTTATGCATGGCCTGGCTTTCACAAAGTCCTTAAGGAGCCGCCTCATCGCGAAGCATGGATGACGCTCGATTGGGACCAATAAGCGGTGCCATCACGGTCAAAGTCGCTATCAGCAATATAATTTCAAGCGCATAGACGCACATATAGCCGGTTGACGGACCAAAATTGCCCTGTAGCGGCAAATTGGAAACTAAATCACGCAGCACGCCACCAATGGCAATGGCAAGCCCTGCCGCAACGGCTTGCGATGCGCCCCATGCACCAAGCGCCAAGCCGACCTGACTGCGCGGCGCGAGATTCATCGTCGCTGTCAACGTACCATGGCCGAACAAGCCGGCACCAAAACCGACCATGAGGGTGCCTAATGCAAAATGAAGCGGTTCATTGAAGGATGCTGAGGAAATGACCAATACAAAAGCTGGGATACCCGCAAGTGCCCCGTAACTTGCCATGCGGAAGGGATCGGCTCCGCGGCTTAAGACGCGCGACGCCAAAGCGAGGCCGATGAGGCCACCGGCGGCCAGGGTCGCGGTGAGGCTTGTTGTAGCACCAACGCTGAGATGAAGGATTTGCCCGCCATAGGGCTCAAGCAGAACATCGGCCATGCTGAATCCCATGGTGCCGAGACCAACCGAGACAAGGCGTCGAACGGCATTGCCACCGGCGGCGAAGGACTCCCATGATTCGCTGAACGTAGGTTTTTGTTTGGCGGGGTTTCGCCGTGCCGCGTGTCGGCCCTCTTGCTTCCAAGCGGCGATACTGTTGAAAACGAGGGTGATGACGGCGCAGGCTTGGATGACTTGGATCAGGCGCAGCGGGGTGAAATCGGCAAGTGCGGCACCAAAGGTAACTGCGCTGACAATCATACCCAAGAGCAGCATCACATACATAAGCCCAACGACTTTGGGCTGGGATTCGGTGGGCGCTAAATCGGTCGCCAGCGCAAGGCCAATGGTTTGCACCGTGTGCAACCCAGCGCCAACCAGCAGAAAGGCAATGCCAGCGCCGAATTGTCCCACCCAAACGGGATAGCGCGCGGATTCGCCGCCGCCTGAAAGCACCAGAAGCGCGAAAGGCATAATCGCGAGGCCGCCAAATTGAATCATCGTGCCGCGAAAGATAAAGGGGACTCTTCGCCATCCAAGCGCTGATTCATGGATGTCGGATTTAAAGCCGATTAGCGCGCGGAAGGGCGCGAAAAGGAGCGGCAGCGAAATCATGATGCCGACAAGCGAGGCGGGTACATCCAACTCGACAATCATGACGCGGTTTAACGTGCCGACGAGCAAGACAAGCGCCATGCCGACTGTGACTTGAAAGAGTGACAGACGTAGCAAACGGCTGAGCGGCAACTCCTTCGTTGCCACATCGGCGAAGGGAAGAAAGCGTGGCCCATAGCTGGCCCATACTTGTATCATTTTCAGGCCGACGCGGTTCATTGGTGAGCCAGTCCCTTTCCACCCCTAAATGATAAATGCGCGTGAGCGGCTTAAGCTGTTTTGGGCAAAGGCGTCGCGTTCGACGATCAGTCGATGGGTGCCCGATGCCTGAAAGGGGCCGGAACCCTTGGATCCCGACCCCTTATTCGTCAATCGTCTTGAATTAGGAATTCAAGATCGCTACGCCTTTAAGAGCCAGATCAGCCGGAACGGTTGTCTGAATCTCCATCGAGACCTTTTTGTGGCCGCCTTCTAAGAAGGCTGGGAACCACGTCGTGTGGGACAAGATGGCGTAGTGCACAATCAAAGACGTCACCGCCACGGCGCCCAGAAATACTGGAATGCCAACCGTTGGCTTGACGACTGTCCACATTCTTCCTTGATTCATGTCCGTTCTCCCTCAGTGAAGCCAAGGTGAATAAACATAAGCAAGGAAATGCGCGAACAGCGCGATGGCACCGAATACGCGGGCACCATCGATAATGTGTTTGTGCAGTTCCTCCGATTCCGCGTGGGTAAGGCCGGTTGGCCAGACGCGGTTTGCATCATCGCTCATATCGCTACCTCCATGGAGTAATGCGATCAGTCTCGTGCTGAACCCGCACGCGGGTCTTCGAAAAAAAGACCGGCCGGGCAAAGCACGGGCGGGCTTCGGTTCGTTGTCGTAAGACGACGAATGTAAGCATATTATGACAGTTATAATTGTCAATTTGTTTTGACAACCTTAGGAAAAGTCATGGGTCAGCAAGTGATTGCGACGGATCACAGCTTACGGGTGGACGGCAAGACGGGAGCGGGAATTTTTGAAGCGCGCTTAGGTGCGCGGTGGCTCAACCCCGCCAAAAGGCTGGTTCAAAAGCACGATTTTTCGGTTCAGAAGCGCGGCGATGGACACCCAGACGAGATAGGGCGCCACGTAAAGCGCGGCCTCGACCGAAAAGGGCAGCAAAACGATGATCATCGTGAGGATCGAAAACCATAAAAAGGCGACTTCGATCAGCGCCCAATCGGGGCGGCGAAGTTTGAAGAAAAACAGGTTCCAGCCAATATTGAGAAGGCCGTTGACGGCAAAGCTGATCACGATGGCTTGGCGCGCTGTTTCGTCGGGGGCGGCTACCCATCCTTTGGCAGCGGCAATGGTCACAAGCACCAGAATCACCGTCCAGATCGGCCCGAAGGCCCAATCCGGCGGCTTCCATGCCGGATTGCGTAAGGAGCGATACCAAGGACCGATCTCGGTTAGAAAGCCGCCAATGGCACCCACGAGGGTAGCGCCTATGGCTGCGGCGATGATCGCCTGTGTATAGCTGTCCGATAAATCGATCATGTTACTTTGGCGAGACCCAAGAGATGCGCGGTATCCTTAATGAAAATCTTAAGATGAGCCAACGGGTCTTTGCGGACCAGCTTTTTCTCGGTGTAGGATTCCCATGTCAGGCGTTGCACGTCCTTATCTTCGCACATTTTGACGAAGCGTTCGCGCATACCATCACTGCCATACCAGAAACGCTGCATGATTCCTAAGACGAAAAAGACGGTGCCATGGTCCTTCATAAAGCGTTTGCGCGCCGTGAGCAGCGCCTTGGCGTCGCCGGTTGCAAGGCAGAGATCAACCGCCTCTGCCGCAAGACGCCCGCCGAGCATGGCGTAATAGATGCCTTCGCCAGAAGCAGGCGCTACGACACCGGCGGCATCGCCGGCGAGTAAGACGTCGCGGCCATTGTCCCATTTTTTGAGCGGCTTTAACGGAATGGGCGCGCCTTCTTTGCGGATGGTTTCGGTTTTATCAAGGCCCGTGAGTTTGCGAAGATCAGCTACCGAGCCTTTCAACGAAAAGCCTTTATTCGCGCTGCCGGTGCCGATGCTCATCGTGTCGCCATGCGGGAAGACCCATGAATAGAAATCAGGCGACAGCGTACCGCGATAATACACATCACACCGTGCGGGGCTGAAATCGGCGGTGCCGATATCGGGTGATTTGACGATTTCATGATAGGCGAAAACATAAGGCATGCGATCACCACCGCGCACGGTGTCGCGTGCGACTTTGGATAAAGCGCCATCGGCACCAATCACCAAGCGGGCGCGGATTCGTTCCTCAATGCCTTCGGCGTCTTTATAGACGACAACCGCCACACCATCGGCATCGCGTTCGAAACGCTCATAGGTGCCGGTGCGCCGCTCGGCGCCGGATTGACGGGCGCGGTTGCGCAGCCATTCGTCAAACACATCGCGATCGACCATGCCGACATAGCTGCCATCAACGGGCATATCGACGCGTCGATCTTTGGGTGAAACGATCATGGCGCAATTGATTTTGGCGACGACCAATTCATCCGGAATTTCAAAATCGCGAATAGCGCGGGGCGGAATGGCGCCGCCGCAAGGCTTGATGCGACCGGCGCGGTCCAACATCACAACATTGCGGCCAACGCGGGCTAAATCATGGGCGGCCGTCGCACCCGATGGGCCACCGCCAACCACTACAACGTCATATACTGTGCGTTCCAGCATGCGTTATCCTCCGCTCATTTCCATTCGGGTTTGTTGATGTTGAAAGTTTATTTCTTCGCGGCGCGCCTCACTCGTTTGACCCATTTGCGCGGCCAGCAATGCAGCTCCGAAAAACAAAAGGGCCTCGCTGCCAAACACAATCGAATAGGCGCTGACGGGCGAGCCAAGCCAAGCGCGCATGAGATCGGAAAGGCCTGATCCGGCAAAGCCGCCAATGCCAAAGGCCACGCCTTGCGCCGCGCCGAATAATCCCATCCGCAGGCCTTCGCGCGCTTCACCACCGCTTGCAGCGAGATTAAACATCGAACCGATGGCGGCTACCGCATAAATGCCATTGGCGAGACCAAGCACGAAGATCGAAGGCACGAGCGGCCATGCAGGGCCAATGCGCGATGCGATGACCAAATTCACGAGTGCAAGGGCCGAGCCCGCGCAGCCGATGATGATCCAGTTGCGCAGCGCCATGAGACGCGATTTGCTCCACAGCGTCGCGAGCAATCCGACAAGGATCATGCCCGTCAACGCACCCCCATGTTGCGCGCCGCCAAGCAGTGCCGTTTGCGAGGGGCTCATGTCGAACACCAAGGCGCCGAAGGGCTCAAGCACCAATTCTTGCGCGCTATA
The DNA here is from genome assembly GCA_947455725.1 of Hyphomicrobiales bacterium. GTDB lineage: Bacteria > Pseudomonadota > Alphaproteobacteria > Rhizobiales > Beijerinckiaceae > CAIUPE01. The sequence goes on along the minus strand of CANGPL010000027.1, from coordinate 23,647 downwards.
GGCGAGCATCGAAACGAATACGAAGATGGCAAAGCGACGTGCGATTTGATCTTGCCACACTTCTTTCAGCGCGCCGCGAAATTCCGGCTTTTCTTGCGTTTGTTCTGGTTTCACATCGGGGAGCGCTGAACGCTCTAAACGGAAAATCGCTAAGCAGGATAAAACAAAGCCACCCGCGCAAACAAAGCCTGCTGCAAGCGTTAGACGTTCGAGCGAAAACGGATTGAGATATTTGCCGATAAAGCCAGCGGTTACCACAAAGCCTGCAATCATCATGATCCAGACAATGGTCGCGGCTGCTGCACGGCGTTCTTTCTCGACGCTTTTGGCAAGCAGTACGAGAAGAGAGGTTCCTGCGGCACCAACGCCTGTTCCAATCAAGGTGAAGGCGATGGCGGCAACGATCAGGCCCAGCACCATGTTATAGGCCATAACGCTGATTGCGAGTGCGGAGATAAAACCACCCAGTGCGAGAATGGCCATACCGCCAATGATCCAAGGCGTTCGACGACCGCCAACATCAGAGCCATGGCCCCAGCGGGGGCGCATGATTTGCAGTAAATAATGCCATGTCACCAATATGCCCGGCACGAGAGCCGGTAGGGCATATTCGACCACCATTAATCGGTTAATCGTTGATGTGCATAAAACAACAATCGCACCGATCGAGGTCTGGACGAGACCCAGTCGAACAATACCTAGCCAGCCAAGTCCCTTTGATGACATTATAGGCCTCCTATCGTGGTACGAACGGCAAAGGCGCTTATCAACATGCCGATGACATAAAGCGTTGTGCCAGTCGCGTTATAAAAAGCCGCTTCCTTCTTGGGGTCTTTCAGCAATCGCCTCATCAGAATGAATTGCGCAACCAAGAGCGCCGAAACCGCAAGCGCATGAAACGGCTTATCCCAGCGGATCAACAAGCCGATGACGACGAGTTGCGGCACAGCCATAACAATGCACGCAAGTCTTGCCGCATTCGTAACACCGAGTTGGACGGGAAGGGACATGAGGCCCATCTCGCGATCGCCTTCGACGGATTTGAAATCATTGAGCGTCATGATGCCATGCGCACCAATGCTATAAAGCAAAGCCAAGGCCATAATCGCGTTTGAGGGCACGCCATGCATCATGATGGCGGCGCCCGTAAACCAAGGCAGCCCTTCGTAACAAATCGCAACCGCGCTATTGCCGAGCCAGCCATTTTTCTTGAAACGGAGCGGCGGCATACTATAGGCCCACGCCGCAGCCATCCCGAAAAGGGCGGCGAAAAAAACCGTAGGTCCGATTTCAGCCGCAACCAATAAAGAGAGGCCCGACCAGATCAGACCGATATTGATGCCCCAACGGCCAGGAATACGCCCCGAGGGAATAGGCCGATTGGGCTCATTGATTGCGTCCACATGCCGATCATACCAATCATTGACCGCCTGGCTCGTGCCGCACACCAAGGGGCCGGACAGCAAAACGCCCAAAACGAGCATACCAAGATTATCTAAGACAGGCGCGCCGGACGAGACGATGCCGCAGCCAAAGGCCCACATCGGTGCAAACCAAGTAATCGGCTTTAAAAGCTCGAGAATGGAAGCGAGGGCCGGAACATTAAGCTCTTTAGGCCGGGCGATCGATTGTGACATGACCGGCAATTTGGCATGTCAGAATTTTATGTCAATCTAGATTTACACATTTTGATGGGGGTGCGTCATTAATTGCGTTGAATGTGCACTGGTGGACCGCGCGGCTCCTGCCGCGCATGAATGCGAGCCGGGAGGCTCGCGGTCCGGAATGAACGGGCTGACTAGTCAATATCGCGATCAGAAGGCGTCCTTCTCCTTGAAGGAGAAGGTCCCTGCGGAGCAGGGGGATGAGGTTCTGCTGTTTGTCGTTGGGGGATCGCTTGGCATCGCTGAATAACGACCATCAGCCCCTCATCAGTCGGCTCCGCCGACAGATTCTCCCTCAAGGAGAAGCAGGTAAACAAGTAGCCGCGCGTGGCCGCGAATAGACTTTATTTATTAGCCTTTATCACCAAAGCCTTTATCCTCTATCCCGTGGCGGTGCAGTTTGACATAGAGGCTTTGCCGCGAAAGCCCGAGCATATCGGCCGAGCTTGCGCGGTTATTGTCGGTGAGTTGTAGGGCTGCTTCAATGCAGAGCCGCTCGATGATGTCGGTGGTTTCGCGCACCAAATCTTTCAGCGGTACTTTGCCGACAAGCTTGGTCATTTCGTCGATTGAACGCAGTAGGCTCTTTTTGCTGTGATCATCCGCAATCGTGCGGCGCGCTACCCGTCTAAGCGTGAAGCCGATGGAGGGCGGGTCCGTATCCGGGGCAACAAAGCCTGACACTTCAACATCTTCAATCGTTCCAAATTGGCCGCGAATGACGGTGGAAAACTGGCGCACCATGCCATTTTCGATGACATTGGAATAAAGCAGTCCAATATCAACGCCCACGCGACCCAACCAGCGATCAAGCGGCTCGCCGCGCGCCTGTTCCTCCGCGCCCAATTGGGCGCTTTCGAGGAAAGAAGCGTTTGCGGTGAGAATTTTACGGTCAAAATCGGTCAGAACAAAGCCATCGGGCATGCCCTGCATGACGCGAATCGCCGCGGATTGGCTTTTGGACACGACCGTTCCGCCGGTGCCGACTGAAAGCGGGAACAGTCTCACAAGGTAATAAATGGCATTGTCTTCGCGGAAGACCGTTGCGCTGGCCACCGCCTGTTGATCGCCTTCAAGCGTCAAAGACACTTCATCCATCCGCCCCGAGGAGCGCAGGGCGATGTTCATATCTTCAATTTTGCCGAGGTCGGAACCTGAGAAATTATCGGAGAAAATCGAACCGATTAGGCGCTTCAAGGGCCGATTAAGCATCGTGGCAGCCGATGGATTGGCCTCGATCACCCGTCCCGTACGGCCATCAATCAGTAAAATTGCCTCAGCCGATACCTGCATCAGCAAACGATACCGCGTTTCTGCGTGGCGCAGCCGCGCATATTCCTGCTCGATGGATAATTCAGCCGCCACAAGGCGTTGCTGCATACTGGCAACGGGCCGCATATCGCGCCCCACCGCAATCGCATGTCCCTCGGTGCCCGCTTTCAACAAGATAATGCGAATGGGCAATTCAATGCCCGGCTCGGTCGTCTGGTTGATTTGCCGCCAACGGGATGTCTGGCCACTGGCCAGATCCTGTAGCATTTCCTTGATTTTGGGCCGACTTTCGACCGAAACCGTATCAATCCACGCCTTGCCGACCCAATCTTTGAACAATTCGCCGGAATAATCCGAAGAATAAAAGACCTTATTAATGATTATTCCATCGGCATTAATAATAAAAACGATGTCAGACGACGACGCCAGAAATTGCGCGGCTGATAAAGAGTCGATTTGGGTCAATACACCATAGGCGCCTGCCGCGGTATCGACGGTTGGCACATGCTCTTTTACGTGATTTTTTTGCTTATTGGTCACAATAATACTTTTACCGTCGTTTAAGAGTCGAGTTGAACACTTCGGGAGAGCGAATTTGCCGTAGCCAAAAGGTTACGCGCATCCGTTAAAACGGCGTCTGAATCGATCGCATGGGCCAATTCAGGGTTGTCGCTAAACACAACGCCACCAACAATGATACGAACAGATCGGTTCATGGAATGATGTTTGATCAGAGTGATGATCGATTGGAGGGGTTCAAGCAGCCTTTCGCGACTAATCGACAGCCCAATAACATCATAGGATGACAAACTCACCATTTGAATGATGTCATCCACACTTGCCAAAAGATTGCTGGTGACATCCCAGCCATCGCGCATCAGTAATTCTTCGATGATCCTTAGGCCCAAAGTATGTTGCTCGCCCGGCACCGGAATGAGCAATAATTGGCCTTTGGATTGCGATTTAATCAGATTATCCGGCGAATTTTGCCGCGATTGGCGCAAAATCTGCTGAATTCGGGTCATTCCCAGCGTGACATCAACAAAACTACACGCGTCGGTCACCCATAGGGTGCCCATATGCCGGGCAGCCGGTGCCATCAGGTCCAAAAGGACCGATTCGAGGGAAATATTGCGCTCATAAAGGCTTTCGACAAAGCGGAACGCCTCGCGATTATCATGCGACATCACGAGTTTGGCGAAGGTTTCGACGACATCTGGCCCGATTTCGGGCTCGTTGGACGCTTTTTCACGTACCGGCAGGCCGCTAACGCCCAAATTTACCCGCAGGCGCGGAATGATCACATTTTCAATGGTTTGGGCGAGATCCTGCAAATGAACCTTGTCGGCCTGCTCATCCCAAGACGAGCGGGAACCCCTCTGTTCCGCCGAATAGAGGCTACCATAATCGGTGTCATAGGGGTCATCGGCGGCTAGAGCGCTTTCCCCCTGATCAGATGGTACCAAAGCCTGACCTCCCCTTTCCTGTCCGTCTCTCTCGTCGCCTGTTATAACTTAGGCACCGGAAGTCGCCGATCAGGACCCGCTTATCGTGTCGCCTTACATTGACATGGGCTGGATCGGCCTTAGTCTGACCGTCAAGCAATGCACCCTTATAAATCACACCAATCATAAATGTCATTTATTTATTACGTCAAGATTACTTGACACTTTATGTCCGGCGAGGGTAGCCTCTCCCTATGGATGGCTTTCAGAACTTCTGGACCACAGAAGGGATGCCAGCCGGGAGGGCATGGATGACCACGGATGGCCGTCAGCACAGTGAACGTCCGGGGCTTTACACCGAAGCCGAACGGAAGAGGCGCGATGAGACCGTCTGGACGCTTGTCCAAGGCATTCTTGCGCCCGTTCAATTTGTGGTTTTTCTGATCAGTCTGGCCTTGGTGATGCGCACGCTCATGACAAATGAGGGGGTAATGGCCGCCCATGCCTCCATTCTGATCAAGACCTTCGTGCTTTACACCATCATGATCACTGGAGCGATTTGGGAGAAAGTTGTCTTCGGTCAGTATCTGTTTGCGCCCGCTTTTTTCTGGGAAGATGTTGTAAGCTTCGTGGTGATCGCGTTGCACACGCTTTATCTCGCGGGTTTGTTTTTTGGCTTTATGAACGATTTTCAGCTCTTTGCGGTCACGCTTGCAGCCTATGCGACTTATGTGGTGAACGCCGCACAATTCCTCCTCAAGCTTCGCGCCGCGCGCCTGCAATTGGATGCTGAAGCCTATAGCGCCATGGAGGTTGTGCAATGAACCTTCCCTTCCGCGTTCCTGATCAACAAGTAACGGCCAAGGGCTGCGTTGACCAACCTGTGATTCGCGAGCGCGGACAGCGGGAAGTGTTTTGCGGCCTGACCGGTATTGTGTGGCTCCATCGCAAAATTCAGAATGCGTTTTTCTTGGTGGTTGGCTCGCGTACCTGTGCGCATCTCATTCAATCCGCAGCGGGCGTGATGATTTTCGCTGAACCGCGTTTTGCGACCGCCATCATTGACGAGCGCGATTTAGCAGGCCTTGCCGATATTGATGATGAGCTTGATCGGGTGGTGAACCGCTTATTGGAACGCCGCCCTGATATTGAAATGCTGTTCCTTGTCGGCTCCTGCCCATCAGAAGTGATCAAGCTTGATTTGAAGCGTGCGGCGCAGCGTCTATCCTCGCTTCATTTGCCGCGTGTACGCGTGTTGAACTATTCCGGTTCTGGCATTGAGACCACTTTCACGCAAGGTGAAGATGCGTGCTTAGCAGCCTTAGTGGCGGATGCGTTGCCCGATACCAAGCCTGCATCGCTTGTTGTGGTCGGCGCTTTATCGGATGTGGTGGAAGATCAATTCAACCGGCTTTTTGCGAGCATGGGTATTGAGAATGTTGGCTTTCTGCCCGCACGTAAAGCAGGCTCCATGCCGGCGATTGGCCCTGATACCAAATATCTTCTCGCGCAGCCGTTTTTGAACGATACCGCGCGCGCTTTGGATGAGCTGGGTGCGACTTATATTCCAGCACCATTTCCCTTGGGAGCGAACGGTACAACGGCCTGGCTTAAAGCGGCGGCGGATGTGTTTGGTGTGTCGGATGAACGTTTCGCATCCGCCACCGATGCAGGCCATAAGCGCGCTGAAAAGGCTTTGATCCGGCATCGTGAAACGCTTGATGGAAAATCGATTTTCTTCTTCCCTGACTCGCAGTTGGAATTGCCATTAGCGCGCTTCCTGCACGAAGAGCTCGGCATGAATTTGGTTGAGGTTGGTACGCCCTATCTGCACCGCCAGCATCTTCGTCAGGAGCTTGAGCGTTTGCCTGCCGGTACCGTGTTGAGCGAAGGCCAAGATGTTGATCGTCAGCTTGATCGCTGCCGCGAGTCTCAGCCTGATTTGATCGTGTGTGGCTTGGGCCTTGCCAATCCGCTTGAGGCAGAAGGCTTCTCGACCAAATGGTCGATCGAGCTCGTTTTCACGCCTATTCAAGGATACGACCAAGCGGGTGATCTCGCAGGCCTATTTGCACGGCCTTTGAACCGGCAAGCCCGGTTGGGAGGGCTTTGACATGCAGCTGACGCTCTGGACCTATGAAGGACCACCCCATGTTGGCGCGATGCGCATCGCAACCGCGATGAAGGGCCTGCATTATGTGTTGCATGCGCCGCAAGGCGACACCTATGCCGATCTGCTTTTCACCATGATTGAGCGGCGCAATGTACGCCCGCCGGTGACGTATACGACCTTTCAAGCGCGCGATTTGGGCGGTGATACAGCGGAGCTTTTCAAGACCGCTTGCCTTGAAGCCTATGAGCGTTTTCAGCCCGAAGCGATGATCGTGGGTGCGTCTTGCACGGCCGAACTTATTCAAGATGATCCCGGTGGTTTGGCGCAGGCCCTGGCTTTGCCTATTCCGGTGGTGCCGCTTGAATTACCATCCTATCAGAAGAAAGAAAATTGGGGCGCATCCGAGACGTTTTATCGGATCGTGCGCGGGCTTTGCCCAGCCAATACGGATAAAGCCTCGCGTAATCCCAAAAGCTGCAATATTTTAGGTCCAACGGCGTTAGGCTTCCGCCATCGCGATGATTTGAACGAGATCCGCCGCTTGCTTGAAAGCCTTGGCGTTACCGTCAACGTCATCGCGCCATATGACGCACGACCTTCCGATATTGCGCGTTTGGGGGATGCGACTTTTAACGTGATCCTCTATCCCGAGATCGCCGAAAATGCCGGCCGCTGGCTTGAGAAAAATTGTGCGCAATCGATGACGACGATTGTGCCGATTGGCATTGGTGCAACGCGTGATTTTATTGCTGAAGTCGGCCGTCTTGCTGGCATTGATACGACAGCGTTTCTTGCGCAAGAGACAAGCCGTTTGCCGTGGTATTCCAAGTCGGTTGATTCAACCTATCTGACCAGCAAGCGTGTGTTTATCTTTGGCGATGCCACGCATGTGCTCGCCGCTGAGCGCATGGCCCGTACCGAATTTGGTTTTGACGTTGTTGGCCTCGGCACCTATTCGCGTGAATATGCGCGACAGGTGCGTGAAGCCGCTACGCGCCTCGGTGTCGAGGCGCTGATTACCGATGATTATCTCGATGTTGAAGCGCGTATTGCTGAATTGCAGCCTGAGCTTATTCTGGGTACGCAAATGGAGCGGCACATTGCCAAGCGTCTAGGCTTGCCTTGCGCCGTGATCTCAGCACCCGTGCATGTGCAAGATTTCCCCGCGCGCTATTCGCCGCAAATGGGGTTTGAAGGCGCGAATGTGATTTTTGATACCTGGGTTCATCCCTTGATGATGGGCTTGGAAGAGCATCTCATCCACATGTTCCGCGACGATGTCGAGTTTCATGATGGGGCGGCGCCTTCGCATCTCGGTCACGCTTCACAAAAAGCGCCTGTGGGCGAGAGCGTTTCGGAGCCTATGATCGCCGCATCGACTGCGCAGTCTGAGCCAATCAATCTTGAGGCGGGTTGGTCGGCGGACGCTGAAAAAGAATTGAAAAAAATTCCCTTCTTTGTTCGCGGTAAAGCGAAGCGCAACACCGAGCGCTATGCCAGTGAATTGGGAATTACCCTTATCAATGTTGAGACACTCTACGATGCAAAAGCCCATTTTAGCCGCTAGGGCGCAACCGAACGACAAGAGGACGGAGACCACGGCATGACTATTCTTTTAGACCGTATGCCCAAGCAGGCAATTCGCCGCGGTGATGGCGAAGGCAGTGTTCAAGTGCATCTTGATCCTGCCACGATGATTGGCACGACGGCCAAGGTTTTCTCCGTCTATGGCAAAGGCGGTATTGGTAAATCGACAACATCGTCGAACCTGTCGGCGGCCTTTTCCAAGCTCGGTAAACGCGTGTTGCAAATCGGTTGTGATCCGAAGCATGACTCGACCTTTACGCTCACGAAAAAACTCATACCTACCGTGATTGATGTGCTTGAGTCTGTTGACTTTCACTCGGAAGAGCTTCGCACGGAAGACTTTGTTTTTGAGGGCTATAATGGCGTGATGTGCGTCGAAGCCGGTGGCCCGCCTGCCGGTACCGGATGCGGCGGCTATGTTGTTGGCCAAACGGTAAAGCTTCTCAAAGAGCATCATCTCTTGGAAGAAACCGACATCGTTATTTTTGACGTGCTGGGTGACGTCGTGTGCGGTGGCTTCGCCTCACCGCTACAACATGCGGATCGTGCATTGATCGTAACCGCCAATGATTTCGACTCGATCTTCGCGATGAACCGCATTGTGGCTGCGATTAATGCCAAGGCCAAAAATTACGGCGTGCGTGTTGGCGGCGTGATTGCGAACCGTTCCAAAGATACGGATCAAATCGATCGCTTTAACGAGGCAACGGGCTTGGAGCGCGTCGCGCATTTTCCTGATCTCGATGCCATCCGCGTGAGCCGTTTGAAGAAATCGACATTGTTTGAAATGCCCGAGTCGCCAGAAGTTTTAGCGGTTCAAAAAGAATATCTCCGTCTTGCCGCTTCTCTCTTGGTGGATAGCGAGCCACTCGAAGCGCGCTCGATGAAGGATCGCGATATTTTCGACTTTTTGGGATTTGACTGATGTCCTCGACCTATATTGAGCGCCGCAGCAAGATTGAGACGTATTTTGATCGTACGGCTGCTGCTGCGTGGTCGCGCTTAACATCGGATGCACCGGTCAGCGGTATTCGTGCAACCGTGCGCGCCGGGCGTGACCGGATGCGCCATACGCTCCTCTCCTTTTTGCCCGAAGATCTCACCGGTTGCCGTCTCTTGGATGCAGGCTGTGGCACGGGTGCTTTAGCGGTGGAAGCGGCCATGCGCGGCGCTGATGTAACGGCAATTGATTTATCACCAACCCTGATTGAGCTTGCTAAAGAGCGCGTGCCGGGAATGCTCGGTAAGGGTAAAATCAATTTTATCGCAGGCGATATGATTGATAACTCCTTGGGCATGTTCGACCACGTCGTCGCCATGGATTCGGTGATCCATTATTCCTACCCCGATATGATCAATATGCTCGCGCGCTTTACGGCGATGAGCCGCTCCGGCGTGCATTTTACCTATGCGCCATGGACGCCTCTTCTCGGCACCATGCAGGCCGTGGGCAAGCTTTTTCCGCGCGGCAATCGTTCGCCTTGGATTGTCCCGCATCGCCCCAATCGGGTGGCGATTACGGTGCATCGCGACGAACGGTTTGAAGGCTGGGCGCTTGGTCGCGATCAGCACATCACAAGCGGCTTCTATCACTCCAAAGCACAGGAGTTGAAGCGGCGATGAAAGGTCTCGACCTTATCAACTCGAAAATCGCGCGTGGGTGGCAGCGGGTTGGTCCGCAATTCCTGCCCTTCGCCGATGCGGCAACGGCTGAGCTTCCGCTCGGCAAATTGTTGCGTCTGGCTTTGTTCCAGATTTCGGTTGGTATGGCGACGGTGTTGTTAACTGGCACACTAAACCGCATCATGATTGTTGAACTCGCAGTTCCCGCCTGGCTTGTCGGCTTGATGGTTTCGTTGCCGGTCGTCTTTGCGCCGTTTCGCGCTTTGATCGGTTATAAATCCGATACGCATCGCTCGGTTCTAGGCTGGAAGCGCGTCCCCTATATTTGGTTCGGCAGCATGATGCAGTTTGGTGGCTTTGCCATCATGCCGTTTGCTTTATTGCTCCTCTCGGGCGACACCAATGGTCCGATGATTTATGGCCAATTGGGCGCTGGTCTTGCCTTCCTCTTGGTGGGTGCGGGCCTCAACACAACGCAGACCGCAGGCTTGGCCTTAGCCAATGATTTGGCACCCGAAGAAGTTCGCCCCCGCGTTGTCGCTTTGTTGTTCACAATGCTGCTTGTCGGCATGGTGGGAAGTGCCATTGCCTATAGCCTCATTTTAAAGAGTTTTAACGAAGTACGCCTTATCCAACTTATTCAAGGCGTGGCGCTGTTGACGATTATCTTTAACGGGATTGCGCTTTGGCATATGGAGCCTCGCCGCCGCTATCAGGAACGTGAGACCGAAGAGCCAAGCCTCGATTTTAAAGCGGCATGGGCCAAGCTGAACCGTCTGCCAGAGTTTAGCCGTTTGATGGTGATTGTCGGCTTGGGCACTGCTGCCTTTAACATGCAAGACATTTTGCTTGAGCCGTTTGGCGGACAGATTTTTGGTTTGGCGGTTGGTCAAACAACCTTGCTCATGGCGATTTTGGCCGGCGGCATGTTGACGGGTTTCATGCTGTCCGAACAGCTTTTGAACCAGAAGATTGATGCGTTGAAGGTTTCCGCGATTGGTCTCCTTGTTGGGATCATGTCGTTTGGTATTGTTGTTTTCTCGCCGCTTGCGGGTGCCGTTGGCCTGTTCCGCAGCGGCTGCTTTGGGGTAGGCATCGGCGCTGGTCTCTTTGCCGTTGGAACGCTGACGGCAACCATGGGTCTTGCCAATGCATCGATGAGCGGCATTTTGCTGGGCACTTGGGGCGGCGTTCAAGCGACATGCGCAGGCGTCAGCATCGCATTTAGCGGCGTGGCGCGCGATTTACTTTCGCAGGCCGCGATGGCTGGGACATTCGGCTCGGTGCTTAAAAGCCCGGCCACCGGATATGTCATCGTTTTTATTCTAGAAATTGCGTTGCTCTTCGCAACGTTGATGATCGTGGGACCTTTAGTGGGTTCCGGCAATAGCCGCATTATGCGGCGTAACTCGTCAAAGCCCGGTTGGGAAGAAGGACGAGTAGAAGGCTATAGGGAGGCCTGATATGCACGCAGCCATAACCAGTTATTTCGATGTCGCGCAAATAACGCTCTATCTCTTTTGGGGCTTTCTTGCCGCGGTGATTTACTATTTGCACCGCGAAGACAAGCGGGAAGGCTACCCGCTTGAAACCGAACGTTCGGGCATTGTGGTGCAAGGCTTTCCGGCCATTCCAGCACCCAAGACTTTCTTATTGGCCGATGGCTCAGAAGTCGAAGCGCCGCGCGAGCAGCCCTATGATGGGCGCCCGATTAAGGCCACGCCGATTGCGGGCTTTCTTGGCGCGCCCCTTAAGCCCGATGGTGATCCAATGCTCGACGGTGTGGGACCTGCGGCCTATGCCGAGCGTCAGGATATTCCGGATGTGACCGTGCATGGAACGCCTAAGATTGTGCCGCTTCGTACCGTGCCTGAATGGCATATTGACCACACCGATCCCGATCCACGCGGCATGGCCGTTGTCGGGGCTGACGGCACTATTGGCGGCAAGGTAAAAGATGTGTGGCTCGACCGCGCTGAAGCGATCATCCGCTATTTCGAAGTGGAAGTTGAAGGCCGTACCGTTCTTTTGCCAACGACGATGACGCGGATCAGCAGCTCGAAGCGGACCGTGACCGTGCGCTCAATCCTCGGCAAACATTTCGCCACCGTTCCGGCGCATAAAAACGCCGATTTCGTGACGCGTCTCGAGGAAGACAAAATCTGCGCCTACTACGCTGGCGGCCATCTGTATGCGACGCCGCAACGCGCGGAGCCTTTGCTATGAGCCACGACGATTTTGACTTTGATCCTGTAAGAGGCCTGCCGGAAGTTTTGCCGGCAGGGGAACGGATGCTATGGCAGGGTTCACCCCGCTGGCAGGACATGGCGGCGCATGCTTTCCATGTCCGCAAGGTCGCTGTCTATTTTGCTACGATCACGCTTTTCACGGTGATCTTCCGTCTCGCTGACGGTGAGACGCTGCTTGAAGCGGCAAAGCCTATTCTTTGGTATCTGCCGCTCACGCTCGTCGCGGTCGGGATCCTTTCTGGGCTGGCTTGGGCGAGTGCACGCACAACGATCTACACGATTACCAATAAGCGCCTCGTGTTGCGCATTGGTATTGCGTTGCCGATATCGCTTAACCTGCCTTTCGCGATGATTGAATCGGCCGGTTTGCGGATGTATCGCTCGGGTGCTGGCGATATTCCCGTGGCGCTTAAAGGCGAAGACCGTGTGGCGTGGCTCATACTCTGGCCGCATGTGCGTCCGTTCCGCCTAAAACATCCTGAACCGATGTTGCGTGCGATTCCCGATGCTTTGAAAGTTGCCACCCTTCTTGGCGACGCCTTGCAGGGTAAGCCTACAACGCCAATGCCAATGGCGCAGAAGACCGTTCGTTTTGCTGCCAATGTCGTGACCGCCTGAGGACATCATGGAACACAAGACCGATATCCGCTTTCCTCGTGCCCCGCTCTTCGCAGCCGGCCTGTTGATTGCCGCGACGATTACGTCCGTTGTGATTGCAAGGATGTCGCCGTCACCGGCGCTGACCGATCTTGTGAAAACGGAAGTGGCGGAGAGTCGCAGCCTTCGGTTTGAAGACGCGTCGGATGGCAGCGTCCATGTCTATGATGCTCAGACCGAGGAAATAGTCGCTATTGCCGCACCCGGCACAAATGGCTTTTTGCGCGGCATGATGCGGGGTATGATGCGGACACGTAAGCAGAATGAAGCCTCGTTAAAGGCGCCCATGCTGCTCGAGCGTCTCGCAAATGGCATGGTTTTATTGATCGATGAAGAAACCAAAGTGACGCTGGATTTGGATGCCTATGGGCACACCAATGCTGATGTTTTCAAAGCGTTTTTGAAAAGCCAATCGCATGTTGCTAACCCGGATGTTTCGAGCCAAGGAGGGCAGGGCTGATGCTTAATCCATTCGCAAAAGATGTCCGCGAGGACGTGATGTGCACGGTTCATGTCGTCAACACGTTTGAAAGCCTCGCGGCGCATGTCGAACTCGACGGCAATGTGAAAGTACGGCCGGGCGACGAAGTGCTCGTTCACGGCAAAGAGATCCGAGTTCCTTATGGCGAGTCGCGCATTGAGCGGCGTCAAGCGACCATTCGCCGTGCGGGTTGGATCGAACAACAATGGGTTAAGTTGACGGGTGATCTTGAGTTTATGGAATTACTCGAATTTAGCTTCTCGGGAGAAGACCTATGACCATCGAAAGATTGAGTATCTCCGCAAAAGATACCGCGCATATGGCGCAGGAGAGCACGGTTCTCAGCCCCCGTTTTTATACCACCGATTTTGACGCGCTCGACCGCATTGATGTGTCCCCTGTGCGTGAAGAATGGGACAAGTTGATCGGCGAAATGCGGTCTGATCCGAATAAATTACATTTCAAGCGCTCGGAAGAATGGGATGATGTTTCGCTTGACGATTTGCCTGAAGGCTTGCGCAAAGAGTTTGTTGATTTTCTCGTCTCATCGCTGACCTCTGAATTTTCGGGCTGCATTCTGTATTCAGAAATGCGGAAGCGCGGAACAAATCCTGATATTTGCGAGCTCTTTAAATTCATGGCTCGCGATGAATCGCGTCACGCCGGATTTATCAATGATACGCTCAAGGATTTTAAGATTGGTATTGATTTGGGCTTTTTAACAAAGGCCAAAAAATATACTTATTTTCAGCCTAAGTTTATTTTCTACGCCACTTATCTTTCGGAAAAGATTGGTTATGCCCGTTACATAACCATTTTCCGGCAATTGCAAGCCAATCCGGATCGCCGTTTTCATCCGATTTTCAAATGGTTTGAGAAATGGTGCAATGACGAGTTCCGCCACGGCGAAGCGTTCGCTTTGTTAATGCGCGCCAATCCACATCTCTTGGAAGGGCTCAATAAATACTGGGTTAAATTCTTCCTGCTCGCTGTGTTTGCGACGATGTATGTGCGCGATCATCAGCGCCCGTATTTCCACAAAGCGCTTGGTATTGATATCAAGGATTATGACGACAAAGTATTCCGCATCACGACGGAAATTTCGCGTCAAACCTTCCCGCTTGAACTCGATTTGGATCACCCTGCTTTCTACGCAGGCTTGGATAAATTGCGTGAAATCAGCGAGCGGTCGGCGAAGATCCAAGCCAAGGGTGGCCTTGGTGCGAAACTAAACAAGCTCACAACTGCGGCGGCAGCTGGCTTCACCTTCTTGAGGCTTTATATGATCCCAGCCAAGAAGAAGGGCTTGAACGCCGAAATTCGTTTAGCTCCAACCTGGTAAGTCCAACGGATCGTTGATGATGCAATACGCCGTTCCCGTTTTAACAGCCTTGTTTATCTGGTGGTTTACCACGGGAACGATTTTCTATCTCGATAATCTGCCGCTGCGCACCTTCAAATGGAGCATGCTGGGCGCAACCGCCCTTTTGTTGGCGGCCCTTGTGACGCTTCGCGATACCGCGGATTCGAGCGATACGATGTCCGTTTATCTCGCATTTTCAGCGGGGCTTTTGGCGTGGGGATGGCAGGAAATCAGCCTCTATCTCGGCTTTGTAACGGGTATCCGTAAAGATCGTTGCGAGGAAGGCTGCTCGGGTTTGAAGCATTTCTGGCATGCGATTGAAGCTAATATCTGGCATGAAAGCGCGATTATTGCGGTGGCGGCTGTCATCGCGATTTTGACCTATGGCGGCGAAAATCAAATCGGTCTTTGGACCTATTTGCTGCTCTGGGGCATGAATTTGAGTGCGCGGTTGAATGTGTTTTTGGGCGTTCGAAATGTGTCGGAAGAATTCGTGCCGCCACATATGGAATTTTTAAAAAGCTTCCTCAACAAGCAACCGATGAATTTGCTTTTTCCGCTCTCGGTCACGATGGCAACGACAGCGACTTTTTTCTTGGTTGGAAAAGTGTCTGACGCAACCACGGAAGCCGACCGGATAGGCTTTACCCTTTTGGCAACCATGATGGCCTTGGCCCTTGTTGAACATTGGATGTTGGTTTTGCCGCTGCCCTTTGAAAAGCTTTGGAATTGGAGCCTGCCGAAGCGCTCCATCGTTACAAAGCCACGGTTTCGCAGCGACCATCCGGTAGAATTTGCCACCATCAAATCGACCCTAACACCGAAACCTGATCTGCCTTGCTGCTAATTTGAAATGAAGTGAACCCATCAAAGCTGGAATCTTTGCTATGAATTACGAAGCCTTTTTTCAGAACGAACTCGAAACGCTCCGCAATGACGGCCGCTATCGCATCTTTGCGAATTTGGAGCGGAAAGCGGGTGTGTTTCCATCCGCCATTCATCGGTCTGAAAAAGGTGAAAATGAAATTCGCGTCTGGTGCTCGAATGATTATCTCGGCATGGGTCAGAACCCGACCGTTATCAAAGCCATGCATGAGGCGATTGATTTATGCGGTGCCGGTGCCGGTGGCACGCGCAATATTTCCGGTACCAACCGTTTCCATGTCGAGCTTGAGCAGGAGCTTGCTGATTTGCACGGCAAAGAAAGCGCGCTTCTGTTTACTTCCGGCTATGTTTCCAACTGGGCAGCGCTTGGCACGTTAGGTGCCTTGATACCGAATTGCATCATTTTGTCAGATGCGGGCAATCATGCCTCGATGATCGAAGGCATCAAACATAGCCGCGCCGAACGTCATATCTTCAAGCATAATGACGTTGCTGATCTTGAGCGCATTTTGAAAACGCTCGATCCGGCGCGCCCTAAGCTTATCGCGTTTGAATCGGTCTATTCGATGGATGGCGATATTGGTCCGATTAAAGAGATTTGCGATCTCGCGGATCAATATGGTGCGATGACCTATCTCGACGAAGTTCACGCTGTTGGCATGTATGGCCCGCGCGGCGGCGGCATTGCCGAGCGCGAAGGTTTGATGGATCGTCTAACCGTTATCGAAGGCACGCTCGGTAAAGCCTTTGGCGTCGTCGGGGGGTATATCGCAGCGTCTGCGGCTTTGTGTGATTTTGTGCGCAGCTTCGCGTCCGGCTTTATTTTTACAACCGCTTTACCGCCAGCGGCTGCGGCTGCTGCGGCTGCATCCATTCGGCATCTTAAAACATCGCATGCGGAACGCACCGGTCAGCGGGATCGCGTGCAGCGCTTGCGCATGAAATTGGATGCCGCCGGTGTGCCCTATATGCGCAATGACAGCCACATCGTGCCAGTGATGGTAGGGGACGCCAAGAAGTGCAAATGGATTAGTGATCTGTTGATGGATCGGTATGGCATTTACATTCAGCCGATCAATTATCCGACGGTTCCTAAAGGCACCGAACGTCTACGGATTACGCCTACGCCATTGCACACGGATGCGGATATCGACCATTTGGTTGGTGCCCTTTCCGAGCTTTGGTCTCACTGCGCGCTTAATCGAGCGGTTGCATAACGCGTTAAAAAAATTCGGCACATCTTGGTTCGATGACGTCGACGAATAGGGATAAAGTGGATGGGAAATGTGAAGGCCACGGACATAGCCACACCTCTGAAGTTGGTTATCGTATCGATGGACTCGAACATGGCGGGGGCAACCGCCCGCGCGTTTCAAACGCTGCGTCGCGATTATCCTGGTTTAACGCTCGTCTTGCATGGCGCATCCGAATGGATGGAGCGCCCGGAAAAACTCGAACGCTGTCGGGCTGATATTCTATCAGCCGACATCGTTGTTTCCGGCATGTTGTTCATGGAAGATCACTTCAAGCCCGTGATCAATGAACTCATTGAACGCCGCCATTCTGCCGATGCGATGATCTGTCTTTTGTCTGCGGGCGAAGTCATGAAAATGACCCGCATGGGCAATTTCAAAATGGATGGCGAGCCCGGCGGTATAACGGGCTTGTTAAAGCGGCTTCGCGGTGGCTCGAAAGATAAGCCTTCCGGCGCAGGCGCGCAGCAAATGAAAATGCTGAAACGCTTGCCGCAAATTCTTCGCTTTATCCCCGGCACCGCGCAAGATGTTCGGGCGTATTTTTTAGCACTGCAATATTGGCTGGCGGGCTCTGACGATAACATCACCAATATGGTGCGGATGATCATTGATCGCTATGCCGCAGGCCCACGTAAAGCCCTGCGCGGCAGGGTTAAGATCGTACCACCTGTCGATTATCCGGAAGTCGGTGTCTATCATCCCAAATTATCCGGCCGCATTGGTACGGACGCGAGCAAATTACCGCGCGTCGGTAAGGCCGGAACGGTTGGTCTCCTTGGCCTGCGCTCATATATGCTTGCCGGTAACAGCAAGCATTATGACGGCGTTATTGAGGCGCTTGAGGCGCGCGGATTAAATGTAATTCCTGCCTTTGCGTCGGGTCTTGATAACCGTCCCGCGATTGAGTCCTATTTCATGAAAGAGGGTCGCGCGACGGTCGATGCGGTTGTCTCGCTGACCGGCTTCTCGCTGGTTGGTGGTCCCGCCTATAATGATTCGCAAGCCGCCGATGATCTCTTAGCCAAGCTTGATGTGCCTTATATCGCCGCGCACCCCGCTGAAATCCAGACGCTTGAACAATGGGGCGCATCGGATCGCGGGCTGCTGCCGGTTGAATCAACCATTATGGTTGCCATCCCCGAGCTTGATGGCGCCACAGGGCCGATTGTGTTTGGTGGCCGCTCGGATAATTCCGGCAAGCCCTGCAAAGGCTGCCATCGCGGATGCGTTTTTCCATCGGGTGAGAATGACCGCAACATGCAAAGCTGCATTGAGCGCTCGGAGATGTTGGCAGCGCGTGTTGATCGTTTGGTCGCACTTCGTCGCACACCGATTGCGGATCGTAAGGTGGCGCTCGTTATCTTCAACTTCCCGCCGAATGCGGGCAATACAGGAACAGCCGCCTATCTCTCGGTGTTCGAGTCGCTTCATAAAACGCTGATCGCGATGAAGGCCGAGGGCTATCAGGTCGAGGTGCCGGCTTCTGTCGACGTATTGCGGGATGCGGTGATTAACGGCAATCGTGAGCGCTATGGTGCCGATGCCAATGTGCATTACCGCATTCCGGTTGATAATCATGTGAAGCGCGAGCGTTGGTTATCGGAAATTGAGTCGCAATGGGGGCCAGCGCCCGGCAAGCAGCAAAGCGATGGCGGCTCGATTTTCGTTTTAGGCTTGCAGCTTGGCAATGTGTTTATCGGCGTGCAACCGGCCTTTGGTTATGAAGGCGATCCGATGCGGCTTTTGTTTGAGAAGGGTTTTGCACCAACGCATGCCTTCTCGGCCTTTTATCGCTGGTTGAAAGAAGATTTCGGCGCGAATGCCGCCTTGCATTTTGGCACGCATGGCGCGCTGGAATTCATGCCCGGCAAGCAAACGGGTTTGACGGCTAATGATTGGCCCGATCGGATGATCGGCGATCTGCCGAACTTCTATCTCTATGCCGCCAATAACCCTTCCGAAGGGGCTATTGCAAAGCGTCGTGGGGCTGCGACTTTAATCAGCTATATGACGCCGCCAATTGCGCATTCGGGTCTTTATCGTGGTTTGCTTGATCTGAAAGGCACGATTGAAAGCTATCGCGCAGCTCTAAGTGATGGTGTCGAGCCTGATGCGGATTTGATTGCGCTTATTCAAAGCCAGGCCGCCCTGGTGGAATTAGCTGCACCTGAGCCCGCATGGGGCGATGACGCTGCGACAAAAATTGAAGCGCTCGCTAAATCGATTTTAGAGCTTGAATACACGCTGATCCCGCACGGGTTGCATGTCGTTGGTGAGCCTTTATCGCCTGAGCAACGGATTGAAATGCTCGAAGCGGTGGCGGATGCTGCGCATAATATTCATTTTGATCGCGCGATTATTGAATCAATTGCCAAAGGCGCGACGCCTGAAGCGACCGTGGTTAAATTAAGCAAAGCCGATCAGGATAAAAATCTTGCGGCGCTTCAAACGCTTTCGGACACCAATCGCTGGTTATCGGATGATCATGAAATTCCAGCGATGATGCGGGCTTTGGATGCACGCTTTATTCGTCCCGCGCCGGGCGGGGATGTATTGCATAATCCCGCGGTGATGCCGACGGGCCGTAATTTGCACGGGCATGATCCGTTTCGCCTGCCAAGTGCCTATGCGATCAAGGATGGCACAAAACAGGCTGAGCGCATTTTGGCGCGGCATATCGAAGACACCAACACGATGCCCGAGACGGTGGCGATTGTCTTGTGGGGCACCGATAATTTGAAAAATGAAGGCGCGCCGATTGCGCAAGCTTTGGCGTTGATGGGTGCGCAGCCCCGCTTTGATGGCTATGGCCGTTTGGTGGGCGCGCAATTGATCCCGCTTACTGAATTGGGTCGCCCGCGTATCGATGTGATGTGCACACTATCCGGTATTTTCCGTGATCTCTTGCCGCTGCAAATCAAGCTTCTGGCGGAAGCCGCGTATTTGGCTGCTATTGCCGATGAACCCGTCGAGCAAAACTTCATCCGCAAACATGCGTTGGCCCATCAGGCCGAGCATGGTTGCGATATGGAAACGGCCAGCCTACGCGTCTTTGGTAATGCCGATGGCGCTTATGGCTCCAACGTCAATCATCTCGTTGAAAACAGCCGTTGGGATGAGGAAGACGAATTGGCTGAAACCTATACGCGCCGCAAAAGCTTTGCCTATGGCGTGAATGGCAAGCCGACGCAGCAAACCGCCGTTTTGAACGGCATTTTGGCGAAGGTTGATTTCGCCTATCAGAATCTCGATTCGGTTGAGCTCGGTGTAACAACGGTTGATCATTATTTCGATACGCTTGGCGGTATTAGCCGGGCGGTGCGTCGTGCCAAGGGTGGCGAGACGGCAGCGGTCTATATCAGTGATCAAACGCGGGGCGAGGGCGTTGTGCGGACCTTGTCCGAGCAGGTCTCGCTTGAGACGCGCACGCGCATGCTCAATCCTAAATGGTATGATGGCATGTTAAGCCATGGCTATGAGGGCGTCCGTCAGATTGAAGAGCATATCGCCAATACAGTTGGTTGGTCGGCGACCACGGGCGAGGTGCAGCCTTGGGTCTATCAGCAATTGACGCAAACCTTCATGCTCGATCCGGAAATGCGCGAGCGTCTGGCTTCGCTTAATCCGACGGCCTCGGCGAATATGGCCAATCGTCTGCTCGAGGCGCATCGGCGTAATTATTGGAACCCCGATGATGCCACGCTAGAGGCGTTGAAAAACGCCAGCGAAGACCTCGAGGATATTCTCGAGGGCGTACGTGAAAGCGCCGCCGCGTGATCCTGTTGCTTGACCGAGCCGTATAAAGGCCATGCAACAGGAAAAGCGCACCATGCTAGGCTGGCTCGGTATTTGGGCAATCGCGGCATTTATCATGATCGCGATTGATATGGTTTGGCTGACTTGGCTCGGCCGTGGCTTTTATATGCAGGAAATCGGCGGCATCTTGCTTGATACGCCCAATCTTCCGGCGGCTTTGGCGTTTTATATTCTCTATAGCGTCGGCGTCGTGGTTATCATTATCGCGCCCGCGCTGGAGGCGCAATCGGTCCTTCGCGCGCTCATCTATGGCGTCATCTTTGGGCTGGTTGCCTATGGCACTTATGATCTCACCAATCTCGCGGTGATGAAGGGTTTCACCACCAAGATCGCGCTCATCGATATGGCGTGGGGCGGATTGATTACCGGCTTTACAAGCGCGGTGACCGTGAAGATTGCTTCTTCGCTCGGGTGGTAGTCTTTTAACGTGGATCGCCGCGGGCCATTATTTTATCAATCTGCCTTCAATATCATTTAATTAAATCAAAGGCTTCCTTCTCCTTGAAGGAGAAGGTGTCATGCGTAGCATGACGGATGAGGTTCTGGTGTTTACCCCACAAAGCTGAACTTCGCCGACATCAATTTTAACCACCAGACCCTCATCCGTCGCCTTTGGCGACACCTTCCCCCTCAGGGGGAAGGGTCTTTAAAATCTTTGGTCGAAAATGGATCGCTCTTAAAACAACCCTTCCACCTCGCCCTTATCGTTCAGCTTGATGACTTCAGCCGAAGGCACTTTAGGCAGGCCTGGCATGGTCATGATCTCGCCGCAGATGGCGACGATGAAGCCTGCGCCCGCTGAAAGCCGCACTTCACGCACAGGGATTGAATGGCCCGTAGGTGCGCCGCGCACATTCGGATCTGTCGTGAAGGAATATTGCGTCTTCGCCATACAGACGGGGAGGTGGCCGTAACCTGCTGCTTCCCACACCTTCAATTGATCGCGGATGGATTTATCCGCGATAACCGCATCGGCGTGGTAGATTTTCTTGGCGACTGTTTCGATCTTTTCAAACAAAGGCATCGCGTCTGGATAGAGCGGTTGGAAATTGGCAACGCCCGACTCCGCGAGTTCAACGACCTTGTGGGCCAGTTCTTCGATGCCGGCCGAGCCATGCGCCCAATGCTTGCAGAGAATGGCTTCTGAGCCTTGCGAGGCCACGAAGTCTTTCACCGCTTGGATTTCCGCATCCGTGTCGGAGAAGAAATGGTTGATTGCCACCACAACCGGCACGCCAAAGCCCTTGGTATTGGCAATGTGGCGGCCCAAATTGGCGCAACCCTTCTTAACCGCTTCGACATTTTCCGTACCGAGATCGGCCTTTGCCACGCCGCCATTCATCTTCATGGCGCGTACGGTCGCGACGATAACGGCGGCGGATGGCTTCAAGCCCGCCTTACGGCATTTGATATCAAAGAATTTTTCCGCACCCAAATCCGCGCCAAAGCCTGCTTCGGTCACGACATAATCGCCGAGCTTCAACGCAGCAGTCGTTGCAATCACCGAGTTACAGCCATGGGCGATATTGGCGAAGGGGCCGCCATGCACAAAGGCCGGATTGTTCTCGAGCGTCTGCACGAGGTTAGGCTGCATCGCGTCCTTTAAGAGAACCGCCATGGCGCTATCGGCTTTGATGTCGCTGCAATAGACAGGCGTCTTGTCGCGGCGATAGGCCACCACGATGTCACCTAAGCGCTTTTGCAGATCCATGAGGTCCTTCGAGAGGCAAAGGATCGCCATGACTTCGGACGCAACCGTAATGTCAAAGCCCGTCTGGCGCGGGAAGCCGTTCGAGACGCCGCCGAGCGACACGACGATATCGCGCAGCGCGCGGTCATTCATGTCCATGACGCGACGCCACACCACGCGGCGCTCGTCAATGCCGAGATCATTGCCCCAATAGATGTGGTTATCGATCATCGCCGATAAGAGGTTGTGCGCGGAGGTGATAGCGTGGAAATCGCCCGTGAAATGCAGATTCATTTCTTCCATCGGCACGACTTGGGCATAACCACCGCCGGCGGCACCGCCCTTCATGCCGAAATTCGGACCGAGGGACGCTTCGCGGATGCAGACAATCGCCTTTTTGCCGATGCGGTTAAGCCCGTCGCCCAAGCCTACGGTCGTCGTTGTCTTGCCTTCGCCTGCTGGCGTCGGGTTGATGGCGGTCACGAGGATGAGCTTGCCGTCTTTGCGGCTCTCGAGCGACTTTAAAAAGCTCTGGCCGACTTTGGCCTTATCATGGCCATAGGGCAGCAAATCTTCTGCGGGGATGCCAAGCTTGGCGCCAATTTCCATAATCGGCTTCTTTTTTGCCTCGCGGGCGATTTCGATATCGGTCTTCACAGCCATAGCTTGCTCCCCTTTTTTATCAAGCTCACGCTTGAACCTATCGTGGTGTTTTGCCGCATGTGGGAGCATCAATCTATCGAAATATCGTCAGATACTTGTACCCAATAGGCGTCGTCTTGATGTTCACGCCGGACGCATATCCGATTTACGCCATGCTGCGACGCAATTTGGATGATGAAGATGTTTTGCCGTCGCCTACGAAACAATCAGAATTTGAAACGGGCCGAAATTTCTTTCGACATTTCCCGCAAATCATTCCGAAACATCGCGGCAATCGGACCTAATCGCTTGCCGTGCAGCGTTACGGTGAACCATTGCGACTGGATGGGGAAACCCTCGACATCAAGCACAGCAATCGAGCCATCAATCCGGTAGGCACCAACCGCATGGTGCGAAAGTACCGCGCAGCCAAGCCCGCCTGAGACAGCCTCTTTAATGGCTTCGTTTGAGCCGAGGTTTAATTTGACGCGCGGGCGAATGTCGTGGGCGGCAAAAAACCGCTCCGCCATCATCCTCGTTCCAGAGCCTTCTTCGCGAAAGATAAAGGCCTCATTCGCAAGCACTGAAAGCGGGATGTTGCGTTGCTTCGTTAAAGGGTGATTGGGCGGGGCAATCACCACCAGCGGATTGTTAAGAAACATCTCGGTTTCGACATCCAAATCCGAGGGCGGAACCGACATGACGGCGAGGTCAACCTTGTTCTCGCGCAAGGCTTGAATAACGCCGTCGCGGTTAAAAACATCGAGTTTGATATCGATCTCCGGATAGGTTTTGCAAAAACGGCCGAGCATGCGGGGAATGAAATATTTGGCGGTGCTGACAACGGCCACCCGCAACTCACCGCGGGACAGGCCCTTGGCGCGGTCTGTGAGCTGTTCGAAGG
>CANGPL010000026.1 GCA_947455725.1 Hyphomicrobiales bacterium | reverse complement strand
TTCGTCGTCGCTATGGGGCTCGAGACCACCGAAGAAGACCTCATGCACACCGTCTTCCCCCATCCAACGCTTTCTGAAATGATGCATGAAAGCGTGCTGGATGCATATGGGCGAGCAATCCATATATAAAGGCGTGGCTGAGGGTGATTCCGCCCGTACGGAGTAGATATTATGGCCACCGTCATTGATCTCTTGAAGGATGACCCGCGCAAGGCTGTGCGCCATCCTGAAAAGGCCAATCGTCCCGATAGCCCCATTCAGCGCAAGCCTGAATGGATCAGGGTAAAAGCGCCGGGCTCGCCGCTTTGGGCAGAGACCAACCGGATCGTCAAAGAGCATGGCCTCGTCACGGTCTGCGAAGAGGCGGGTTGCCCCAATATTGGCGAGTGCTGGGAGAAGAAGCACGCGACCTTCATGATCATGGGCGATACGTGCACGCGCGCTTGCGCCTTTTGCAATGTCAAAACCGGTATGCCGGACGCGCTTGATAGCGATGAGCCTGCCAAGATTGCCGATGCCGTTGCCAAATTAGGCCTATCCCATGTCGTTATCACCTCAGTTGATCGCGATGATCTGAAAGATGGCGGCGCGTTACATTTTGCGCACGTCATCCGCGCCATCCGCGCCCGCTCGCCGCAGACGACAATTGAAATTTTAACCCCGGATTTTTTGAGAAAAGACGGCGCTTTAGAGATCGTTGTTGAAGCCAAACCTGATGTGTTCAATCACAATCTTGAAACGGTACCTTCAAACTATCTGACGGTTCGTCCGGGCGCGCGTTATTTCCATTCGATCCGGCTTTTGCAGCGGGTGAAAGAGCTCGATCCGTCGATCTTCACCAAATCCGGCATCATGGTTGGTTTAGGCGAAGAGCGGAACGAAGTTCTGCAATTGATGGATGATCTTCGGTCCGCCGATGTGGATTTCCTCACCATCGGTCAATATTTGCAGCCAACCAAAAAGCACCACGCTGTGATCGAATTTGTGACGCCGGACGCGTTTAATGCCTATGAGACGATAGCCTATACCAAGGGCTTTCTGCTCGTATCCTCCACGCCGCTTACGCGTTCATCGCATCATGCGGGTGAGGATTTTGCGAAGCTGCGCGCGGCTCGCGAAAAGCAGTTGGGGCGCTAATGCCCACCTTTCAATCGTCCCGCTCGGTAGGCTTTGTGCCGGATCAGATGTTTGATCTCGTCGCCGATGTCGAACATTATCCTGAATTCCTGCCGCTCTGCGAGGCGTTGAAAATTCGCAGACGCACAACGCTTGAGGATGGCCGCGAGGTTTTGCTGGCGGACATGACCGTTGGTTACAAAGCCATCCGCGAGACCTTCACCTCACGCGTCACGATGGATAAGGCCAATCGCAAAATCCTGGTTGAATATGTCGATGGCCCCTTCAGCCATCTGGAAAATCGCTGGGTATTTGCGAGCGAAGGCAGCGGCACCAAGGTCGAGTTTTTTATCGATTATGCCTTTAAAAACCGCATGTTGGGCATGCTCATGGGCGCGATGTTCGAAGCAGCCTTTAAGCGCTTTTCCGATGCTTTTGTTGAGCGTGCCAGTGTCGTGTATGGCCGCCCACGCTAGTCTTCTTTGGCGCGATCCAAGATCAAGCTCAGCGCATCTAACACCGCCTCAGCCCTGACATTTTCGCGTCCAAGATCACCATAGCGTCGTTCGAGATGGTGGGTACCGCGTCCTTTTCGGGCTGAAGCAAAGTGCACCAATCCCACGGGCTTAGTGTCAGAGCCGCCGCCGGGGCCTGCAATACCGGTAATTGCGACGCTAATATCGGCGCGGGAGTGGGCCAAGGCGCCTTCCGCCATAGCGCGCGCGACGGGCTCGCTTACTGCGCCATATAGCGTGATGAGCGCCGGATCAACGCCCAGCATCTCCGCTTTGGCCTCGTTCGAATAGGTGACAAAACCGCGATCAACCGCGCCAGATGAGCCTGAAATACTCGTCAAAGCACCAGCCACCAGACCCCCCGTACAGGATTCCGCCGTGGCAACTTTTAAGGCGCGATCTAAACAGTGATCGATAACTGTTTGAGCTGCTTTGTTAATCGTGCCGGACTGTTCCATCGTTATTCGCTCAAAGGGATTTGCAGCGAGGCTATCGCTTGTGCAGCGATCCCCTCGCGACGGCCGGTAAAGCCCAATTGTTCCGTTGTGGTCGCTTTAACGCCAACGCGGTCGATCATGACACCACAGATCGACGCAATGCTTTCGCGTATGGCATCGCGATGCGGGCCGATTTTAGGGCTCTCACAGATAATCGTCGTATCGAGATGAACAATTCGCCCGCCGCGTATTTTCACGCGCTCAACGGCATATTCGAGAAAAATGCGGGAATCCGCGCCTTTCCACTGCGGATCGGAAGGCGGAAAATGCGAGCCAATATCGCCGTCCGCCAAAGCGCCAAAAATAGCGTCCGTAATCGCATGCAGCACGACATCGGCGTCGGAATGGCCGGAGAGGCGATGGGTATGCGGAATATCAACGCCGCCTAAAATCACATGGTCGCCTTCGGCAAACGCGTGAACATCATAACCAATTCCGGTTCTGGTTTCGGTCGTACCCATCGTTTTCTCTCTAGCGGCTACAAAATCAGCCGATGTGGTCAGTTTGGTATTATCAAGGTCGCCATCAAACACGTAAACGGGATGGCCAGCCCATTCGGCAATCGAGGCATCGTCGGTAAAATCAATCCCCTTTTGTGACGCGGCCGAGCGATGGGCTTTGAGAAGAAGATCAAACCGAAAGGCTTGCGGCGTTTGAACGGCCTTCAAGTCGCGTCTGGCGGGCGTGTCGGTGATCTGCCCATGCACATCAATGCGCTTGATTGTGTCGGTTACCGGAACGCCGGGAATGGCCGCGCCTCGCGAAAAAGCAGATTCAATGCTGCGACTAACGAGAGCGGGGCTCGTAAAGGGGCGCGCCGCATCATGCACAAGAATAAGGTCCGGAACGCGAGGCCGAGACGCTAAAGCTTCAAGCCCCGCCCGTCCTGAAGCTTGGCGGGTAGCGCCACCGAAGGCCGGCGGTAAAACGCGCCGCGCGGTATCGGGATCGAGCGTCTCGATCGCATCTTGATACATTTCTTGGTCATCCGGATGGATGACGCATAGAATGGATTGAACGCGCTTATCAGCCGCCAATGCCTTGATGCTTCGGGCGAGCACGGTCTCACCCGCTAGGTCGAGATATTGCTTTGGCCGATCAAGCCCGACACGCATACCCCGACCGGCCGCGACGATAAGCGCAGCAACGTGGATTCGATCAGGCACGGTCAAAAAGGGCGTCATCGGGCAAGATTTGAAACTTTTGTGTCGTCAGGTCAACTGAGCGCGGGGAAGGCGAGCAATCATCGCCAGACAATATATGAGCAAATCTCAGAAAATTCATTTTGCATTGCACCATTTAGTCTATAATATAGGCAGTATTAGAGGTTGCCTTATTTTTATGCAAAATTTAAACGCCATCAGCATTGGAAGCGAAAGATTGCAGGGCAGGGCAATATTGGCCCCGATGTCCGGCGTGACCGACCATATTTTTCGTAAAATTTCACGGCGCTTTGGTGCATCACTCGTCGTATCCGAAATGGTTGCTTCTGATGACTTCGTAAAAGGCTCAGAGGAATCCCGTTTGCGGGCAGAGGGCGGCGGCATTGATCAACATGTCGTCCAAATCGCCGGTTGCGAACCGCATTGGATGGGCGAAGCCGCGCGACTTGCCGAGGCGTCTGGCGCTGCCATCATCGATATTAATATGGGTTGCCCGGCTAAACGCGTAACGGGCGGTTATGCGGGCTCAGCCCTCATGCGTGATCTCGATCACGCGGAACGCCTGATCGAGGCAACGGTTAGCGCCGTTTCCGTCCCGGTAACGGTCAAAATGCGCCTCGGGTGGGATGATAACTCCATCAATGCGCCAGAACTTGCGCGGCGTGCCGAGGCACAAGGGGTGAAATTGGTTACCGTTCATGGCCGCACCCGTTGCCAATTTTATAAAGGACAGGCGAATTGGGACGCGATCCGCGCCGTCAAAGAAGCCGTCGAAATCCCGGTCATCGCGAATGGCGACTGTCATTCGCTCAAGGACGCTCAGGCGATGTTGGCGGCGTCGCAGGCCGATGGCGTGATGATTGGCCGCTCGGCATTGGGGCGGCCTTGGCTCATCGGCCAAATTGCACAGGGCTTAGAGCGCGGGCAGCCTATTCCTGCACCAAGTGCTCAAGAGCGGCTCGAAGCTGCTATCGAACATTATGAGGGCTTACTCGCTGCAATGGGTGTTGAAACGGGCCTGCGGCATGCTCGAAAACATATTGCGGCCTATGCGGATGACGCTCTGAGCCTTTCGCAGGAAGAAAACGGCGATTTACGCCAAGCCATCGTAACCACGAACTCACCTTCAAAGGTGATTGAGTTACTCACTCGTTTATACCAGTCGCAACCGACGCGGAGCGCTGCATGACAGTCCAGTCCGAGGTCCAACTTCGTTTATCCGATAATCGGAGTGAAGCTATTTTAAACGTCTTGCCGCTTCCTGTGATCGTTGTCGGTAACGATGATCGGATCGTTGAAGCCAATTTGGCGGCGCAATCCTTTTTTCAAATGAGCCGTTCCGTTTTAAGGCGGCATAAACTCGCCGAGATCGTTCCCTTTGGTTCGCCTTTATTATCCTTGGTCGAGCAAGTACGGACCAATGGCGGGAGCGTCAGCGAATATCGCGTTGATATCGGCACACCACGGATTGGCACCGATAAAATCGTCGATCTCTATGCAACGCTCGAGTCAGATGATGCCCACGACGTGGTCATTATGCTGCAAGAAAAGACAATTGCTGAAAAAATGGACAGGCAATTGACCCATCGCGGCGCAGCCCGTTCGATCTCCGCCATGGGATCGATGCTGGCCCATGAGATCAAAAATCCGCTTTCCGGCATCAGGGGGGCCGCTCAATTGCTCGAAACATCCGTTATGGATGAAGATCAAGCGCTATTGCGGCTGATATGTGATGAAACCGACCGTATCGTTAAACTCGTCGATCGGTTTGAAAACTTCGCCGATGGCGGCCCCGTCGAACGTGAATCAGTCAATATTCACAGTGTCTTAGAGCATGTGAAGCG
Source organism: Hyphomicrobiales bacterium (assembly GCA_947455725.1). Lineage (GTDB taxonomy): Bacteria > Pseudomonadota > Alphaproteobacteria > Rhizobiales > Beijerinckiaceae > CAIUPE01. The sequence goes on along the minus strand of CANGPL010000026.1, from coordinate 29,698 downwards.
TCTGGCTAGCTCCGGCTTTGCGCGGCATATCCGATTTTCGGAGACCTATGATCCGTCTTTGCCCCATATTTGGTGCAATAAGGACCAATTGATCCAAGTCTTTCTAAATCTTGTCAAAAATGCCGCAGAAGCCATTGGTCCAGACGCAGTAGATGGTGAAATCGAGATTTCGACGGCCTATCGCGCCGGTGTAAGAATAGCCGTGCCGGGTAGCAATACCCGCGTAGCGTTACCGCTTGAGATTTGCATCCGAGATAATGGTCCGGGTGTGCCAGAAGATCTCATGCGCAGCCTGTTCGATCCCTTTATTTCGACAAAGGCATCGGGAACTGGCCTCGGTCTTGCTTTGGTATCCAAGATTATTGGAGACCATGGCGGCGTTGTTGAGTGTGAGTCATTACCTCGTCGTACAGTTTTCCGAGTTCTTTTGTCGATGCAAACACCACGCGGATCAGGCGTGGCGGAAAGTGACGGATAGCGCATGCCAAACGGTACCATCCTTGTCGCCGATGACGATGCGGCCATTAGAACGGTTCTCAATCAGGCTTTAGGGCGCGCGGGCTACGAAGTGCGCGTGACCGGACAGGCGAATACGCTATGGCGTTGGGTGGCCGCAGGCGACGGTGACCTTGTGGTGACAGACGTCGTGATGCCAGATGAAAATGCGTTCGATCTTTTGCCCCGCATCAAAAAGTTACGGCCCGATCTGCCCGTAATCGTGATGAGTGCGCAAAATACGTTTATGACAGCGATCCGCGCCTCTGAACGTGGTGCTTACGAATATCTGCCGAAGCCATTCGATTTAAAGGAACTTTTAGCGGTAATCGGCCGGGCCTTAACGCGTCCGCGTGGCATTGTTCAAGCCCAGCCCGAAGGGATGAACGAAGAGATTCCACTCGTCGGCCGCTCGCCCGCCATGCAGGAACTCTATCGTTCGTTGGCACGCCTCATGGCGACCGAACTCACCGTGATGATCATGGGTGAATCGGGAACCGGCAAAGAGCTCGTCGCCCGCGCGCTGCATGATTATGGCAAGCGTCGCAAGGGGCCATTCGTTGCCGTCAATATGGCGGCTATTCCGCGCGATTTGATCGAAAGCGAGTTGTTTGGGCACGAGCGCGGCTCGTTTACCGGAGCGGTTAATCGCGCCACTGGCCGCTTCGAGCAGGCCGAAGGCGGCACGCTCTTTCTCGATGAAATTGGCGACATGCCGATGGAGGCCCAGACCCGGCTTTTGCGCGTGCTTCAGGAAGGTGAATATTCGACGATTGGCGGGCGCACATCGATTAAAACGGATGTCCGAATTGTAGCCGCAACCAACAAAGACCTTCGCGTTGCCATTCAACAGGGCCTCTTCCGCGAGGACTTATTCTTCCGTTTGAACGTTGTGCCTCTTCGGTTGCCGCCCTTACGCGAACGCATTGAAGACTTGCCCGATCTCGTCCGCCATTTCTTCGCGCTCGCTGAAAAGGAAGGCTTGCCGCACAAGCAGATCGATACGGGTGCCTTGGAGCGTCTCAAACGGCATCGTTGGCCGGGCAATGTGCGTGAATTAGAAAATCTGGTCCGTCGATTTGCGGCGCTTTATCCGCAGGAGACGATTACGGAAGCCATTGTCGATGTTGAGCTCGCCGAGACGCCGACCTTGGGCGGGCAATCCTCCAATGAACCAAGGGTTGCAGCCACCTTAAGCGAATCCGTTGAGCATCATTTGGATGTCTATTTTGCGGGCTTTAAAGGCGATTTGCCGCCGCCCGGTCTCTATCACCGCATATTGCGCGATGTTGAGGAGCCTCTCATCAATGCCGCAATGGCCGCGACACGGGGTAACCAGATCAAAGCGGCGGAGCTTTTGGGCGTAAACCGCAATACGTTGCGTAAAAAAATTCGTGATCTCGATATTCGGATCATTCGAACGCTTCGTTAGGCTTATTCACGCCTAAATTCATCCTACCTCGGTTTACCGTGGTCACTGCGCAACACTGTTGCTATATTGCACCAGTGAGCGATTGTGATTTTCGATGAACGAGGAGAAGCGTCCTTATGGCGCTGTTGGGACTTTTTAAGCCAAAATCGGCAACGCAACCAAGGGCAGGGGTTCGCCTATCATCGTTTTGGCGCAGCGCATTCGGCATTTTGGTGGTCGCCTTGGCGCTAACCTCGGCACTCGCTACTTTTCTCGTTTTGGCGAATTTTGTTCCGGTCGTACCGACCCGCGATGTGATCATCAGTCTTTTCGCGATCAATGGCGTCTTGATCGGCCTATTATTAATCATGGTCGGCATCGACGCTTATCGCCTGCTCAAGGCGCGGCGTGCGGGACTTGCCGGCTCGGCGCTCCATGCGCGTATCGTGTCGCTCTTCGCCTTTGTGGCCGTAGCCCCCGCCGTTCTCGTGGCCATTGTGGGATGGCTAACCCTTGAACGGGGGATCGACATATCGTTCAGCGGCCAGATCAAAGAATTATTGCAGACTTCGGTAGAAGTCGCCAAAGCCTATCAAGAATTTCAATGTCGCGCGATTGGCCGCGAAGTGAGATTAATGGCCGCCGATATCGGTCAAGCCCGCCCTGTTTTCGATAAGGACCAACCGGTCTTTCGCGAGTTCATGCGGTCGAGATCCTATTTTCTCGGCTTCTTCGTGGCTGTCATGCTGAAACCGGATGGTACGACGCTTGAGAGGATCGATAACGTTGCAGTGCCTGATCTCAAGCTTCCCAAATCAGAGGAATTCAGCGCGGCTGAGCAATCCGGCGATGGTATTTGCCTTTTGCAAGCCGGCAGCAATATTTTCCGCGCACTTGTTAAAATACCGGGCTTCGAGAGCAATTATTTGCTCGTTGCCCGCACCATTGACCCAAAAGCATTACAATTTCCGCAACAGGCCGAATTAGCTGTTCGCTACTATGACGCGCTTGCCGAGCAGAAACTGGGTGTTCAGATCGCATTCGCGACCATGTATGCGCTGATTTCGCTCATTCTCTTATTGTCCGCCGTGTGGATCGGGTTGAGTTTTGCCAATTGGTTGGTCGCCCCCATCAGACGTCTCATTTTTGCGACCGATCAGGTCGCGAGCGGCAATTACGATGTGCGCGTTCCTGTTATGGGCAATGAGGGCGATCTTAGCCATCTGGGCGACACGTTCAACAAAATGGCCGCAGAACTTGGAAACCAAACCGAAAGCCTACAAGCCGCGAATGCGCTCATGGATCAACGCCGTCGCTTCACTGAGGCCGTTTTGTCGGGCGTTTCAGCTGGCGTGATCGGGCTGGATGGCGAGGGTAGGGTGACGGTTTTAAACCCCTCCGCGGAGCAATTATTGGGCGAAATTTCCACCTCGTTGAAAGGCCAAAAATTGGCCGACGCCATACCGGCATTCGCCGAGTTTATTAACCGCGAAATCGTCGATCGCGGACGACCCGTTCAAGGTCAAATTGAATATAATGAAGGCTCGCGCGATCGCTCGCTCACGGTACGGGTAACCAGCGAGCAAGCCAATGATGTCCAGCAAGGCGCGATTGTTACGCTTGATGATATTACGGATTTGGTAACGGCGCAGCGCACTTCCGCTTGGGCCGATGTTGCTCGTCGCATCGCGCATGAGATTAAAAATCCGCTGACCCCGATCCAACTATCCGCCGAACGCATTCGCCGTAAATATGGTAAGGTCATTACCGCAGATCGTGAAATCTTTGATCAGTGCACCGACACGATTATCCGCCAGGTCGATGATATCAAGCGAATGGTGGATGAGTTTTCATCCTTTGCCCGCATGCCCAAGCCGCTGCCGGAGGTGGAAGACGTCTCAAGCGTTATCCGACAAGTTCTCTTCTTGATGCGTGTTGCTCACCCCGAAATCAGTTTTCTGGATGCGATTCCAAGTGAGATGCCGAAGGCAAGTTTTGACCGTCGCCTCATTTCTCAAGCGCTAACCAATATCGTCAAAAACGCTACCGAATCCATCCTCGCCGTACCAAGTGCAGAGCGCGGGGAGGGCGAGATTGTTGTGTCAGTCGACCTCTCCCAAACCGGTATTCTGGCGATTGAAGTCACCGACAATGGCAAGGGCTTCCCCACCGAAAGCCGCCAGCGCTTGCTTGAACCCTATATGACCACGCGTTCGGGCGGCACGGGGTTAGGCTTGGCGATTGTCGGCAAAATCTTCGAGGACCATGGCGGCGGCATCGAATTGCTCGATCGCGCCGATTCAGGCCGAGGCGCGCGTGTCCGTCTCTGGTTCCCGCTCGATGGCCTCAAAGACGTACATAATCCATCGAATACGACGACGGAGATAAAATTATGAGCGCTGATATTCTCATCGTCGATGATGAAGCCGATATTCGCGATCTCGTCGCCGGTATTTTAGAAGATGAGGGCTTCAAATGCCGCACGGCCGCTAATGCCGATGCGGCTTTAAATGAAATTTCGGCACGCCGCCCCAATCTCATCTTTCTCGATATCTGGATCCAAGGTTCGCGGCTTGATGGGCTTCAACTTCTCGATGTTATCAAGGAGCAAAATCCTGATTTGCCTGTCGTGATGATTTCCGGCCATGGCAATATTGAAACCGCCGTGTCGGCCATTAAACGCGGCGCGTATGATTTTATCGAAAAGCCCTTTAAATCCGACCGGCTTTTATTGGTCGCCGAGCGCGCGCTCGAAACCTTCCGCCTGCGTCGAGAAATACGCGAATTGCGGACCAAGGCACCGGTTAGCGGTCAGTTGATTGGACGTTCAACCGCGATCAATCATTTAAAACAAACCATCGAACGTGTCGGCGCAAGCCATGCCCGCGTCTTGATTGCGGGTCCATCCGGGAGCGGCAAGGAAATCGTCGCTCGAATGATCCATGCTTCATCGGATCGCTCATCGGGTCCTTTTATCGCGTTGAATGCGGCAACTATTACGCCTCAATCGATGGAGGCCGAGCTTTTCGGTGTTGAGGATGGCTCTGCGGGTGCCAACCGAATAGGCGCGTTTGAGGAAGCTCATGGCGGGACACTTTATCTCGATGAAGTCGCCGATATGCCCAAAGAAACGCAAGGCAAAATCTTGCGCGTTCTTATCGACCAAACCTTTCAGCGCGTTGGTGGCACGAGCAAAGTTTCCGTCGATGTTCGCATCCTTTCTTCGACCTCGCGCGACCTGATGGCCGAGGTGCAATCGGGTCGTTTTCGCGAAGATCTGCTGCATCGCTTAAATGTCGTCCCAGTTCGTGTTCCCGCTTTATCGGAGCGGCGGGAAGACATTCCCGACCTCGTCAATCATTTCATGGAGCAAATTGAGCGGACATCCGGCCTCGCCCAACGGCCGATCGCGGAGGATGCGCTGGCGGTTCTGCAAGCGCATGATTGGCCGGGTAATGTCCGCCAACTGCGCAATAGTGTCGAGCGGATGCTGATCATGGCTGGCGGCGAGCCTAATTCGGTCATCACCGCCGATTTATTGCCGACCGATGTCGGTGCCTCGGTTCCGTCCTTGCCCGGCGGGCAGGGGGGTGAAAAACTCATGTCCTTACCCTTGCGAGAGGCGCGCGAAGTCTTCGAGCGGGAATATCTCATCGCGCAAATTAATCGATTTAGCGGCAATATTTCACGCACCGCCGAATTCGTGGATATGGAGCGCTCCGCTTTGCATCGGAAACTTAAATCGCTCGGGGTAGGTTGAAGCAGAGGCGAGAGTTGACTATCTATACCCATAGTTGAATTTTAGCGGCGGCCTGCGCTGTGTTTGTGTCAGTAGGTGTACCCTGTAGAGTGTTTTAACGCGAAAGAGATAGGTCCGTGGGCCCGTATGCTCCGGCAAAAACAAAAAGAGGTAAGAACAATGGCGACAGAACGAGCGCAAAACCTTCAGGATACATTTCTGAACCAAGTTCGGAAGAGCAAGATTCCGCTCACAATCTTCCTCATCAATGGCGTTAAATTGCAGGGCGTTGTGACCTGGTTCGATAATTTCTGCCTCCTTTTGCGCCGCGATGGCCATTCGCAGCTCGTCTATAAGCACGCCATTTCCACGATTATGCCGGGCTCCCCCGTCACCCTTTTCGATCCTACGGATGAAACCGGCGCGGTCCTGAAGGACTGAGGTGGCAAAAGACCCGCACGTATCGGGCCGATTTACGGTCGGCGCTGAAGAAACAGCCCAAGATATCTCGATTGGCACCCGCACGCTTGTGATCGGTCCCTACCTCACTAGCCGTTCGGCCGCTCGCCGTGCTGCGACCGGTATGCCTGAGAGCAATACACGCGATTTCGAGGCGCGCATCGAGGAGGCGGCAGGTCTTGCCGCTGCGATCGATATCGAACTCGTCGCGTCCATGATTATCCCGATTGCCGCCCCGCGGCCCGCCACCTTTATCGGCACCGGAAAGATCGAAGAGCTGCACGAATATGTCGAGAATGAAGACATCACGCTCGTCGTTGTTGATTGTGCGCTAAGTCCCGTTCAACAGCGCAATCTAGAGCGCGCGTTGAAAGTGAAGGTCATTGATCGTACGGGCCTTATTCTGGAAATTTTCGGCCGGCGAGCGCGGACAAAAGAGGGCACGTTACAGGTAGAACTCGCCCATTTATCGTATCAAAAGAGCCGTTTGGTCCGCTCATGGACCCATTTGGAGCGCCAACGTGGCGGTTTCGGCTTTTTGGGCGGTCCGGGTGAAACACAGATCGAAGCCGATAGACGTTTGATCCAAGAACGGATGATGAAGATCGAAAAAGATCTCGAATCCGTCAAACGGACGCGCGGCTTGCACCGGAAGGGCAGGGATCGCGCGCCCTATCCGATTGTCGCACTCGTCGGCTATACCAATGCCGGTAAATCCACGTTGTTTAATCGTCTGACATCGGCAGAGGTGCTTGCCGAAAACATGCTCTTCGCCACGCTTGACCCAACAGCCCGTGTGACCAAGCTTCCGCATGGCGCGCCGATTATTCTGTCGGATACCGTAGGCTTTATCTCCGACCTACCAACCATGTTGGTAGCGGCGTTTCGCGCCACGTTAGAAGACGTCATCTCCGCCGATGTCATCCTCCATGTTCGTGACGTCTCCCATGGCGATACCGAAGCGCAAGCCGCAGATGTGGTCAGTATTCTAAGAGATTTGGGGATTGATCCGGATGATCATGGTCGTCTGATCGAAGTCTGGAACAAGGCTGATCTTTTAAGCGAAGATGAGCGTTTGCGGCTGACCGGTCTCGTTGAAAATCGCGCGCCGTCAGAAAAACCGGTATTGGTGTCCGCCATAACGGGCGATGGCATCGCCGATTTGATGACACTCATTGAGAAACGGGTGGCACGCGCAAGCCTTGTTTATTCCGTATCGCTTGGGCCTGCCGATGGCGCTCGGATGAATTGGCTCTATGAAGACACCGAAGTGCTCGAACGCCGTATGACGGAAGAGGGGAACTATCGCCTTGCCGTCCGTATCCTACCAGAAAAAGAAGCGCGGCTTTTGCGCCGTTTCCCGGATGCGCGCTTAATGCGCAAAGAAGGCGCTTAGACCTTAGCTTTGTCGGCTAATCGGGCTTCGTTCCAAAACCGCTCCATTTCATCGAGCGTTGCGGATTTCATGTTCTTATCTAGTTTTTTAATATTTTCTTCTATATAATTGAAACGACGTGCAAATTTATGATTTGCTTTGCGTAGCGCTTCTTCTGGATTGATCGATAAGTGCCGGGCCAAATTCGCGACTACAAAGAGTAAATCGCCGATTTCTTCTTCGATATGAACCGGATTATTGCCGGTCAAAGCCTCTTCAATTTCGCTTGTTTCTTCGCGAATTTTATCGAGCACCAAACGGGCATCGTTCCAGTCAAAGCCAACTTTCGAGGCTTTGTCCTGAAGTTTTTCAGCCCGCACAAGGGCAGGGAGATTATATGGCACGTCCGCAAGAATGGAGGGAGAGGCCGCTTCCGTTGCTAGGCCATTGCCTTGCCGCTCGGCTAGTTTTTCGGCCTTTTCTTGCGCCTTTATCTCGGCCCAAAGCCCTTTAACGGCTTCCGGCGTCAAATCTCCCGTATTTCCGAAGACATGCGGATGGCGTCGGATAAGCTTGGCTGTAATGGCGTGAACGACATCCCCGAATTGAAAGCTGCCTTGTTCTTCCGCAAGGCGCGCGTGAAAGACGACCTGAAGGAGGAGGTCGCCTAATTCATCCCGAAGATCGCTAATATCGCCACGCTCAATCGCATCGGCAACCTCATAGGCTTCTTCAATCGTATAGGGCGCGATGGTTGCAAAAGTTTGCTCAAGATCCCAAGGGCAACCTGTAACCGGCGTGCGGAGCGCCGCCATGATGGCGATGAGATCATGGATGTTTTTCGACGGTTGCATCTGGTGACGCCTTCAACTGAACGAGACGAGAAGTGTTACTTTATCTAATCATAAATTCGCATAAGAAACATTATGGAACTTGAAATAGCAATTTTGTTTTATATGAAGCGCTCCAGCCCGTCATAAGCCGGCGTTACATTTTCCGGCAATTGAGCGCGCAAGGCTTCATAATCTAAATCAGTATGCAGGTTCGTCAGGATTGCTTGCTTGGGTTTAAGCCGTTCAATCCATGCGAGTGTTTCTGGTAACGAAAAATGCGACGGATGCGCGGTATGGCGCAACGCATCAACGATCCAAAGATCCAAGCCCGTCAGCGCTTCAATGCTCTCGTCCGGAATAGCGTTCACATCCGGCGTATAGGCCGTGTTGCCAAACCGGAAGCCAAGCGCGTCAATCGTTCCATGGTGAACCCGAAATGGAAGCGCCGCGATTATGCCGCCAGGCCCGTCAATTTCAACGCCATGGCCTATAATCAGCCGCCGATCTTCGACGATCGGTTGATAATCACTGCCTTGCGGCGTCACATAGCAATAAGCGAAGCGCTCATGCAAAACGCGCGACGTGACCGCATCCATATAGGTCGGAATCCGCTTCCGCATATGCAAAACGACCGGACGCACATCATCAATGCCATGCGTGTGGTCGGCATGGTCATGGGTAAATAAAACAGCATCAATCCGCTGCACATCAGCGCTCAGAAGTTGCTCGCGCAAATCGGGCGAAGTATCTATAACGACAACGGTTTTTCCGAAATCATTGGAGCGTTCCAACAGGATGGAACACCGACGTCGGCGATTTTTGGGGTTCGCAGGGTCACATGCGCCCCATCCATAAGCAGGTCGTGGTACACCGCCCGACGATCCGCACCCCATGATGGTTAATTTAAGCGTCATTTCGAAAGCCCCGTCGGACGCTGTGCTTTCGAGAATAGTTTAAAAAAATTATCCGTTGTAATCGAAGCCAAATCACGCTCGTCAATGCCTTTTACCTTCGCAAGCATTGCATGGGTTTCGGCAACATAAGCAGGCTCATTGCGCTTCCCGCGGCGGCTTTGCGGCGCCAAATAAGGCGCGTCGGTTTCTACAAGCAACCGATCGAGCGGAATTTCAGATGCAATCTGTCGAAGTTCCTCAGAACGATTATAGGTTAAAATGCCCGAAAATGAGATAGAGAGGCCTAATTCAACGCCGACTTGCGCAAATTTCTGTCCCGAAGAGAAACAATGGAGAACGGCTTTAAAGGCCCCCTTCCCCATCTCATCCTGCAGCACCGAAATCATCGCATCATCGGCGTTGCGCGAATGAATGACCAGAGGTAACCCCGTCACGCGTGCCGCCGTAATTTGCGTCCGGAAGACACGATCCGCCAGATCACGTGGAACCGTATCATAATGAAAATCTAATCCAGCCTCACCGATCCCAACGCATTTGGGATGTTCCGAGAGCGTGAGATAGGTTTCCAACGCAATATCAGGCTCTTCATTGACATGCATAGGATGCGTACCGACGGTATACCAAACCGTGTCATAGGTTTCAGCAATCCGCTTGATTGGATCAAGGCGACCGACTTCCGTGCAGATTGTTAGTATCGTGCCGATGCCCGCGTCATGCGCGCGTTTTATCACGCTATCTCGTTCCGATTCAAAATCGGGAAAGTCGAGGTGGCAATGGCTATCAACAATCATCGGAAGCGGCTCATTCAATTGGTCGCGTCGCCTTCGGTCTCGACATAACGCGGAAAGATCGGCGCCGGTGCCGCTAACACAGTTCCAGCCGGAACCGCATGAGCCGCGGTCGCGTGGGCAAACTCTCGCGCATTCGCATCAGAGCCGACGAGCCCAAGCAGCTTCACGGTCGCACTTGGCATGACGGGTTGCGCCATAATGCCGACGACGCGCAGCACTTCAAGCGTTACCGCCAGAATGGTTTCAAACCGCGCCTGATCGGTCTTGCGCTTGGCCCAAGGCTCCTCTGACGCAAAATACCGATTTGCATCCGCCACCACGCGCCAAATATCGGCGAGCATTGTATGCAAGGCAAAGTCCTTCATGGCCGAGCGGGCACGCGCATGAAGCTCATAAGCATCCTTCAGCATCGCCTGATCAGCCTCGCTCAATTCACCGAGCTTCGGCATTTTACCATCGAGATTTTTGGCAACCATCGAAAGCGAGCGTTGCGCCAAATTACCGAGGTCATTGGCCAAATCCGCATTGATGCGATTAACGATCGCCTCGTGCGAGTAATTGCCATCCTGTCCGAAAGGTACTTCGCGCAGGAAGAAATAGCGTAATTGATCGACGCCGTAATGCTCAGCCAGCGTAAACGGATCGATTACATTGCCAACCGATTTCGACATTTTCTCGCCGCGGTTGAACAAGAACCCATGGCCAAATACGCGATGCGGCAAAGGCAAACCCGCTGACATCAAAAAAGCGGGCCAATAGACAGCATGGAACCGCACAATATCCTTGCCGATAATATGCACATTTGCGGGCCAATATTTCGCGCGCGGAGCGTTCTCGTCCGGCCAACCGGTGGCGGTTATATAATTCGTCAACGCATCGACCCAGACATACATCACATGCTTCGGATCACCCGGAACCGGAATACCCCAATTAAACGTGGTGCGGCTAACCGAAAGATCGCGTAAGCCCGATTTCACAAAACTCGTGATTTCATTCCGCCGCTCTGGCGGGCTGATATAATCGGGTTGCTTCTCGTAAAGCGCCAAGAGGCGATCCTGATAGGCTGATAATTTGAAGAAATAGCTCTCTTCTTCCACCCACTCGACCGGTGTCCCCGTAGGCCCACGGCGAATGCCATCGCTACCGAGTACGGTCTCATCTTCAGCAAAATAGGCCTCATCTCGCACCGAATACCAACCGGCGTAGGAATCCTTGTAGATATCGCCCGCCTCAACCATCCGGTTCCAGATTGCCTGGCTAGCTTGTTTGTGACGATCTTCGGTTGTGCGAATGAAGTCGTCATTCGAGGCATTGAGCGCTTGCCCCATTGCGCGAAAAACGGCGGCGTTGCGGTCGGCAAGTTCGAGCGCGGTCATACCTTCTTTGGCAGCTGTCTGGAGCATTTTTTGGCCATGCTCATCCGTGCCTGTTAAGAAGAAAACGTCCGCGCCATCAAGCCTTTTAAAACGCGCAATCGCGTCGGTCGCGATCAGCTCATAGGCGTGCCCGATATGAGGGCGTCCATTCGGATAAGAAATGGCCGTGGTGATATAAAATTTCTCCTTATCCGTCATAGCCATTCATCCTTAAAACCAACCCGTAGCTGCGCGATTTGCGTCATCAAATGCCGTTCGACAGGCGAACTGCCTCGGCAAGATCAGCGAATAGCGAGAGCAAAAAGGGGCGACGGTCTAAATTATACCGATCCGTTTCGCCCGCTATGCGCGCGCTCTTCTCCCATACCTCCGCCAAGGGCGCAAGCCGATGTCCACCCTCACCTGCCCGTACTCGGCACTGATCCGCAATCCAATTTTGGACCGTTTCAATCACGGTCTGATAGTCATTGCTACGCTCGCGGCCTGTCAAACCATCGGCCATTTGCAAGAGCTCCGCTCGGTCCAAAGCGGGAAGTTTGCGCAATACGCCTTCGACATGCTCGATCACGGAAAGCGTCGCGGGATCAATGAGCTTAAGCGCTGACTTAACAGAACCGCCCGCGTGCCGCGCAGCCTTAAGCGCTACCGGTTGGCTTGGTGGTACGGGTTGCGCGAGCAGCGCTTTGACAAGATCCGCTTCTTTTAATGCCCGAAACGCCAGCACACGGCAACGCGACCGGATCGTCGGCAAGAGCCGACCCGGCGCACTTGTGATCATGAAAAACAGCGAACGCGGCGGCGGCTCCTCAACCAGCTTCAGCAAGGCATTGGCCCCTGATCGATTGAGCTCATCCATCGTATCAATGATCGCGATGCGCCAGCCACCCTCACCCGCTGTCGTTTCGAAAAACTGGATCATTTTGCGGATTTGATCGACCTTGATTTCGGTCGGTATGGCTTTCTTGCCGGGCTCGATTTCACGCCGCACGGCTAACAAATCACCATGCGATTGTGCCGAGATGCGACGGCCGGCGCCGGTTTCAAAACTACTCTCAAGCGAGTGAGCCCTTTGAACCGCATCCGTCGTAGGATCTGGATGAGAGAGCATAAACCGCGCTGCGCGATAGGCGAAACTCGCCTTACCGATGCCCTCGGGCCCCGATAAAAGCCAAGCATGCGGCATGCGACCCGATCGATAGGCCGCTAAAAACTGGGCCTCTTCGCGCTCATGCCCAAACAGGTTTTCGACATCGCGCGGATGACGCGAGGCTCCAAACCGGTCAAGTTCGACGGATGAATCTTCAGCCATTCGATTGCACGCTATTGACAATTAATAACCGTTCGGAAACCTTCCGCCAAATCCGCTCAGCGATCTCTTCAACGCTGCCATCAGCGTCGATCACCACGCAACGGTTCGGATTTAATCGCGCAAGCTCCAGATAGGCTTGCCGAAGCGCACGATGGAAATCGATTGATTCGGCTTCAAATCCGTCGGCTGCGCTATTCCCTCGTCGAGCATTCGCACGAGCAAGGCCAATTTCAGCCGGTAAATCTAAAATCAAAGTGAGGTCTGGCTGGGTATCGTGAACCACCAACGCATCAAGCTGGTCGAGCACAGAATATTGAAGCGCACCGATTCCGCCTTGATAAACGCGCGTTGAATCGGAAAACCGATCACAAATCACCCATTTCCCTGCGTTGAGTGCCGGGCGTATCACATGCTCCAAATGATCATTACGCGCGGCATAAAACAAAAGCGTTTCTGTAAGCGGGTCAAAGCGCGAATGTCCCGCTTCCAAAATAAGCGACCTTATCCGCTCAGCACCCTTTGAGCCGCCGGGCTCGCGCGTTCGCACGGCATCGATTCCGGCGTCAGCCAATCGTTCGAGAAGGTGGTGGATTTGGGTCGACTTGCCCGTCCCCTCGCCGCCTTCCAACGTTATAAAATGGCCAAGGCCCATTTAACATTTTCCCAAACAACCAATAAAAAACGCGCCGATAAAACGGCGCGCTTATTATGGTCAATCTTCTACCCTTTGTCAGCCTAAACAGCCGAAAAGAAGCAAAAACGCTCTTAATTCATCGGGACAAAGCGCTGCGGCGACACTTTGTCGAAGGCTGGCGATGGAACGAAGCCCGTTACAGGCGCAAAGAACATGCTGCCTGGCCGAGGAATCGGCATCGGAATACTCGCTGTCTGCACCGTCGGATCGGAGACTGTCCGATTGCCCAAAAGAGCGGGCTTTGCCGGGATCAAATTTACCGCCATGAGGCTAGACCGAGGGCGAACGGGTGGCAGTGGAACAAACGCATCCGCATCCAATACCGGCGAGGCATCCGCTAGCACCGTTGCATTCGACGTGTCGGTGGTTCCGAAGATGCTCGCCAGCGTGTCGCTATTTGAGTTCGAGGCAGAGCCAACCGGCTCCTGTTGATCATTGCTCGCCACCTGAATGGGCGCGCGCGCATCGCCGCGTAAGTTGGCTGGCGAACCATCGGTCTTCAAACTTGCCATCAAAATCGCATCATCGCTGCCGTCGGTCGGCGCGCGACCAATATAATCGACCGTAACCCGCGCGGTACCAATATTACGGAACGCCAAAGCCTCGGCCACGCGCTCTGAAACGTCGATCAAACGCTTTGAATGGAACGGTCCACGATCATTCACACGCGCGATAATCGACCGGCCATTCAGCGTATTGGTGACACGAATATAAGAAGGCAGCGGCATAGTTGGATGCGCAGCGGTCACCGAATCGGTATCAAATACCTCGCCATTCGCCGTCATGCGGCCATGGAATTGCGAGCCATACCAAGAGGCTAAACCGGTCGCTGAATATTTCTTCATGTCTTTTGGAGTGTAGACCTCACCCGCAATGACATAAGGCTTGCCAACCTTGGAGAAACCGCCGCCCTTCGGAACAGCCTCCCCGTCAGCCACGACACGTGGGCTTGGGCTTACGCCATATTTCGGGTCGATTTTCGAGGCCTTTGGCCCGGCGCAATTCGCCACGAGCAAACCCGCGAAAACAACCGCCGATAAACGAATGGCTCGTTTATGGAAATGGAAATCATTCGGGCCAACCGAAGCCGAAGGCATGAATGAAGAAGTAATTTTTGCCGTCAAACCGTTGTCTTTCCTAGCGTTGAACACTGTTAACCACGCATTGTTCAAACGGAGCCCAACCGAGCGGAGATCACGAAATACCGATACAAATCTTACAGTTAGATTAACCCGAAGGATCGATTTAATCAATAATTTGCTAGACTATCGACCGAAAACAACACCTAACAGGTTGAAACTAAACAGAAAAACTTGACTAGATCAAGCTTTAAACAGATCTGCTTTTGACCATGTGAACCCCGACAAAACAAGCTTTTAAGAAAAATCTCTTGATTCGTAAAACCGCTTAAGCTGTGGCTAAGCAGGCACTTTGCCCTAATTCGCTTCAAGCTCTTTTAATTGGCAAAAGGCGTATTGTACGACCCGCCTAGAATGCGTATAGAAGCACGCATCGCGTCGCTTTCAAATCGATGAACAGTGGCAATCGCGACAGGTTGGAAGGGTGGCCGAGTGGTTTAAGGCAGCGGTCTTGAAAACCGCCGTGGGTGAAAGCTCACCGTGGGTTCGAATCCCACCCCTTCCGCCACTCGTCGATATCTACCTGCAAATCGCCGTTCAGTATTGTGGCTGGTCTTGTTGGCGATAGTTGCAAATCTCGCGCTGTTGCGTGTCACTATAATAGCAGCGCTTTTTCCCTTGCCGAGGCCTTGTCAAATCAGCGCCCACCGCGCCGATAGCAGCACCTGCAACGCCACCGACAACGGCACCTTGAGCAGAACCCGTTGTCACGCCCCCAATAATGGCACCACCGGTACCACCGATCATGGCACCTTGTGCCATTCGTTGATCGCGTGCCGTCTCGCAGGCACCAAGGCTAAGGCATAAGGCAGAAAGGATCATGAAGCGGTTCATCGTCAGTCTCCGGAACAAACGTTAAAGTGTTGGTCTTAATGATAAAACGTTTGAGACTTTCATTCATTCAATTTTAAATTCAAATAGACGGCCTATCGCTCTGATAGTGTGTGTAATTTTGCTTAGTTGCCTGAATTTTGTCGCTCGCAAATTGGCTCATAATCGTCTTGTCTAATGCTGCAACCCGATGGGCGGAGGCTGACCAATTCGCTATGCTGAACGCATTATCAGCCAGCCAATTCAACGAAGATTGAACCTGTAGAAAGGCTGCTGCGGTTTGCATAATGTCACCTAAGGACATTTCACCGCTTAAATATTTTGGTGCGCATAAAACGACCGGAATAATCGGGGCGATCAAATTATTCGTCGTTGCAAAACTGATGATTTTTGTTTGGCCGCGAATGACATTGACCCATTTTTTAAAAAGTAACTCAAAAAAACCGTTAAGTTCGTGTGGCTCGTCCAACTCATCATTCGGCGTATCCACCAGTTGATGAATATTCTCGGTGAGGTAATAGCGAAAATGCCCTTCGGCTGCGGCTTTTTCCTCGACGTTTTTAACGAGCGGTACGCAGAGCAACAGCATGCCAATCGATGTAAGGCTCGTATAAATTAAGACCGAATAGACAAGATATCCATAGACCGGATATCCAAAAAGGCTAACGCTGCCGCCAATATTCCACAACACGACAATGAACGAACTCGAGATCAGTAGCGTATAAATAATTCCGCCGCCCATCTCGACGAGAAGCTCGATCGCAATCCGTCCATCGTCCGATATTCTCGCCTCCGGATTATCAATCAAATAGGTCAATAAAATATCGCGTGACATCGAACTATAGATCCAGCGTTCGACCAGATTGGACATTAACCAAATGCGCCAATGAAGCTGTAATCGCATGCGGAATTGAACGGTAATAATAGCCGCAATCGCCGTACCAATGGCGAGAATAATGAGGAGTTTAATGCTCTCCATAATTGCATCAAGATGATGGGCTTGAAGAGCGTCAAAAAAGCCTTTGCTCCATTGGTTAATGAGCAAAGCCATAATCAAATTCACAACCAAACTCAGCACAAAACCTAGCCCGAAAATATAGGCGCGGCGTCTATCACTCCCCTTCCAATATGCGATTGCTTGATTCAGAAAATAGCCAATCGAACCGGCACGATCATAGGCTTGCCTCATATTGCTCGGCCTTTCAGCACTTCGCATAACCGACCTAAAACAGGGTCTCTAATGAACCGTAAATCATATATTTTCTGCGAATAAGTCGGCACATCATTCCACTATAATCGGCCAAAGAGGACGAGGACCAAAACGACGATGAGCAGTACGCCGAGCACACCAATGCTCGTATGACCATAGCCATACCCATAGCCACCAAATTGGCCACTAAAGCCGCCTAATAGAAAGATAACGAGAATGATAAGAAGAATTCCACCAATCGACATTTTAGATCTCCTTTATATACAGAATTAAAATCAACCATTCTGAATAGGTTGAGCGTCGTTTTTTCTTGAATAGATGAGCATCAATCAGCGACGCATGATACGAAGATGAGCCCTTGAAATGCTCGGCCTCTATCGGTTGTGAAAAGGCGACATATTAGGCTGCCAATTTTGCCATCTTTGGCGATTTTGATCATTGTACCAAGGACGGGATCGATAGTGATTGTCCCAATAATCGCCGAAGCTGAATTGCAAAATCATCAAATCCATTAAAGGCCCAAGACGGGATAGAGAACCTCGACGACCATTATAAACCATTTGAAGTTGATTGCTTTGAAGCCAACCTCTTTCCCCGTTCACATCCACATCACACCAGCGATAGCCGCTTGTGCAGCCAATCACATCAACGGTTGAGCTTCTTTGCACGCGCATGATGGTTGGAAAGGAACGATCAGGACCCGTCCTTAGCCAGGCGGAGGATGTCGTATAGGCTTCCGTGGCGTTGGCGATCGCCGCACCTAAGATCGACACGGCAATGACCAACGAATATCGTATTTTTTTCTGATGAAACATGGCGGTCTTCCCGTTCGACGATATTGCGGACGGGGAAGCATGACGGCTTAACCATCGGTCCACAATTCGGGACGATTACCCATCTTGATCAATCGTATAGGATGACGGTTTTTACACGATTAGATGAGTGGCCACAGGATAGAAAGGTCTATTTCGTGCTCGCCATACGTTGCTCACGCCACGCCGAGTAGAGACCACTGGCGGCAATGATGAATGCGCCGGTTAAGGTTGAAACAGTAGGCCATACGCCAAAGACGGCAAAGCCAAAAAGGCTTGCCCAAACAAGCTGCGAATAGCTGAAGGGCGCTAACAGCGAGGCCGGTAACCGGCGATAGACAATGATCGATATAACATTGGCTGCAGCACCAAAGGCACCAACGGCAAAACCAACTAGGAGGCCCTGTCCGGTCGGCATCACCCAATAAAAGGGCAAGAGGAACGACAGAACAATGAGGCCAACAAAGCCGGTATAGACCATCGTTACTTTTGAATCATCATGGGGCATTAGCCGGGTTGTAATAATGGCAGCAGCGCCGAGGATGGCTGCTAACAGCGGCAAAAGGGCCGACCAGCGGAAGGCGTCGCTTCCTGGTTGTACGATGATGAGAACACCCGTCAATCCGACCGCGGCGGCGACCCATCGTATTATCTCAACCTTCTCATTAAGTATCCAAAACGCCAGCCCCATTATCACAAACGGCGCTACGAATGTCACAGATGTAGCGTCCGCGACCGGAATAATGTTCAATCCGATGATAAAAGTGATGGCCGAAAGAGCAGCAAAAACGCCCCGTAAGACTTGGTAGCGAAAATGTACTGTATGAAACGCGCCGCGAAGCCCGCCTCGCAACCACGGAAAAAGAATAAGAACATGAATGGCATAGCGGATCCATGTCACCTCAATCGGCGGCAAAGTCCGCGTTAAAAACTGCGCCGCCGTGTCAGAAGCAGCCCACATCGCGCCGTTTAAAACAATTAATCCAATACCAATCAATACAGCCCGAGCATCAGGGCGACTTTCATAGCCGGATGGAACAGATTTCGCCGTATTATTGGTGTTATTAGACATTCTATACTCAATTCTCGCGGCGAATTTTCTTACACGTCATCGAATCTCGCGCTACAATGGTTCTTAGCCGATAGCTTGGCAATGCCGCACAACCAAATCCATGATCCTAATGAGAAATTTGATCATTGTCGGATAATCCAACATCCGATAAAGCGAAGCATCACGCCCTTTGAAAGCCTCATAAATGACTGAACACGCTCCCAAAATTTCGTTCGTATCCTTAGGCTGCCCAAAGGCTTTGGTGGATAGTGAACGGATCATCTCCCAATTGCGGGCGGAAGGATATGAGCTCACCAAAACCCATGAAGGTGCTGACGCTGTCATCGTCAATACTTGCGGTTTCTTGGATAGCGCAAAGGCCGAGTCATTAGGTGCGATTGGAGAGGCTATGGCGCAAAATGGTAAAGTGATTGTAACGGGTTGCATGGGTGCAGAGCCCGAACAGATCTTAGCTGCCCATCCAGGCGTCGCCGCTGTAACAGGCCCTCAGGCCTATGAAAGCGTGATGAAAGCGGTCCATTCCGTCATCAAGCCGGCCCATGATCCGCATCTTGATCTCATTCCGCCACAAGGTGTGAAATTAACGCCGCGTCACTACGCTTATTTAAAGATTTCAGAGGGTTGCAATAATCGCTGCACCTTCTGCATCATCCCGAAATTGCGCGGCGATTTGGTATCAAGACCCGCCAGTGACGTGCTTAAAGAGGCTGAAAAACTCGTCAAAGCAGGCGTTAAAGAACTCCTTGTCATCAGTCAGGATACTTCCGCTTACGGCGTTGATATCAAATACGCCGAAAGCCAATGGAATGACCGCACCGTGCGGGCAAAATTCGTTGATCTTGCTCGCGAATTGGGTTCGCTAGGCGCTTGGGTGCGGCTCCATTACGTCTACCCCTACCCGCATGTTGACGACGTCATTCCGTTAATGGCGGAAGGTTTGGTACTGCCTTATCTCGATATTCCGTTCCAACACGCCTCGCCCAAAGTATTAAAGGCGATGAAACGTCCGGGTAATCAGGAAAAAACATTGGAGCGCATTAAAGCCTGGCGCGAAATCTGTCCTGATCTTGCCATTCGCTCCACTTTTATTGTCGGCTTTCCGGGTGAAACAGAGGAGGATTTTGAGTATCTTCTAGAATGGATGCACGAAGCCAAATTGGAGCGCGTCGGTTGCTTCAAATATGAGCCAGTTTCGGGTGCTGTTTCGAATGATTTGGGGCTTGAACAGGTGCCAGATGACGTCAAACAGCATCGCTGGAACCGGTTTATGGAAACGCAACAAGCCATCAGCGCCCAGCGTCTCAAATCGCGTGTTGGTCGCCGGATCAAAGTCATCATCGACGAGGCAGGCCCCACGGTCGCAAAAGGCCGCTCGCAATGGGATGCGCCAGAAATTGACGGCGTCGTCCATGTCGGCTCACGAAGGCCTTTGCGGGCCGGCGAGATTGTAACCGTCAAGATCGAACGTGCTGATGCATATGATCTTTTTGGCGTGGCGGTTTGATTTGATTAGTGTTTACCAGCCCAAAAGTCAGCCTGTAATTGCGCAGCCTCGTCTTCAAGCAAAGGTCCAATAATTTCAGTAGGCCTTTGGCCGGCGGCAAATACAATCTCACACGGCAAATCGAGCGTCGGGTTTTCTTCATGATCACCCGTCTGTTCTTTTAAGCCCTTCTCCGTCTGGCCATACACCACACGACCGATGCCCGCCCAATAGATCGCACCAGAGCACATCGCGCAGGGCTCCGCCGAAGTATAGAGCGTCATCTTCGCAAGTTGATCGAGCCCATAGGCTTTCGCGGCACGGGAAGCCAATAGGCGCTCGGCATGGGCCGTTCGGTCACCGCCTTCAGCGCTATATCCATTGCCCTGTTCCATCAAAATTATACCATTTTGATCGGCTAAAACCGAGCCAAAAGGATGGTCACCCTCCTCCCTCGCCCTTTTTGCGGCGTCAAAAGCTTTGCGGAGCAGGGTCTCGTCATAGGGACGAAGCTTTGACGGATGGGCCATGATTCTCTCTCCTTGCCTGTATCCTGTTCAAAACTGACGATTAGTTCGGCAGTTATCGCGACAATTGCCCTAAATTCTAGCATGACTGATAATTATGCAACTGAAAGGTGGATGAACGGCACTCCCATCTCTTTCGGCAGTTGCGCTGTAAATTTCCCTCATATACCGTCCAATTGGTCGCACTTTACCGGATGTCGACTGTGTTGGAACCAAGAGACCTGTCGTACCGATGAGCGTAACGCCGCGACTTGAACTGATAGACGTTTCGAAGCGCTTCCCTGGCGTTCTGGCCAATGACAGGGTTAGCCTTTCCGTCAAACCCGGTGAAATTCACGCATTATTGGGCGAAAATGGCGCGGGCAAATCCACCCTCGTCAAAATGATCTACGGGATCCAGTCGCCCGATAGCGGATCGATCCTGTGGGAAGGCCAAGAAGTCCGTATCCCCCACCCCCGCGCCGCACGTCGTTTAGGTGTCGGTATGGTTTTCCAGCATTTCTCGCTGTTTGAAGCGATGGATGTCCTCGAAAACATCGCACTCGGGCTCGATAGCGCGGTTTCGCGCAAGCAGCTTGATGCCGAAATTCGGCTGGTTATGGAAAAATATGGGTTAAAACTCGATCCTCGGCGGCAAATTTCCACCTTAAGCGTGGGCGAGCGACAAAGGATCGAGATTGTCCGCGCGTTGTTGCTCAACCCACGCCTGCTTATCATGGACGAGCCAACATCAGTTTTGACACCGCAAGAGGTCGAGGACTTATTTAAAACGCTCCGCCGGTTGGCCTCCGAGGGATGCTCGATCCTCTATATTTCCCATAAATTGCACGAAATCGTCGAGCTTTGCGAACGTGCTACCATTTTGCGCGGCGGAAAAGTGGTAGCAACCTGTGACCCACGGAAAGAAACCGCCCGCAGCATGGGTGAAATGATGATCGGAAGCGATCTTCGCGAACCGGCACGCGGCCAAGTCAGCGTTGAGGGGCCTGTCCGCCTATCCGTAAACAGGCTTTCCTTGCCCAAGCCGGACGATTTCGGCGTTGCACTAGATGAGATTAGTTTTCAAGTCAAAGGTGGCGAAATCTTTGGCATTGCTGGCGTCGCCGGTAATGGCCAAAACGAATTGCTTGAAGCTCTCTGTGGTGAGCATTTATCCGATGAGGCCGATACGATCCAAGTTGATGGCTCGTCCGTCGGGCGTTCGGGCCCCTCGGATCGGCGGAAACTCGGCCTCTGTTCAGTTCCTGAAGAACGCAACGGTCATGCCGCAATCGGCGCATTTTCCCTCTCTGATAATGCAATTTTGACGGCCCGGAGTCGAATGGGCTTCGAAACAAAAGGTTTTATCAATAAAACCGGTGCGGATGGATTTGCTGCAAATGTCATCAAAACCTTTGCTGTCAAGACATTAGGGCCTGCATCACTCGCGGGCTCTTTATCCGGCGGAAATCTTCAAAAATTCGTCATGGGCCGCGAGATCATGCAGGCCCCTGGTGTGCTGGTCGTGAGCCAACCCACTTGGGGTGTCGATGCTGGTTCAGCTGCATTTATCCATCAAGCATTGATCGACCTTGCGGCCCAGGGTTCGGCGGTTGTTGTCATCTCGCAAGATCTCGATGAACTACTAAGGCTCTGTGATCGCTTGTCGGTGATCAATCTTGGCAAGCTTTCATCGCCCCGTCCGGTCGGCGAAGTGAGCGTGCAGGAATTAGGATTGTTAATGGGCGGAAGTCACGGCACCCCGACCGTAGATGCAGGAGGTCCGCATGCGGCTTCTGCTTGAGAAAAGGCGCGAACCCAGCAGGACAATGCTTGTTTTAACGCCCGTTCTATCCGTGATCGTCATCATGGTCTTAGGCATCATCATTTTTGATGGTTTGGGATATGACGGCCAACAGGCCGTGTGGGAGTTATTTTTTACGCCTGTTCTCGATGTTTATAAATGGCGGGACGTAGCCTCAAAAGCCGCGCCTCTTATCCTGATTGCTCTAGGATTATCACTCGGCAATCAAGCGAAGATTTGGAACATTGGTGCTGAAGGGCAATATATTGTCGGCGCACTCGGTGCCGCCGGGATCGCTTTTGCCACGCAATCAATGACAGGTTTTTGGATTATCCCGCTTATGATTATTACAGGGATGGTCTGTGGTGCACTTTATGCTGGAATACCCGCGGTACTAAGAACCCGTTACGGCGTTAGCGAAGTTCTTTCGAGCCTGATGTTTGTGTATGTCTCGCTTCAACTTTTAAGCTATTTGATCACCGGTCCTTGGAAGGATCCAGATGGTCATAATTTTCCTCAAACCGCTCAACTGACGGATGCACAATTATTACCCCACGAACTGGGCGATAGTGGCATTCCTCCGGGGCTTTTGATTGCATTGATAGCAACCATTCTTTTTTACGTGCTTGTGGCAAGAACCATTTTCGGTTTTTCAGTGCGTGCAATTGGTGAAGCACCACATGCTGCGCGGTATGGCGGGTTTAGTTCAAACGGTATTGTATGGGCCACGTTAATGATCAGTGGCGCGATGGCCGGTTTGGCCGGTGTGCTCGAATTGATGCAGCTAACGCGGCTTAATTTGGGTTATCCGTCAGGCTATGGATTTACCGCTATTATCGTCTCACTATTAGGCCGTTCGCATCCGGTTGGAGTCTTCATCGCGGGTATTGTTTTAGCGATTACCTATGTTGGTGGTCAGGTTGCGCAAACGGTTGTGCATGTACCGAACGCTACCGCCGGCTTGTTTCAAGCCTTGTTACTATTTGCGATTTTGGCCAGTGACCTTTTGGTGCGCTACCGCGTTCGACTATCTGTTTCATCGAGCCCCGCTAAGGGGACGCGCCCATGACCATTACATTTCTCATTGATGCGCTTGTTACGATTATTGGCATCACAACGCCTATTTTGTTGGCGGCGTCAGGCGAATTGGTGGTTGAGAAAAGCGGCGTCATCAATCTTGGTGTCGAAGGCATGATGTTGGTCGGAACCATCGCCGGTTTTGCCGTTACCTTTGAGACTGGAAATCCGTGGTTGGGCATTCTCGTCGCGACACTTGCCGGTGCGGCCGCAGCTACGATTTTCGCGGTTCTCGTATTGTCGCTGGGTGCCAATCAAGTCGCGACCGGCTTAGCGCTAACAATCTTCGGCATCGGACTTTCGTCCCTTATTGGCTCAAACTATGTCGGCATTGCGATTGATCCGCTTGAGTCGCCCTTCCCTGACGTGCTCGCCACGGACAGTTTTTGGCGCGTGATTTTCGGCCATAGTCCGTTTGTTTATTTTGCAATCATCCTCGTCCTAGCAATCGGCTGGTTTATCAATAAAACCCGTGCTGGACTTGTCTTACGTGCCATCGGTGAAAACGATCTTTCTGCCCATTCAATTGGCTATCCCGTCATTGCCATCCGCTACGCCGCCGTGGCGTTTGGTGGCGCGATTGCCGGCATTGCGGGTGCTGATTTCTCGATGGTGATTAGTCCGCTATGGGCTGAGCAAATGACCGCTGGACGCGGTTGGATTGCATTGGCCCTTGTTGTATTTGCGGGATGGCGTGCAGGTCGTCTCTTGGCGGGCGCATATTTCTTCGGTGTCCTCATGGCCCTTGAGCTCTACGCAAAAGCGTCGGGGCACGCGATTTTTCCATCTCAGTTTTGGGCAGCAATGCCCTATCTCATTGCGGTTATCGTCTTGGCGCTTATTTCGTCCCGCGACGGAAAAGACGGTAAAGCCCCCGCATGTCTTGGCAAGCCGTTCATTCCGAATGGCTGATTTTTTGTAAAACTCTAGGAGGGTATTCATGACCAAGTTTACGAGACGAGATTTTGTAAAGACAGTGGCGGCTGCATCGGCACTTCCATTAATTGGCGC
Organism: Hyphomicrobiales bacterium; assembly: GCA_947455725.1. Lineage (GTDB taxonomy): Bacteria > Pseudomonadota > Alphaproteobacteria > Rhizobiales > Beijerinckiaceae > CAIUPE01. The sequence continues at coordinate 5,357 of CANGPL010000026.1, read as the reverse complement.
TTCGGCACAGGCGGCTGAACCGTTCAAAGTCGCCTTCATCTTCTTAGGCCCCGTTGGCGATTACGGCTGGACATGGGCCCATGACAAGGGCCGCCGGGAATTGGAAGCCGCACTTGGTGGCGCCGTTAAGACGACCTATGTCGAAAACGTCAAGGAAGACGCCAGTGCGATTCCAATCCTTCGCGATCTCGCTCGTCAGGGTAACAAGCTGATTTTCGCGACATCTTTCGGCTATATGGATCAGGTTTTGGAAGTTGCTAAAGAGTTTCCGGATGTAAAGTTTGAACACTGCACGGGCTTCAAGCGCGCCGCTAACGTTTCGACCTATAATTCGCGCTTCCACGAAGGCCGCGCGGTAACAGGTACTATTGCCGGTAAGGTTTCGAAATCTGGTGTTATTGGTTATCTTGGGTCGTTTAAGATTCCAGAAGTCGTTATGGGTGTGAATGCATTCACGCTTGCGGCCCAAGCCGTCAATCCAAAGATTCAGACCAAGCTCGTGATGATCGACTCTTGGTTTGACCCAGCTAAGGAAACGGCCGCAACCGAAACCTTGGCTAACCTCGGCTGCGACGTCATTGCAACGCATACAGATAGCCCTGCTCCGCTTCAATTCTGCCAGAAGAAGGGCATTTTCGGCTTCGGTCAGGGTGCCGATATGTCGAAATTTGCGCCTAAGGCACATTTGACAGCAATTGAAGACATTTGGGGGCCGCATTATATCGCACGTGTAAAGGCTGCGATTGCAGGCACCTGGAAGTCGGAAGATTTCTGGGACGGGATCAAAGAAGGTGCCGTTAAGGTTTCGGCCTATAACGCAGCGCTTCCTAAGGAAGTCCAAGATGCCGCCAATAAGGTCATCGACGGCTATAAAGCGGGTTCCTACGATGTGTTCACCGGTCCAATCTATGATCAAGGCGGCGCATTAAAGGTTAAGGAAGGCCAGAAGATGGGCCTTGGAGACCTCGCGACGATCGATTGGTACGTCAAGGGCATCCAAAGCGCCTAAGCCATTTCAATCGTAAATGATCAAGCAACGCCCGTCTCATCTCGACGGGCGTTGTTACACTATCAGTGTTCATGAAAGACTTTATTTTCGCTTGGCGCAGGGCCATGATCGCGCATGGAAAATGCAAATCATCATCTGCATAAAGAGCCTCCCTCTAGGGTTATCGCGTTCACGCCGAAGTCGCTGAGCGTTTTGAAAGAGGGTTATTCTCTCGAACGTTTCGGTAAGGACATTATTGCAGGCATTACGGTGGCTGCCGTTGCCATTCCGCTTTCGATGGCGATTGCAAAAGCGAGTGGAGCTTCACCTGATCGCGGATTAATTACCGCAATCGTCGGCGGTTTTCTGATCTCGCTTCTCGGCGGAAGCCGATTTCAAATCGGTGGTCCAGCGGGAGCCTTTATTGTCGTTGTCGCTTCGATCATTGAGCGACAGGGCTTTGATGGACTTTTATTAGCAACCCTCATGGCTGGCATCTTTATGATGGCGATGGGTGCGTTCCGGCTAGGCACTTATATTAAATATATTCCGCATCCGGTCTTAGTTGGGTTTACTACAGGTATCGCTACGATCATTTTTTCAAGCCAGATCGTCGATCTCTCAGGACTGACCCTTGATGGCCGCGAACCAGCAGCGCTCATTCCCAAACTCAAAGCAATCTGGGCCGCAATTGGCACCTTAAATATTCAAGCCGTGATGGTCAGTGGTCTTTCTCTTGCCGTCATTCTCATCATGAGGCGTTTTCGCCCGCAATGGCCCGGTTTGCTCATTGCTATTGCGCTGGCGTCCATTGTCGTCGCCCTGATTGGTCATTCAGGTGGTTTCGCTGTCGAAACCATCGGCACACGTTTTGGTGGAATCCCGGATCATTTATCTCCGCCTGTGCTGCCAGATTGGTCTTTACAGAAAATGCAGGCACTGTTGCCTGATGCCTTAACCATCGCATTTTTGGGCGCGATTGAATCACTCCTCTCCGCCGTGGTCGCCGATGGTATGACCGGACGTCGGCATCGGTCCAATATGGAACTCGTTGCGCAAGGCATTGCCAATATTGGAACGGCACTCTTTGGCGGGATTTGCGCGACGGGCACGATTGCACGAACAGCGACCAATGTTAGAGCTGGCGGGACGAGCCCGGTCGCTGGCATGGTTCATTCAGTGGTCTTGCTGCTGCTTATTCTTTTCGCCGCACCGCTTGCTTCTTATATACCACTCGCTTCACTGGCAGCTATTCTGGCACTTGTTTCATGGAATATGGCTGAACGGGATGAGTTCATCGCCATCATTCGGCGTTCGCGTTCTGATGCCGTGATTTTATTGGCAACGTTTCTACTGACGATTTTTAGGGATTTAACGGAAGGAATAGCTGCCGGGGTCGTATTGGCTGCGTTCATTTTTATGCATCGGATGACCGGCATAGTCTCCGCGAACGAAGTCGCGACCGACGAAAGCGAGCCCGATCAGGAGCAATCACCTGATACAATTGTATACCGGATTGAGGGGCCCTTTTTCTTTGGTGTTGCTTCTGAGATTGCCGAGGTTTTTGAACAGATTGGGAGGCAACCCAAGCGGATCATTCTCGATCTATCGGCTATGCCATTTTGCGATGGTACTGCCGCGCGCGCACTAAAAGATGTCGTTGATCGCTTTAAATTGCTGGGCGTTAACGTGACCCTTCGAGGGCCGCACCCATCCGTAAAAAGCGTATTGATTGCGGTTGGAATATCCGAGAGGCTTGTCGTAGAAAGGCCATAAAATCAGACCGTTCATGCGTATTTTGGCGTCTCTTTTCTGAACAGACCAAGTGCCAGAAAATAGAGGCCAATGACGCCCAAAATGGTCTGAGTGATCGGATCAACCTTCATATCTTCAAGAATGGCTATAATTCCGGCACCGGACCAAACAATAAGTAAGGTCAGCGTTAATGGCCGCCACATTTTGACACGCACGGGATGAACAAAGGTAAAATTAGAAGCCTGCGCGAACGCTAGTCCGATAATTGCAAGCGTCGCCACAATAGCCGGCGGGTCAAAAACCAAAACAAGAAAAACCACCAAATTCCAAACCGCCGGAAAGCCTCGGAACCAGTAATCATCCGTCTTCATCGTGTTCGACGCAAAATAAAGTGCGGCGGATAGAACAATGATCGCGCCTTGAGTGGCTAAAAGCCAATGCGGATAGATGCCGCTCATCAGGAGAATAACCGCAGGCACAAAGACGTAGGTGACGTAGTCGACCACTAGATCGAGCACATCGCCTGACAATTGTGGTGCATAGGTTTTGACGGCCCAGGCGCGTGCGAAGCTTCCATCAATTCCATCCACCAATAGCGCAAGACCAAGCCAAGCGAAGGCCAGCCCCATTTGATGTTCAATCGCCGCCGTCAGCGATAGAAACGCTATGGCCGCGCCGGATGCCGTAAAAACATGAACAGAGAAGGCCCGATACCGGTATGAACGCGAGCTCATATGCCGATTTCCGGGATCCCTAGCTTTATGTTCTGCTTCCGCCATCGAAATCTCTCTGTTTCATGCGACACGGTGGCACGATCATCAAAAGAATGTCGCACAATCGGGAATTTCTTGTAAACTTAGTTTAGTACCTGAACCGCATCTTATTGAACACCTAAAAGGCATTTGTTCCATGTTGCAGACCTATGATGTGCTGGTAATCGGGACGGGTCCAGTGGGTCTCGTCGCAGCGCTTGGGTTTGCAAAGGCCGGTATGAGGGTAGCCCTTGTTGGGCCCGCTGATGCGGTCAAACGTGACGGACGAACGGTCGCAATCTTAGACGGCTCGGTGAAATTATTAAACACCTTGGGATGTTGGGACGTCATCCGGCCTTTTTCCGCACCTCTTTCGCATATGAGAATTATCGATGATACGGGCAGCCTGTTTCGCGCACCGCCGGTAACGTTCAAGGCCTCTGAATTAAAGCTTGATGCCTTCGGTTATAATGTCGAGCTAGCGGACCTTGTGAGTTGTCTTTCCGATTTTGTGTCGAACGAAACCCGCATCGAACGTTTCGATACGCGCGTATCGGAATTTACTTCGAATGAAGGCGGAACTGTTTCTGCCTACTTGGCGTCTGGTGAAACACTATCCGCGCATGTCGTGATCGGTGCGGATGGAAGAAAATCGTCTGTCCGATCATTTGCAAAAATTAACACAAAAGAGTGGTCCTATCCCCAAACGGCTTTAACCGCAAAATTCAAACATCAACGTGATCATCACGATATCTCGACTGAGTTTCACACCCGTCAGGGCCCCTTCACGCTGGTCCCATTGCCCAATAAACATTCTAGCCTTGTATGGATGATGGGACCCACAAAGGCAGAGCGTTTATCAAATGTAAGCGATCGTGCTTTAACCGAGGCGGTTGAAAAACAAGCACACTCGATTCTTGGTGAAATGTCGCTTGTCGGGGACAGAGGCGTGATCCCGATGGCGGGTCTTAGAGTTGAAAAATTTTCAACCGATCATATCGCGCTTGTCGGCGAAGCCGCCCATGTCTTTCCACCCATCGGTGCCCAAGGCCTGAACCTGGGATTTAGAGACGTCGCGTCACTTCTGGGCGCTTTCAAAAATCGACGTGGTGCCGAGGCACTTTCCGCTTATAATTCCACGCGCCAAGCGGATGTTAAACTCAGGACTGCAGCGGTCGATTTAATGAATAAATCGCTTTTGGCCGATTATCTCCCAATTGATTTGGCGCGAAGCATTGGGCTCTTGACGGTTGCGTCGATACCGCCGCTCAGGCGTTTTATGATGCAAAGAGGTGCCGGACATTAAGGTCCAAACATAGGTAAGCGATAGGGCAATTGATGTTGCGAGATCAGGTATAGAAGCCAAGTCACCGTAAATACGGACAAGGCGGTTCCTGCTAAAATAGCGCTTTACGCTCGCTCGACATAGACTTGATATTGATTGGCGAGAACGAAAACATTGAGAGCCGGCGGAAGAGCTGCCATCAATACCGCCGTCAACGTCCATTCAGGACCGAAATCACCCATTGCGGAAACAATGATCCAGGCAACGATGGGATGAATAATGAGTTTGATTAGAATTAAAAAAGGCAATTCAGGTGCGTTAGCGTGCAACGGCCGTAGGGCCACGGTAACGCCCAACGTGAAGAGTGCGCAGGGAGCAGCTGCATTTTTTAAGGGGCTGACATAGATAGCAGAAAAAGGCTATTTATATCAGATGGTTAGGCAAAGACGAAAAAGCAGGCTTCTTCCCAGTATTCAAGCCAAATTACTTGAGCAGTTTGTAGCTGGTGTTTCGGCACGAACAGCTGCTGAGTTGACGGGTGTAAATAGGAATACAGCAATCCTGTTTTTCCACAAAT
>CANGPL010000025.1 GCA_947455725.1 Hyphomicrobiales bacterium | reverse complement strand
GCTGACCGACGAACGCGCTGGTCCTTCGATCTTCCGCGTTATCGGCCGTGACGACGTGCAGGGCAAAATCGCCGGCGCTTTCATTGCCAAGAACTACAAGGGCAAGAACATTGCCGTTCTCGACGACAAGTCGGCCTACGCTGCTGGTCTTGCGCTTGAAACCAACAAGGCTCTCGAAGCCAATGGCGTGAAGCCAGTTCTCGTCGACGCGATCACGCCCGGCGAAAAGGACTACACCGCGATGGTGTCGAAGCTGAAGTCGCTTAAGGTCGACGTGCTTTACTACTCTGGCTACCATCCTGAGTCCGGCTTGCTCGTAAAGCAGATGGCCGAACAGGGCATGAAGGCTCAGTTCATCTCGGGTGACGCGCTCGGTGACAATGAATTCGCGCAGATCGCAGGTCCAGCTTCGGACGGCGCTATCTTCACGAACCCACCAGATCACTGCTTGAACCCAGCCAACAAGGCCATCTGCGATAAGTTCGCAGCCAAGGGCACGCCAGTTGCTACCTACACCCTCTATGCTTACACGGCTGTGAAGGCATGGGCTGCAGCAGCAACGGCAGCTGGTTCGATCGACTCCAAGAAGGTTGTTCCTGCCTTGGCTAAGGTCGCGATCGACTCGCCAGTTGGCAAGATCGCATTCGATGCAAAGGGCGACGTTCTGGAGCCTAAATATGCATGGCACAGCTTCAAGGGCGGTAAATACGCCCAGGACGACTCGATCAAGTAAGATCGAGCCATTCGGCTGATATAAAGAAGCCCGCGACCGTCAAAGGTCGTGGGCTTTTTCTTGTTCGATAGCCGCCCGAAAGCAAGTGCATATTTTATCTCAAAATCGGGCTTAACTTCCTTCTTTCTCCTTGAAGGAGAAGGTGATCGCGGAGCGATCGGATGAGGTTCTAATATTTACCGGATGATCTTAACGGGAACCGATTCAATAACGCCTGTCAGACCCTCATCAGTCGGCTTTGCCGACAGCTTCTCCCTAAGGGAGAAGCATCCACAATAAACCTCACCCAAGTTTTCCAAGGGCGGGGAAGGTTTCTATAATCCAAAACGATAAAACGCTCATCGAGCCCGTCAGAAACGCCACGCCCGTTAAAACAAGCAGCACGCCCATCACCTTTTCGATGATACCGATATGCTTGCGGAACCGCTTCAAAAAGCCAGTGAAGCGCTCCATGGCAAAGGCAGCGATAATAAATGGAATGCCAAGGCCTAGCGAATAAACGAAGAGCAACGATGCGCCGCGGCCCACACTGTCTTCCGATCCCGCAACCGCTAAAATGGCGGCTAAAACCGGTCCGATACACGGCGTCCAGCCAAAGGCAAAGGCCAGCCCCATAATATAGGCCCCCAAGGCACCGGGTGGCTTTTCAACCTGCACCCGCTTTTCACGAAACAAGAGCCCAATCCGATATAGCCCAATAAAATGCAGCCCCATCGCGATGATGGCGACGCCCGCTAACAGTGACAGCCAATCCAAATAGGCGCGTACCGCCTGACCCAAAAACGAAGCCGTGGCACCAAGCGTCACGAACACCGTCGAAAAGCCCAAAACAAACAGGAAGGCCGCCAGCGGCAAATCGCGTTTAACGCGGCGTTCGCCGCCTTCCGCGAAATCCTCAATCGCGGTACCGGCAATATAGCTGAGATAAGGCGGCACCAGCGGCAAAACGCAGGGGCTTAAAAAGGAAACAAGGCCAGCAAAGGCCGCAACGGGATAGGTAATGTCTGTCATGTTGTTGGGATAGGGCGAATTCCCAATTTCGGCAATGGGCACTTGCCCTGCCCGTCCAAATCCACCACTCTCCGGTCCATGAAAAATCTGATTACAGACATTCCCGGCCTCAAAGTCGGCAACAGCGACGATAGTCGCGTTGCAACGGGCGTAACCGCCATCGTGTTTGACGAGCCTGCGGTTGCCTCCATTGCCATTCTCGGCGGCGCACCCGGCGTGCGCGACACCGCGATGCTCGAGCCGGAAATGACGGTTGGCGCGGTCGATGCCATTCTTCTTTCCGGCGGCTCGGCCTTTGGCCTTGATGCCGCCGGTGGCGCTATGGCTGCGTTACGGGAAAAAGGCCGCGGATTCCAAGTCCGTTCCGTACGCGTCCCCATCGTCCCGCAAGCCATTTTGTTTGATCTCCTCAACGGCGGCGACAAAGAATGGGGAAAGCACTCGCCTTATCCGGAGCTTGGCTATCAAGCAGTGATGAACGCATCATCCGATTTCCGCCTTGGCACCAGCGGCGCTGGCTTCGGTGCCACAACCGCAAACCTCAAAGGCGGGTTGGGATCGGCCAGCATTATAACCCCATCCGGCTACAAGGTCGGCGCCATTGTTGCCGTCAATGCGGTCGGCACCGCGACAATTGGCGACGGCCCTCATTTCTGGGCGGCACCCTTCGAACAAAACGGAGAATTTGGTGGCTTAGGGCTCCCGCACCCATTCCCCGCCGATGCTCTAAAGCCGCGCCTCAAAGGCGGACCAAGCGAGAACACCGTCATCGCCTTAATCGCCACCGATGCCGCCCTCACCAAGACCGAGTGCAAGCGCTTGGCGCTTTCAGCCCATGATGGCATGGCGCGCGCGATACGACCCGCGCATACCCCCATGGATGGCGACGTCGTATTCGCAGCCTCAACCGGAAAAAGACCCCTCGCAAACGGCGTCATCGACCTGACAGAACTCTGCATCGCCGCCGCTGACACACTCGCCCGCGCCATCGCGCGAGGTGTGTATGAAGCTGAGGCTTTGCCATTTAGCGAAGCGCAAGCTGCATGGAAAGACAGGTACGCTTACCGCTAATCCATGCCACGATATCTGATCTATATTGCGTGTGATACTAGATCATGATATCAGATACTCTATCTTCGAAACATCGTCGAACGCTGCAGAATATCTTCGATGATCCCGTTCGCGGCTCTATCTTATGGAAAGACATCGAAGGATTGTTATCGGCCTTGGGCGGAGAAATTTCGGAAGGCAGCGGTTCACGGGTAAGAATTGCATTGAATAGGGTGCGTGCTGTGTTTCATAGGCCCCACCCGCAAAAAGAGACCGATAAAGGCGCAGTTCGATCAATGCGCCGCTTCTTAACGGAGGCGAGAATTTCACCATGAACCGCATGATCTTGGACGGATACGAAGCGAGAATTGATTTTGACGAGGAAACAGAATTGTTTCACGGTGAAATCATCAATTTGCGAGATGTCATCACGTTTCAAGGGCGGTCTGTTGATGAATTAAAGACGGCCTTTGCCGATTCCCTTGCAGATTATTTTGCCTTCTGCAAAGAACGCGGCGAGGAGCCGGAAAAGCCGTATTCCGGCCAATTCATCGTCCGCATCGATCCGCCTTTACATCGCGCCGTAGCCAATGCCGCGCGCCTTCAAGGGCTAAGCCTCAATAAATGGATCGCGACCACACTTGAAAACGCGACGACGCAAAAGCGCGAAAAAACGCTAGAGCGGTCGTCTTAAAACCGATCAACCCGATAAGGCGAAGGATCCGTAAACGGCGTCTCACCCGTCACCATCTCGGCAATCAATCGTCCCGTAACCGCAGACATGGTTAACCCATGATGGGCATGACCAAAGGCAAACCACATGCCTTTATGACGCGGCGCCTCACCGATGAACGGCAGCATGTCTCCGGTGCACGGACGCGAACCCATCCAAGGCTTTGGATCAACGCGATCGGCAAGCGGAAAAAACTTCCTCGCCTTTGGCTCAAGCCGCTCCAATTGCACCGGCGTTGGTGGCGCATCGCGACGGGCGAATTCGGCGCCCGTTGTCAGCCGCACACCATTGGCCATTGGTGCCAAAACGTAGGAATGATCAGCGTCATAAACCGTATGGTTTAAGGTCGCATTTCCCGTCGTGTGATAATGCATATGGTAGCCGCGCTTCACACCCATTGGCAGATCATAACCGAACGCTTTTACAAATTCCTGCGCCCACGGCCCGAGAGCCAGTACAACATCCTTTGCTCGAACCGAACCTGCCGCGCTATTCACCCGCCAACCCGCCCCATCGGCTGATAGGCTCCGCGCATCACCATGCACATAGACGCCACCGCGCTTTTCAAACAAAGCACGATAGGCAAGCGACAAGCCTTGCGGGTCCGAGACATTCGCCGGATCTTTATAATGAACCGCGCCAATGACCCCGTCGGCAAGATGCGGCTCACGATCGGCCAATTGCGCCTTGTCTAAAATTTCAGCCGTTACACCGAACGTCCGAAGTTTTTCAGCATCCCGGATCGCTTCGCTGGCTTTAGCTTCGCTGCGATAGGCCTTCAGCCACCCCGTGCGGCGGATCAGGTGTTCGGCACCCGCTGCTGCGATCAGCGGCTCATGTTCGGACAAGCAATTTTCGATCAGTGGCCGCGCGCCCGCAATAGCCTTTTGGTAACGCGATGGTGCCGAATTCCACCAATAGCGGGCCAACCAGGGCGCAACAGTCAACAAAGCATTCCAGTGATAATGGGCATCGGTTCGCGCATTCAGCGCATATTGTAACAAGATTCCGATATCGCGCGGAAACGCATAAGGCAGGAAGGACGCGCGCTCGATAATGCCGGCATTGCCAAAACTGGTTTGAGAGCCAGCCTCAACCCGATCGACCAGCGTTACGCCGCGATTTTTTTCCTGCAATTTCAGCGCTACGCCGAGACCAACAATCCCCGCACCCAGCACAATGACGTCGGTTTCGCGTTCTGCCATGTGAATTACCCCTGATAGTGTGCTCTTTTGGCATCAAGGCGGGGCACGGCGCAAGCCCTGCCCATGCCTATAAACGCACGAATTTCGCGGGGATCATGCATGCCTGCGCATTGTATCGATGACGACAGAGTGCTATCGCGCCAGAGACGGACATCCACCCTACTCATATCCCCGATGCTAATGGTATTCGACACGCATATTGGTAACGCCAAAACCACAGGCAATCTCGTGTGTTCGAACCGACCGACTGGAGTTTAAACCATGATCCCTCGTTATAGCCGCCCCGAAATGGTTGCGATTTGGTCCCCCGAAACCAAATTCAGGATCTGGTTCGAAATCGAGGCACATGCCTGCGACGCTATGGCCGAGCTGGGCGTCATCCCAAAATCCGCCGCTAAGACAATCTGGGAAAAAGGCGGCGCAGCAAAATTCGACGTCGAAAAAATCGATGCGATTGAGCGCGAAGTCAAACATGATGTCATCGCCTTCCTTACCCATCTCGCGGAGTTCATCGGCGAAGACGCCCGCTTCGTGCATCAAGGCATGACCTCTTCCGATGTGCTCGACACCACGCTCGCCATTCAAATGTCGCGTGCAGCTGATCTCCTGCTGAAAGATATCGATGATCTTTTGGCTGCCATTAAGCGCCGCGCATTCGAGCATAAAATGATACCCACCATTGGTCGCTCGCACGGCATCCACGCCGAGCCTGTCACCTTTGGTTTAAAACTCGCCACCGCTTACGCCGAATTCACGCGGTGCCGCGAACGTTTAGTGGCAGCACGCAAAGACATTGCCACATGTGCGATTTCGGGTGCGGTTGGAACCTTCGCAAATATCGATCCACGCGTCGAAGAGCATGTTGCAAAACAACTCGGCCTGACCGTTGAACCTGTTTCAACCCAAGTGATCCCACGCGATCGTCATGCGATGTTCTTCGCAACACTTGGTGTGATTGCATCGTCCATTGAGCGTCTGGCAACAGAAATTCGTCACCTTCAACGCTCTGAAGTATTGGAGGCCGAAGAGTATTTTTCGCCGGGCCAAAAAGGCTCATCCGCGATGCCGCATAAGCGCAATCCTGTGTTAACTGAAAACCTCACTGGCCTTGCCCGCATTGTCCGTGCAGCCGTTACACCAGCGCTTGAAAATGTCGCCCTTTGGCACGAGCGTGACATCTCGCATTCTTCTGTTGAACGCATGTTCGGGCCAGATGCCACCGTCACGCTTGATTTCGCTCTAGCACGGTTGACCAACGTCATTGATAAACTCGTCGTCTATCCAGAAAACATGCAGAAAAATCTCGATCGTTTAGGTGGCCTCGTGCACTCACAACGCGTGATGTTGGCGCTGACCCAAAAAGGTGTGAGCCGCGAAGACTCCTATCGTCTCGTACAACGCAACGCGATGCCTGTTTGGCGCGGCGAAGGTGAGTTTAAATCTCTGCTCAACGCAGACAGCGAAGTCATGGCAAAATTGTCTTCCGCCGAGATCGATGAACTCTTCGATCTCGGATATCATTTCAAACATGTCGATACGATTTTTAAACGCGTTTTTGGTGAGGCGTAAAATCGAGCATATTTATCTCACACTAAGCCATTCGACGTCCAAATCGGTCATTGGCAAAAATTAAATTGGGAAGGAATCGACACCATGGGCAAACTCGACGGCAAAACCATCTGGATCACAGGGGCAGGCAGCGGCATCGGCGAAGCTACTGCGCACGCGATGGCCAAAGAAGGCGCAACCGTCGCCCTCACCGGTCGCCGCAAAGAGCCGCTCGACGAAGTCGCCCACGCCATTACACAAACAGGCGGCAAGGCGTTGGTCGAACCGGGCGATGTCATGGACAAAGCCATGGCTCCCGCTGTCGTCGAACGCATCATCAAAGCAACGGGGCGGCTTGACGTGCTCGTTAACAATGCCGGAACAAACGTAACCGCGCGCACCTTTGCCGTACTCACGCCAGAAAATCTCGATTACGTGTTACAGGCCAATCTCAATGGCGCCTATTACTGCGTACTCGCCGTGCTCCCGCAAATGCGCGCGCAGCAAGATGGCGTATTGATCCATACGGCCTCATGGGCCGGAAAATATGTGACGCCGCTTTCGGGTACCGCTTACACGGCATCCAAACATGCCGTCGTTGCCATGAGTCATAGTTTGAACATGGAAGAGTTTAAAAACGGCATCCGTTCATCGGTCATCTGCCCACATGAAATCTCAACGCCAATCCTCAATACGCGCCCCGTGAAGGTGACGGACGAAGAGCGCGCGCGCATGTTACAATCCGAAGATATGGCCAATCTCTATGTCTATATCGCCACGCAACCCGCCCATGTCTGCATCAATGAAGTCACCATCGCGCCGACATGGAACCGGGCTTATTTACACGGGATTTGATGAACAAAAAAGTAGTAAAACCTGTCACAAAAGACAGGTTTTAGGCATGTTTTTTGAATTGAAAAAAGCGGAAGGGGGGGGGATATCTTACTTCACGGCAGGAAATGCCGCACAATCAAAAATACCGGACTTTCTTGCCACTATTTGGTTTAATAACTCGATAGGAGACTCGAAATGAAATCGGAATTAAAAGACCGTAACGACAAGTTTGGGTTGATGCCGGAAATCGCTACCGAATTTTTTGGTGGTGGCGGTGGTGGTGGGGGCGGTGGAGGTGGTGCGTATTCGTCGAACAATAGTCAAAATACGCAAACTGCCTTTTCCGGAACGCTGCTTAATCGGCAGTCAGATGGAATAACGACACAGTGTACTTATTCAACACCCGGAGGGATGTTTACTATTGAACATCCGGGTAGCGCTGCTTGCCCGTCAACTGCACCTGCTCCCGGCGGAAGACGAATTGTTTGATAGACGCACTAATTTACCGACTTATTAAACAAAAGACGGTCTCGCACGGGTGCGAGACCGTCAACAATAAATAGTAATCAAAATGAAGCAATTTCAATTTTCTGCTCGTGCAATAAAGAAGATATTTGACGACCATTCGTTTAAGGTTTTGAGCGGATTGGTTGACAGGGATTTCTTAATTGAAGGTCCTCTGCAACCTGATACGATTACTTATCCATTTTTATCATTGATTACGAAATCTTATACAAAATCATTAGACGGAAATAAAAATTATCATAATAAATTTATAGTTTTTAACTCTATTTATGAAAATCACACTGATAAATTCCTTAAAATTAAAATTAATCAAGATCAATGCATAGTTGTTCATATTGAAACTTTTAAAGAATACCCTGACGATATAATTTTTCTAATTGATTTTGATGGAGCTTTCCAACTTCGCCCAATTTAACGTTTTTAAGAAGTTATAAGCGATGTCGCCGACTAGATTAAACGCAACACCCCTTTTTTGGTTCCGTCGCTCTTTTACTGGCCGTACAGCCCAATTTGTAGAAGTTGCTGCCCTTTCTATTGTTCTCCGCCTGTTGGCACTTGTTAGTCCCTTCGCGATGCAGGCGATTATTGACCGCATCCTGCCCTATCAGCGGGCCGAAAGTCTCGCGATTGTTCTTGTATTGCTTTTAGCCGTAGCAGGGTTTGAAGGCTTGCTGGGCTTTACCGCCGGGCGGCTTGGCGTATGGATCGGTTTAAGGATTGGCCGCGACCTTACACTACGCGCATTGCAGCATATATTTCATTTGCCGTTGGCGGTGTTGCAAAAATGGCCGGTGGGACAAATCCTCTCCCGTATCGGCGAAATCGACAAGGTACAAAGTTTTATCGCGTATACCACCTCCGGCCTTTTGCTGGATGCCGGATTTTCGCTTGTTTATGCCGCCGTGTTGTTTACGATAAGCCCGTTTTTAACCGGCGTGTTGTTGCTCGCCATTCCTTTGCAATTCGCGCTCTATTTCATATTTGGCCCGCTGGAACGGAGCCGGTTTGACAAAGCGTTTTTGGCGGGGTCTTTCCATAATGCGCGCTTGGTCGAGAGCATTAGCAATGCCATTACGCTGAAATCGCTCGGGGCCGAGCAATATGCACTTGATCGACTTGACCAGAGCTTGACTGAAACCATGCGTCAAACGCTCATCGCGCAAAATATGGCGCTTGGTGGCCGCAGCGTTTCAAGTCTTTTCGACAAAGCTCTTGTCGCCATCGTCATCTTTTTCGGAGCGCGTCTGGTTTTGGCGCATGAAATGACACTTGGCCAACTCGTCTCGTTTCATCTGCTTTCAGGCTATGTGTCCGGTCCTATTCTTGGTCTCGCCAAATTGTGGGATGATTGGCAAAATGTGCAGATTGCCCGTCGGCGTGTGGGCGAATTGTTGCTGGAGGCTGCGGAGGAAACATCAAAGGCGGAAAGCGTTCAATCTTTAAAGCGGATGGAATTGCTTCTCGAGCGTGTGAGTTTTGCCTATCCTGACGGCGAGCCGCTCATTCATGATCTCTCGCTTCGGATTGAACCCGTCGGATTATCCTTGATCATCGGACCATCCGGCGCTGGCAAGACGACACTGGCCCGCTTGATGGCGGGTTTGCTGCCTGTGAAAGATGGTCAAATGATGCTTGGGAATAAGCCCGTGCATCGTCTTCCACAAAGCCTTTATCGCAGGCATGTGGCTTATCTGCCGCAACATCCGGAACTCTTTAACGGATCAATCCGCGAGAATTTGCATTTTGCCGCGCGTGTCGATGACGCTTTTTGTTGGCAGGCGCTGGAACAAGCTGCCTTGGCTGAATGGGTTCGCGATTTGCCGTTGGGCCTTGATACGATGATCGGCGATGGCGGGATTCACCTCTCCGGCGGGCAAAGTCAAAGACTGGCGCTGGCGAGGGCCTTGTTGCTCAATCCCGTCTTTCTCATTCTCGACGAGCCGACAAGTGCGCTCGATTATGAGACGGAACAGCAGATCATGGCCATGCTCAAATCGCTCTCCGACCAAATTGCTGTTGTACTGATTACGCACCGGCCCGATCTTGTCGCCAACCCAACTCAAATTATTGATCTTGGTCGGAACGGTTCGCCACTGCAAAAGGAGGGCCAAGAAAGACTTGGCATTGTTGCCTATGGTTGAGGCTTTCGCGCTTTCAGGCCCTTCGCCGACCTTACGGCTTTCGGCTCTTAGCCTGAGTGCGCTGATCATATCCGCCATTATCGGCAGTTTTGTTGCCGAAATCGAAATCGTCGCACGCGGGACCGGCAAAATTGTGCCTATCGGTTCCGTGAGATCGGTTCAATCGCAAATCGATGGCCGGGTAACCGAAATAGCCGTCCGTGACGGGGAGCGTGTTCAACAAGGCCAACTCCTTTTGGCGCTCGATCAAACGGATCAGAAAGCGGAGGCCGAACAAGTCAAAGATCATATTGAACGATTGGAAGCCACTGCGGCCAAATTAAAAGCCGAACTAGCTTCAATCGATTCCTATGACCCTGCTGATGAACGTTTCATCCCGGTTGCGGTTGATCGACTCCGGCAAACCACCTTGTCGGACGAGCGCCGTTTGACGACCGAACGGCTTCTTATTGCCGAACTCGGCAATCTTTCTGCTTCAATGGCCGAACTCGATACGAGCCTTGCCTCCGCCAAAGCCGATCAACAAGTTGCAAACGCGCGACTTGAGAAAAACAATGTCCTGTTGGCGCTTGAACAGAAATTGTTTGATGCGGCAACGGCTTTGCAAGCGAATGGCAATCTGAGCCAAAGCGATTTTGCCAAAAAGACCCAAGCCTATGAGGAATTGCGACGCGAAAAGACCGTGCAGGAGCGTGATAGCCTCGTGAAATCAGCCCGGCTGCAAGAGCTTTATGCGACGCGACAGGGCAAACTCGCTTTCATTCGACAAGAATGGACGAGCGCCCTTGATACAACCGAGAGGGACTTGTCCGAATTGCGAACACGCCTTTCGGTTGTTACCCGCAATCTCACTTATTCAGCCATTACGGCCCCCGTTTCTGGCAAAATCGAAGAATTGAAAATCAAGACTGTAGGCGGGCGAATAGCCGCAGGTGATACTTTGGCCAAAATTGTACCGATCAATGAAGCATTTGAATTTGAGGGGCAATTACCGACGGAAGAAGCCGCTTTTATCGAAAAAGGCCAACCCGTCTATCTGAAATTCGATGCCTACCCCGCCGAGCGTTACGCTCTTGGCCACGGCATCCTCCGCGATATCAGCGGTGATACGGTCAATGCCGCCGATAAAACATGGGCCTATGTTTTCCGTGTCACGCTCACTTCGACGGCACTGAATACGATGAAAGGCAATATCCCCCTTTCCCCGGGAATGACAGCTACTGCTGATATTGTAACGGGAAAACGAAGACTGATTTCATATCTCTTTGAGCCGATTGAACGATCAATCATGAATGGAGCGCGGGAACGATGAGTGAAACCGCAACAATAGGCGTTGTTTCGGAATCAAATGACATTCGGATAAGCAAGCCCGAGGCGTTAGGCTACATGATTGGCCTGTGTGCCTTCAATGGTATCTATTCAAATTGGACCATCGCAGATATTGCACGATTATTTATTCCGCCCATTCTAGCACAGCAATTCAAGCTCTATTTTAGTGGCAGTCAATGCGTGGCTTTTGCAACGTGGGCTTATCTATCCGACGAACTATCAGAGCAAATAAGAACAAACTTCATCGACCCGCCGCATGACTCGTGGAACAGTGGAAATAATCTCTGGATCATCGACATGGTTGCTCCGGGACTGGGAATTTCCATAACGCGCGATTTACAAAAAACGGTTTTTGCTGACCGGACTGCTCCGGGCTTTGCCCTGAGACGCGATGAATATGGAAAAGTAAGAAAAATTGCTCGATGGGCCACATGGAACAGTTGCCCGCGCGACAACCGCATTCCAAACGAGGACTTCATTCAACGCCCGTCATAATCCTCCACCCGTCCCGTTCGTGGTGGCTCCACTTTGCTGAGCGCTTTGCCCGTGCGTTCAACGGCTTTAAAGAGCCTGATAAAATTACCACTGGCAATTTTTTCAATTGCCTCATCGGACCAACCGCGTTCGATGAGGGCGGCGATGAGGTTGGGAAATTTACTCACATCCTCTAAGCCTTCAGGCGTCGCACCCCCATAATAATCTGAGCCAATCGCGATATGGTTCAGCCCCGTGCGGCCAACCATATATTCGATGTGATGGCAAAGCTCCGTGATGGTTGCTTTGGGCTGCGGCCCGTTCTTCGCAGCATGCGCCGCAATGGCTTCATCGTGATTATGCATGAAGGACGCTTTACCAAAATTATCCCGCAAAGGGCGCGACCAATCACGCGATTTCTGGCTAATAAAATCAGGAATAAACGTCGCCATAATGATGCTTTTTCTAGAGCGAACGCGATCCAAAACATCATCAGGCGCATTGCGCGGATGATCACAAAGCGAGAACGCATTATTATGCGAAAACAAAACGGGCGCGCGCGAGATATCGAGCACTTTATGCATCACTTTCGGCGATGTATGCGCGAGATCAACAATAATACCCAAGCGGTTCAATTCCAGCACCACCGCCTCGCCAAATTTCGTCAAGCCGCCATGGCGCGGCGCATCCGTCGCGCTATCGACCCAATCGAGCGTTTCATTATGACATAGCGTCATGAGGCGAACACCAGCCGCCTGCCAAACGCGTAGCGGCGACAGGCTGTTTTCCAACCCCACACCGCCTTCAACCGTCATGAAGCTTGCAATCTTGCCGCGTCTTTTGGCACGCGCAATGTCGTTGGCCTCAAGCGCGAACATAAAATCATCGGGGTAGGTTTCCGGCAATTGGCGGATGATATCGATCAGCTCCAATGTCATGCGGCCCGGCTGCGGCATGAGCGTGGGCACAAAGGCCGCCCAAAATTGCGCGCTGACCATGCCTTCCTTGAGACGCGGCAAATCCGTGTCTGATTCTGGATGCAAACGAGCGAGATCATATTTCTTGACGCTCTTTTGTGCCATCGGGCTCGAATGAATAACCCATGGCAAATCATTATGGCCATCAACAAGAGGGATAGATTGCAACAAATGCCGTGCATGTTCCAATGCGCGGCCTGCCTCATTGATAGCCATAAAACGCTCCTTTAGAATATTCGGGTTATTTATGAAGGCTACCTTCTCCCGACACAAGTGGGGCGAATGGCTAGAGCGCACGGCATCAGAAACAATCCGCCTTGCAATCCGGCAAGCCGAGGCTTTTTAATCCGGTATTGCTGCACTGCCGTAAAAAGACTACTCAAGCTCAAACGACGACCATATCCGCTGGCCAGACGCCTGATCTGACCGATATGTGACATTACGGAAGTCCCAGATGAACGATACGACCATTCCATTAGCCGCGACCGAAGCCATGCAACCGCAAGCGCCTTTACCAAAACGCCGCTCCCTGCGCCCCCTCATTTTCGGCGCCGCGGCACTTGTTATTGTCGGCTATGGCGTTTCATGGGCTTATGAATGGTGGACGCATGGCCGCTTCATCGTTTCCACCGATGACGCCTATGTCGGCGCACCGATTTCGACCATCTCCACCCGCGTTTCGGGGCATATTGTTGAGGTCACGGTATCCAACAATCAAGCCGTTCACGCCGGTGATTTGCTCGTTAAAATAGACGATGGCGATTATCGCCTCGCGGTCGAGAGCGCAGGCGAACGCATCGATACGCAAACAGCGAGCCTCTCGCGTGTCGATAAACAAATTGCCCAGCAAAGCGCCGTAATCGATCAGGCCCGCGCACAGATCACGGCGGCCAAGGCCGACGCTATGCGGGCCGAACTCGATTATGCGCGCGCTCAAAAACTGGCCGAAGCCGATTTCAACACACGCGCCAGGCTTGATCAGGTCTTAGCGGATCGTGATCGCACCGCCGCAGCCCTTACAAGCGCCACAGCAGGCTTAGCTGCAGCCGAAGCAGGCATCGAAGTATTGAAGGCGCAAAAGATCGAGCTTGAGCATTCCAAGGCAGAACTTGAGACATCCTTGGCAAAAGCCCGCCGCGATCTCGAATTCACCGAGATCCGCGCGCCCTTTAACGGTATCGTTGGCAACAAGGCCGCGCAACTTGGCATGTTGGTGGAGCCGGGCATTCGTCTGCTCGCCCTCGTGCCGCTTGACGCCGTTTTTGTGGATGCCAATTTCAAAGAAACGCAGCTTGGCCATATCAAACCCGGCATGACGGCCAATGTGCACGCCGATGCATGGCCAGGCCGTACCTTTGTCGGCAAGGTTTCAAGCTTTGCGCCAGCAACCGGCGCCGTATTTTCGCTTCTGCCGCCTGAAAACGCCACCGGCAATTTCACAAAAATCGTGCAACGCGTTCCGGTGCGCATTACCTTCTCGGCGGATGATTTAAAAGAAATGGCGCTCCGCCCCGGCCTCTCCGTCATTGTCGATATTGATACAGCCTCACAATGAGTGAAGCGGCGAAACCTCCATGGCCTCCTGCCCCGCCCGTCGTTACACCACGACGGGTCATTGCCTTTGTCGGCATGGTCTTTGGCATGTTTATGGCGATCTTGGATATTCAGATCGTATCCGCATCGCTTGCTGAAATTCAGGCCGGACTGTCCGCAAGTGCGGAAGAAATTTCTTGGGTGCAAACGGCCTATCTCATCGCTGAAGTGGTGATGATCCCGCTCTCGGGCTTTTTGGGCCGTATGATTTCAACCCGCTATCTCTTCGCGGCCTCAGCGTTCGGGTTTACGCTGATGAGCGTCATGTGCGCGCAAGCAAGTTCGATTGAAGAAATGATCATCTGGCGCGCGCTACAAGGTTTTATCGGCGGCGGCATGATCCCATCCGTTTTCTCCGCCGCCTTCTCGATTTTCCCCCGCGATAAACAATCGATTATCTCTCCCATCATCGGCTTGGTGGCGACGCTGGCACCGACCATCGGACCAACGATTGGTGGTTATTTGACCGATATTTTTTCCTGGCATTGGCTCTTCCTTGTCAACGTCGTGCCCGGCATTTTAGTGACGCTTTCTGCGTGGTTCCTAATCGATTTTGACAAGCCCAATATGAGCCTCTGGAAAACCTTTGATTGGTGGGGTTTGGCAGGCATGGCGGGCATGCTCGGCGGTCTCGAATATGTGCTCGAAGAAGGTCCGGCCAAAGATTGGTTTCAAGATGATCGCATCCTTAATTGCGGCATCATCGCCTTGGTCGGCGGAACTTTGTTTTTCTTTCGAGCCTTCATGGCCCGCACGCCGATTGTCGATTTGAAAGCCTTCTCAAACCGTAATTTTGCTGCCGGCTGTTTAGCCTCATTCACCATCGGGATTGGCCTTTATGGGCTCACTTATTTATACCCCGTTTTTCTAGCGCGCGTGCGGGGCTACACCTCGCTTGAAATCGGCACAACGATGTTTTTAACCGGCGTGGCGATGTTTTTAACCGCGCCCGTCGCTGGCCGTTTATCCGCTAAACTTGATCCGCGGATCATGCTTGCCATCGGCATTTTTGGCTTCGCGATTGGCACCTATCTCGCCTCAACGCTCACCAAGGATTGGGGCTTTCACGAGTTAATCTGGCCGCAGATTTTCCGTGGCGTATCGCTGATGTTTTGCATGGTTCCGATCAACAATGTCGCCTTGGGCACGCTGCCGATGGATCGGCTGAAAAACGCATCGGGCCTATTTAACCTCACGCGTAATCTCGGCGGAGCGGTGGGCCTCGCGCTCATCAACACGATCCTCAACAACCGTTGGGATCTTCATATGCAAAGGCTGCGCGATAGTCTCGTTTGGGGGCGTCAGGTCGCGGATGAGACTTTGGCCAATATCACGCGTGGAATGTCCGCCTTGGGCGATGGAGCCGAGTTGGCCGCCACCAAGCAAATGGCAGGCATGGTGCGCCGCGAAGCATTAGTTTTGGCGTTAGGTGATGTTTTCTTGGCGCTGACCTTCGTGTTTCTCCTGATGCTCGTGGTTTTACCGGCGATCGAAAAAGCGGGTGGCCCGAAAGCGGCGGGCGGCGGGCATTAGAGCATGGCTCGCAAAAGGGGACGCCGGTTTTGCAATAAAGCCATGCTGAAACTAAGAGCTTAGATCAACGGATCTAAGCCAAGCGTCGACAGAGCGTTCGGGCTGATATAAGAAATTCCCATGCTTGAAGGACTCACTCCCAAAAACCCGACCCATGTCATGAAACTCGTCGCCGACGAGAAGACCGCGCGCGGCGTGGCCGACATTGTCATGGAAACCTTTGACCCAAACGAGACCGCTGCCGCCGCGTTTGAAAACGAGGCGACCCTCCATTGGGAGGTCGAAGTTTATTTCGCCGAGCCGCCGAATGAAGTCGGAATGCGCGAGCTGATAACAGCAACCGTCGGTGCGGATGCCGCCGCTGCCCTCACCTTCGAAACGCTCGTTGAAAAAGATTGGGTCAAAGCCTCCCTCGACGGACTTTCCATCGTTCACGCCGGGCGCTTCCAAGTCCATGGCTCGCACGACCGCGAACGCATCCCGCCCCATGCGATTGGCATCGAGATTGAAGCGGCCCTTGCCTTTGGCACTGGCCATCACGGTACGACACGCGGCTGCTTGCTGATGCTGGATGACGTATTGAAGCGTCGCCGCCCAACCCATGTCCTCGATATCGGCACGGGCTCGGGCGTATTGGCCATTGCAGCAGCACGCGCGCTTCACCGTCCCGTTGCGTCAGGCGATATTGATCCCGTCGCCGTCATCGCCGCGCGCAGCAATGCGGTACTAAACCGCGCCGGCTCAACCGTGCGCCCAGTCGTCGCCAAAGGTGTGGGTCATCCGCAGCTCTACGCCAAAGCGCATTATGATCTCGTCTTTGCAAATATCCTCGCCAAGCCGCTTATTCGTCTTGCGCCACAAATCGCGTCTGTTACTTCACCCGATGCGGATATTGTCCTCTCGGGCCTTCTAGCGCGCGACGTACCCGGCGTGCTGAACGCTTACGGCTTGCAAGGTTGGTATTTGGCCAAGCGCCGCGATCTTGAAGGCTGGGCCGCGCTGCTTTTGCGCCGCGTCGCAGGCCGCCCTTTAACACCCGTCTAATCACCAAGCCCGAAGGTACGGAGCACACCCATGGCCGAAGCAATTTTCCAAACCTTCGAACAAAAGACCAACCCTGCACAGGGCGCAGCGCACGTCAAAGCCTTGCGCGCCGAGCTCAAAGCGCGCGGGCTTGATGGCTTTGTCGTTCCCCGCACCGATGAGCATCAGAACGAATATGTCCCCGCTTCATCCGAGCGCCTCGCATGGCTCACCGGCTTTTCCGGGTCTTGGGGCATGGCCATTGTGCTGGCTGATCAAGCCGCGATTTTTGTTGACGGTCGCTATACCGTCCAAGTGCGCGAACAGGTCGATATTGCCGTTTTTACGCCCGAGCATCTCATCGACAATCCGCCGGAAGGCTGGCTCGAAAAACATTTGAAGCCGGGTCAAAAATTAGGCTTTGATCCTTGGCTGCATACGCAGGATGGTACCAAGCGTTTAGAAAAAGCCTGCAAGGCCGCTGGTGCCACACTCGTCGCGGTCGAGACAAATCCAATTGATGCCGTATGGGTGGATCGTCCAGCCGCGCCACTTGCGCAAGTCATGCTGCACAAGCCCGCTTATGCGGGCGAAGATGCAACCGAAAAGCTCAAACGCATCCAATTCAAACTCGCTACCCAAAATGCCGATGCCGTTGTGATTACCGATGCACACGCAGTCGCATGGGCGTTCAATATTCGCGGTGGCGACGTAGGCCACACGCCGCTTCCCCTAGGCTTTGCCATTGTGCCTCGCGAGGGCAAAGCACAACTCTTCATGGATGGCCGCAAATTCTCAAACACCGTGCGCGACGCCGTGAGCGACCTCGCCGAAATTGCTGAACCCATCGTGCTTGATCGCGCATTGCAGGCTTTGGCGCAAAAAGGCGCTAAGGTTAAATTTGATGCCGCATCAGCCTCCAACCGCTTGGTGCAATTGATTGAAACAAATGGCGGCACAGCAGAAGTCGGCACGGATTTCATCGCCTTGATGAAGGCCGTTAAAAACAATGCAGAAATCGCAGGCTCTCGCGCAGCCCATATTCGCGACGGCGCGGCGATGACGCGCTTTCTTGCGTGGTTTGATCGCGAAGCCATTCACGAAAAACTGACCGAGATTGACGCAACGATTGTGCTAGAAAATTTCCGCCGCGAAACGGGCGTGTTGAAGGATGTTTCCTTCCCCTCCATCGCAGGTGCGGGACCGAATGCCGCCATCCCCCATTACAAGGTTTCAACCGAATCCAATCGTCGCATCGAGAAGGGTATTTTCTTGATCGATTCCGGCGGTCAATATGAAGACGGAACAACCGATATCACCCGTACCATGGTCGTTGGCCGTGCAACTGCGGAAATGAAAGATCGTTTTACCCGCGTTCTCAAAGGCCATATCGCAATTGACACAGCCGTCTTCCCGAAAGGCGTTTCAGGCGCACAAATCGATAGCTTCGCCCGCAAACCTCTATGGGAAGCAGGCCTCGATTTCGACCATGGCACCGGCCATGGCATCGGTTCCTATCTCTCCGTGCATGAAGGACCACAACGAATCGCAAAAACTGGTGTTGTGCCCCTCGAAGTCGGCATGATGCTTTCCAATGAGCCGGGCTTTTACAAGGCAGGCCATTGGGGCATTCGCATCGAAAATCTCATCCTCGTCGAAAAGCGCGAGATTGCAGGCGCAGAGCGCGAAATGTTCGGCTTCGAAACGCTAAGCTTTGTGCCGATTGATTTGAATTTGGTAGAGCCTAATTTGCTCACCGCCGATGAGCGTACATGGCTCAACGCCTATCACGCGAAAACGCGGGCACTGCTAACACCGCATCTCGATGCAGAAACGTTGCAGTGGTTGGAGAAAGCGACGCGGGCGGTTTAATCGAATGTAAATTCTTTTAATTAAGGATTTTCAATGGGTTTTGTAATTCAATTCACGTCCCGCGCAAAAACTGATCTTGCGAATTTGCAAAATGATCCTGCATTGACCAAACGGTTAAAAGCCGTGCTGAAAACAATCGCTTATTTACAAACTAATCCGCGTCATCCTAGCTTAAATACGCACAAGTATCAGAGCCTGAGTGGGCCTAATGGCGAAGCCATTTTTGAAGCTTACGCAGAAAATAATACGGCAGGTGCCTACCGTGTATTTTGGTATTATGGGCCAGATACCGCGACGATCACGATATTTTCAATTTCAGCCCATCCTTAAGTGGCTAGCTCTGTCACAATATTTTATCCCGAGCAAACGACTAATCCTCGTCATTTAAGTACTGACTAAAATCGCCAAGAGAATGCAGCCGCCCAGCCTCAGCATCTGCAATCCCCTCCTTTAAAGCAGCCATAGCCTCGGGATTATTATAAAGCCACCGCTCACGCTCCGGAATCTCGACAAAAGGCTCAAGAATAAGCCTACCCTGTTGATCTTTCGTCATCCGATACGAGCTGATGCCCTTGGCCAACGCACCCAGCGTGATACGCCCCTTAGCGTCAGGGTGTAATATTTTTGTGAGTTTGGATTGTTGAGATTTCGTGTGCAAGGTCATGGTTCAATGTCCCAATTATACTTCACGCTAACATAATGTGTAGGAAAAATCAAAAGTGGGATTTCCTACTATTTTGACTGCCCACCCACGCGCTCAAACCACTCATCCTCGGAAATCACCTCAACGCCATTTTTGCGGGCGTCTTCAAGCTTTGAGCCTGCACCTGGGCCTGCCACCACAAGATCCGTCTTTTTGGATACCGAGCCCGATACTTTAGCGCCCAATCGCTCGGCCATGGCTTTGGCTTCATCGCGCGTCATGCGCTCGAGCGAACCTGTAAAGACAATCGTCTTCCCCGATACGGGACTTGCCGATGCAACAGCTTCCATCGGCTCAGGCGTAACGTGCTGCATTAAGGCTTCAAGCTCTTCGAGATTGTGCGTCTCACCAAAGAAATCAACGATGGAGCCCGCAACAATCGGCCCGATGCCATCAATATCGGTAAGTTCAGCTTTTGCTGCTTCTCCATCATGCCCAGCTTTAATCGCAACCTGTTGTAAATTTTCAATCGAACCAAAATGACGCGCCAATTGCTTAGCCGTTGTCTCGCCCACATGGCGAATACCGAGTGCGAAGATAAAGCGATTAAGTGAAACACTTTTTCTCTGTCGGATCGCATCAAAAAGTTTTGCAACCGATAAAGCGCCATACCCTTCCCGATCTTTGAGTTTTTTCAAAGAGCGCGCATCGCGTTCTTCGAGCGTAAAAATATCGCGCGGTCGCGTAATCAAACCATCCGCATAAAAGCCTTCGATCTGCTTGTCGCCAAGCCCTTCAATGTCAAAGGCATTACGTGAGGCAAAATGTTTTAACCGTTCCGTTGCTTGCGCGGGACAAATTAATCCGGCGGTGCAGCGACGCACAGACTCTGGCTCACCGGTTTTCGGGTCCGTCTCGCGCACCGCATGACTTCCACAGGCAGGGCATTGATGCGGAAACTGAAATGGCTTTGCATGGGCGGGGCGCTGCTCGATAACCGCTGCTACAATTTGCGGAATAACATCGCCTGCGCGCTGCACAATAACGGTGTCACCAATGCGCACATCTTTGCGCGCAATCTCGTCTTCATTGTGGAGCGTCGCATTGGATACAACAACGCCACCGACATTGATGGGCTGCAGTTTCGCAACCGGTGTAAGCGCTCCGGTGCGGCCCACCTGAATGTCAATATCAAGCAATATCGTGCGCGCTTGCTCCGCCGGAAACTTGCGTGCCGTTGCCCAGCGCGGTGAACGCGCAATAAAGCCCAGCCGTTGCTGCAAAGCGAGGTCGTCGACTTTGTAAACAACGCCATCAATATCATAACCAAGCGTTGGCCGCTTCTCTTCAATCAACCGATAATGCGCGACCATTTCATCGACATCCGCGCAGAGCTTCGTGAGAGGATTAGTCGGCAGTCCCATCCGCTTAAAAGCGTCAACCATTCCGCTTTGCGTATTGGACGGCATTTCGCCTTCAATAACCCCCCACGCATAAGCAAAGAACTTTAAAGTACGTGACGCGGTAACGCTTGAATCAAGCTGTCTAAGCGAGCCTGCCGCGGCATTGCGCGGATTTGCAAATACAGGCCTTCCATCCGCCTCTTGCCGCTCATTCAGCGCGATGAAATCATCGGTCGCCATATAGATTTCGCCGCGAATTTCAATAACCGCTGGTACATCACCATGAAGCTTCTCGGGGATTGATCGAATGGTTCGCACATTCGCGGTTACGTCCTCACCCTCTTCACCATCGCCGCGCGTTGCTGCTGTTTTTAAAACACCATTTTCATAGCGAAGCGAGCATGACAATCCGTCAATTTTTGGCTCAGCCGTAAAGGCAATTTCTTTTTGATCAGGCCAATCCAAAAAGCGTCGAACACGCTCAACAAACTCAGCCACTTCCTCATCGGAAAAAGTATTTGCGAGCGAAAGCATTGGCACCGCGTGCTTCACTTTAGCAAATTTTTCCGCAGGCTTCGCACCAACGCGCGTTAGCGCAGATGCTTCTTTTTGTAATTCCGGAAACGCAACTAAAAGCGCATCATAACGACGCCGCATTGCGTCATATTCGGCATCAGAAATCGTCGGCGCATCTTTTTGGTGATAGCGAATATCATGCGCGGCTATTTCATCGGCAAGCTTCTGCCACTCAATCCGCGCTTCAAGCGGAGAGAGATGTTCAACAGGCTGATGGCTCATCGCGCGGCCTCCATCAACCGCGATGCAGCCGCACGTGCCTCCTCGGTGATTTCTGCACCCGACAACATGCGCGCAATCTCTTCGCGCCGGTGCTTTTCATCAATCGTTACAACGCGTGTTGCAACCTTGCCGGTCTTGCCCGCATCACCTTTAGCAATCAGGAAATGTGTCGCCGCACGTGCCGCCACTTGCGGGGCATGGGTTACAGAAAGCACCTGAACTTTTCCGGCAAGCCGCGCGAGCCTTTGACCAATGGCATCCGCCACAGCGCCGCCCACACCGGTATCAATTTCATCAAACACCAAAGTCGGTGCCGAACCGCGATCCGCCAGCGACACTTTTAGCGCCAGCATAAAGCGCGAAAGCTCACCACCCGAAGCCACTTTCATCATCGGCCCCGGACGCGTTCCCGGATTTGTTTCAACCCAAAATTCAACATGATCAAATCCGTCCGGACCGCGTGCCGCCTCGTCGCGCTCCATCGACACAATAAACCGCGCGCGCTCCAGCTTTAACGGCGGCAATTCTGCATTAACGGAAGCCTCAAGCTCAGTTGCGGCTTCATAGCGCTGCACGGATAGCGCCTGCGCCGCTTTGCGATACTCTAAATCAGCAGCCTCAACGGCGGCCTCTAATTTAATGAGGCGATCTTCGCCCGCATCAATCGCCATCACATCTTCAGCATAGCGCGCGGCAAGGGCCGCGAGCTCGTCGACGGTCACATTGTATTTCCGTGCTGCTGCACGCAGCGCAAATAGACGTTCTTCCGTCCGTTCCAATTCATATGGATCAAACTCGGCAGTGCGTAATGCGGCTTCTAATACGGTGCGCGACTCTTCCAATGCATTCAATGCACCTTCGAGCGCTTTAACACTCGGCCCTACAAGCGCTTCCGCCTCGCCGCTGCGTCGCGCTAAGCGTCGCTGAACGGATGATAAGGTTGGAATAGGCGATGCCTGTCCCGCCACAGCCTCTAACGCATCATTGATTTCGCTCGTTACCTTTTCCGCCTGCATCATAAATTGCCGACGGGTCGCTAAGCTTTCCTCTTCACCCGGCTCCGTCTGAAGCGCAGAAAGCTCTTGCACCGCATGGCGCAAAAAATCGGCTTCTTTACGCGCCGTCTCGACGCGTACGCGATGCTCAGTCAACGCATCGCGCGCCGCCTTATGCGCCGCATGCGCAGCACGCACGGCGCGCAGCTCATCATCTGCACCCGAAAACAAATCTAGAATAGCGCGATGCGTTGCAGGATCAGCAAGCGCGCGATCATCGTGCTGCCCATGAATTTCAACGAGACTTGCGCCAACAGCTTTAAGCGCCTGCACGCTAACGGTCTGATCATTAATCAGCGCACGTGTGCGCCCATCCGCCATTTGCACGCGGCGTAAAATCACATCGCCTTCATGCGCAATATCATAATCACGCAAAAGGGCATGTACCGGATGATCGGACGATGGTTGAAACACAGCCGTGACCTGGCCTTGCGTCTCGCCATGGCGGACCAGCGATCCATCGCCACGCGCGCCTAACGCTAACGCAAACGCATCAAGCAGGATGGATTTGCCCGCACCGGTCTCACCCGTCAACACGCTAAGACCTGCCTCGAAAGACAGGTCCAAGCGATCAATCAACACAATGTCACGAATGGCGAGTTGGGTCAGCATGATCGGGTAATCGCCGCCATCTTGCGCCGCGCTTTATTGATAAAGCTTCACAGATTTAAAGGCCTTGGTAATCCAGGATTCTTCGTTTTCCTTCGGAGCCGTACCTTTGGACTGAAGCAGCGCAAACGAATCCTTATACCATTGGCTCTCGGGGAAATTGTGCCCAAGAATAGAAGCCGCCGTTTCAGCCTCGTTCACAATACCAAGCGCGAGATAGGCCTCCGTCAAACGTGCTAAGGCTTCTTCAATTTGATTGGTGGTCTGATATTGCGAAACCACCACACGGAAACGATTAATCGCCGCCGTATAATTGCGCTTGTTTAAATAAAACCGCCCAACCGTCATTTCACGCGCCGCCAATTGGTCACGCAATATGCCGATCTTGTATTTCGAGTCAGCCGCATATTCAGACTTAGGCCAACGCTGAACGACTTCGATGAACGCCACAAGCGCCTTTTCCGCCCGCTCCTGATCGCGCGACACATCAAGCACCGCGTCATAGTACGAGCTCGCAATCAAATAGGCTGCGTACGCCGCATCGCTATCCGCCGGATAAAGCTGCAAGAACCGCTTGCCAGAGGTAGCTGCCTCTTCAAATTCTTTCGCCAAATAATGCGAATAGGTCTCCATCATCAGAGCCTTTTTCGACCATTGCGAATAAGGGTAAATCTTATTGATATCTTTGAAGGCCTTTGTTGAGCCTTCATAGTCGCGCTGCTCAAGCGCTGCCAGCCCGTCATTGTAAAGCTTCTCAGCCGGGATGTCGGGCTTCACCTCGGGCTTATACACCTCGCCCTTGTCAAAGGGGTTCAAGCTATCGCAAGCCGCCATCGGCAGGATAGCGAGCATGGCCAATAAGGAGCCAGCGATCCGAAGCGAACGTTTAGATAAGTGAGATGGCAATAGGGTCATGAAACCGGACAATCCTCTGGCAATCGACATAGGCCGGGCACGAACCGGCCCGATAGATTTGCTTGAGTTTCATAAACTAAACGCTAACGAACCGCCACTGCGGAGAAGCATTCTGTAAAAAAGATTGGTTCGGCTAAAAAAATAACGCCTCAATGCGTCTCAGGCGCGAACGCAAGCGCTGCAACCCGTGGCCGTGTTTCGCCAAGGGCAACGCCCGCTGGCCGCTCTTCAACGATCTCAAACGCCGTCCGATCCGCAAAAAGCGAATGCAAAACCGACACATTCATGCGGTGTCCGCCACAGAAGGAGCGGAAATGGCCAATAATCGGATAACCCGCGAGCGATAAATCGCCCACCGCATCCAACATTTTGTGACGAATAAACTCGTCGCGATAGCGCAGCCCTTCCGGATTCATAATCGAATCGCCGTCAATCGCGACGGTATTATCGAGCGAAGCCCCAAGCGCGTAGCCCGCTTGGCGAAGCATATCGACATCTTTCAAAAAGCCGAAGGTCCGGGCGAATTGCAATTCGTCACGGAAGCTTTCTGGCGTCAAATCAAGGGTTTTCTTCTGCCGGCCGATCAAATCGGTCTTGAAATCAATCTCAACCGTCATGCGGAAACCGCGGGCAAACGGCAGTAATTCCGAAAATTTCTCGCCATGCTCCACGCGAACCGGCTTTAAAATCTTCACAAAGCGACAGGCGACATCCTGTCGAACAAGCCCTACCCGATCAAACACCGCAATAAAGGGCGCGGAGCTGCCGTCCATAATCGGCACTTCAGGCCCGTCAATTTCAATCAAGAGATTATCAATGCCAGACGCATAGAGCGCTGCCATCAAATGCTCGATCGTGGATACGGAACCGCTCTCGGTATTGCCAATAATCGTGCATAATTCCGACGCACTCACCGCCTCATGGCGCGCGGAAATCAAACGCTCGCGACCACCAGCTAAGCCTTTGCGCAAAAACTGAATGCCATGATTAGCCGAGGCGGGATGAAATATCAGCTTCACGGGCTGGTTTGAGTGCACACCCCGTCCAGAAATCTCAGCTTTATTGGCTAAAGTCGATTGTTTTGATCTCGCCATCTCGCACTCAGCCTAGCAACAGGGTCCACGGACAGGACCAGAACATTTCGACATCGTTCTAGTACTGATGCCCTTCCTCTTCAAATCACGGTTTCTTACCGTTTGTTACAATTCTATAATTTGTGGAAAGATATTAAAAAATCTCTTATTCTCAAAGAATTAGCCCGGACTTTTTAGGCCCGGGCCAACTTATAGGCGTAACAATGATACGCTAATCGTTTTAGTTCGATTGGCGGCGCAAGAAGGCTGGGATTTCCATCTGGTCATCCTCATACATGCGGGCCTGCGGCGCAGCTGCCGGCTGGGCGGCTTGCTGATAGCGAGGCTGCTCCGGCTGGGCATAGTGCTGTGGTGCCTGTTGAACCGGCTCTACTGCAACCTGGCGTGGCATCTGAGGCATTTCTTCCGCTTCCGAGCGACGGCCGAAGCCGGCGGTCGTCAAACGTTCCATCAAGGACTTCTTTTGACGCTCAACCGGCGCAACGGCTGGGCGAGCATTTAAGCTTGCATCAATGGTGCGTTGGGCAATCGGAGGCAATTCATCAATGCTCGGCATGCGAACAGGGCGTAGTGGACGCTCTGATTCGGGCGGAACAAAGCCTTGCTGAACGGCATGCTCGTCATAACCCGCTTCAACGCGAGGTGCTGGAGCCGGAGCTGGTGCTGGCATAACAGGGCGCGGCGCTGCTGGGCGGATCGCGATATCGGGAGCGACCTGAATACCGCGCGGCACATAGCCCTGCTGGGCAGGCGCTGCAGCCTGTGTTGCAACAGGGGCAGAAGCCGGTGCTGCTGGCTGAGCTGCCTCAGCTGTTGGACGGGCAAAGGCGGTACCGATTTCGGTACGGATACGATCCGCCATATCGCGAATGCGTGGATCAACCGAAAGATTATTGGCTTGTGCCTGTTCGTGCTGGCGAACCATTTCGGCATAATCGATGCCGGTAGCAACAACCGACACACGAACAATGCCATCAAGCGCATCATCACGCGTTGCACCGAAAATAACATTCGCGTCAGGGTCAACTTCTTCACGAATGCGCGTTGCCGCTTCATCAACTTCATAAAGCGTAAGATCAGATCCACCTGTGATCGAAATCAACAGGCCACGTGCACCGCTCATATTCACATCGTCGAGCAATGGATTGGCGATTGCCGCTTCAGCAGCGCGCATCGCACGCTTTTCACCGGTTGCTTCACCCGTACCCATCATTGCCTTGCCCATCTCGCGCATCACAGCGCGTACATCGGCGAAGTCGAGATTGATGAGGCCTTCTTTGACCATCAAATCGGTGATGCAAGCCACACCCGAATAGAGCACCCGGTCGGCCATGGCGAACGCGTCGGCGAACGTCGTCTGCTCATTGGCAACGCGGAAGAGGTTTTGGTTTGGAATGACGATCAGCGTATCAACTGCCTTCTGCAGTTCGGCGATGCCCTGCTCCGCAAGGCGCATGCGGCGAGTACCTTCGAACTGGAATGGCTTGGTTACTACACCAACCGTGAGAATACCCATATCGCGTGCCGCGCGAGCAATAACGGGCGCTGCGCCCGTGCCCGTGCCGCCACCCATACCAGCCGTCACGAAGACCATGTGAGCGCCGGCGAGCTGATCGCGAATCTCGTCGATCACTTCTTCCGCCGCCGCGCGACCAACTTCTGGCTGCGAACCTGCGCCCAACCCCTCGGTCACTTGCATGCCCATTTGGATGACGCGATGCGCCTTGGAGCTCGTAAGCGCCTGAGCGTCCGTGTTACCAACGACGAACTCGCAGCCTTGAAGACCGATTTCGATCATGTTGTTGACGGCATTACCGCCAGCACCACCCACACCGAACACGGTAATTCTTGGCTTTAATTCCCGGATGTCCGGTGCAGAAAGATTGATGGTCATTGTCTTCGCCTTTTCGTTTGTGACGCCCGGCCGCGCCTTCGTTACCCATTAAGACAAACCGGCCGCCGCGCCGATGTGTCGAACTTTAAAAACTGTCTTTGAACCAACGGCCCATTCGCGAGAAATAACCGTCGGTTCCCGTTCCCAGTGCGATCCCCGAAGAACGCGGCTCGAAATGTTCGAGACCAGCGACCTGCGGATAGACCAACAATCCAACCGGCACAGAGAAGGCAGGCCCCTTCACTGCATCGGGCAATCCTTGAACACCTAACGGACGACCGATACGTACTTGCTTTGAAACCACGATTCGGGAGAGTTCCGTAAGTCCCGTTAATTCCGCACCGCCACCCGTGAGAACGATTCTTCTTCCTGCTGCTTCAGCAAAACCGGAAGCCTTCAAACGATCCCGCACCAATTCTAGAATTTCTTCAACGCGAGGACGGATGATTCGGACAAGCTGAGATTTCGGAATATGGCTTACACGGTCGCCATTTACTTCATCGACAGAGGCGACAGCGACCGTTTCACGATCATCCGAAGGGCTCGCAAGCGTTGAACCATAGAGCGTCTTTAAACGTTCGGCGTGATTAATGCCGGTCGAAAGTCCGCGTGCAATATCCATCGTGATGTGATTACCACCAACGGCCACCGCATCCGCATGAACGAGCGCGCCATTCGAGAAAACACCAACACTTGTCGTGCCGCCACCGAGATCAACAACCGCCACACCCATTTCGGCTTCGTCATCGACCAACACCGAAAGACCGCTGGCATAAGGGCTTGCAACAACGGCTTCGACGCCGATATGGCAACGCTCAATGGCGAGCATCAGATTGCGGATCGCGTATTCATCGCTCGTCAGCACATGCATATCAACGCCCAAGCGCTGACCAATCATGCCATGCGGATCGCGAATATGCCGCGTCTCATCAATCGCAAAACCCGTTGGGAGCGAATGCAAGACACTGCGGCCCGGCTCCGCGCCCGTAAACGTCATCGCCTCAAACACGCGACGGACATCGCTTTCAACGACGCTCTGTCCACGCAAGGTCACTTCCGCATTGAACGATCCGGACTTTAACCGTCCGCCCGTCATGCTAACGATCACCGATTGAATTTCCACCCGAGCCATGCGCTCGGCCGCATCAACAGCGAGCCGAATTGAATTTTCTGCCGCTTCGAGATCGACAACAGCGCCGCCCTTAAGGCCACGCGCACGCTGATGCCCAATACCGATCACGCGCGCTTTGTGGGTACGTCCCTTAAGCGCTTCACCGCCAGATACAGGAACCAATTCGGCAACCAAGCAAACAATTTTGCTTGTGCCAACATCAAGCACGGAAATGACCGCACCACGCTTTGGTGACAAAGGCTTTAAACGAGGCGTAAGGCTAGGACCGCGCCAACTCATGCCGGACCTCCCTTAGCCTTCGCGCGAGCCTTCAAAAGCTCCATGCGGGCATTAGCGGCTACCTCGGTTAAGCGCAGCGTCACCCGATCTGGCTGACGCAAATCCACCGACATGATATCGCGATCTAGCAGCTTCTTGTCACGCACCATCGCAGCAAAACGAGCGAGCGCCTTATCCGCATCTTCCTCGGGCAGAAAAACATCAAAGCCATTATTAAGCTTTAACGTCCAACGCCTGTCCCCTACGCGAATACCCGCGCGCACCAAAGGCTTAATGCTTGGCTGAGAGTCCATCAGCTCAACAAACTCGCCAATATGAGATGCAGCGCCCTCACCCACCACATGCGGCAACTGAGCAAACGCTTCATCATCAAGCGGGCCAATAACACGGCCATCCATACCGATAACGGAAAGATCGCCGTTCATCTGCCAAATCGCGTAAGGCTTATTTTCGACGATACCGATCGACAGCGCATTCGGATAAAATTTTCTTACCGCAACTTCACGGATCATCGGCACTTCAAGAAGGCGCGAACGAACGGATTCGGCATCGAGAAACAGAAGCGATTCTTCAGGCCCAATCGCGGCAGCAGCCAGCACCGCCTTTTCATCAAGCGTTGCAAGGCCAGAAATCGTAACCGAGCGAATATCAAACCCTAACAGTCGAGCAATAGCGCTCCGTGGCTCGCCATAGGTCGCGGCGAACGCATCAAAATGGCCACCCCGGTAAAGACCAAACAGCGCCGTACCAACAAACAAAGCAACGGTAAGGCTCGAACCAAAACCCTTTGGCAACCGAGCAAAGCCAGCCAACACGCGATCGAGAACCAGCGCGCTTGACGATGAAAGAGAATGAAAAAAGCGGGAAGAAAGAGGTTCAGTACGATAGACATACCCGGTTTGAGCGTAGGGGCTTGCCGCCCTCAACGATCGCAGGTCGCGTCCTGAACCATCCATTTTACCAACTCGCCAAAACCAATGCCCGCATGGGCTGCCAACTCGGGCACAAGCGACGTTTCCGTCATCCCTGGCTGGGTATTGACCTCGAGACAGATAACCTCACCCGTACCATCGGGCGTGTCGTCATATCGAAAGTCCATTCGGCTTACGCCTCGACAGCCAAGAGATTGATGTGCCGTTAATGCCAGTTTTTGAACAAG
The DNA here is from genome assembly GCA_947455725.1 of Hyphomicrobiales bacterium. Taxonomy (GTDB): domain Bacteria; phylum Pseudomonadota; class Alphaproteobacteria; order Rhizobiales; family Beijerinckiaceae; genus CAIUPE01. Next base: position 5,780 of record CANGPL010000025.1, on the reverse strand, counting down.
ATGGTAAATATTTGGTAAAATTTCTGCCGGCAAAACGTGAATAGATCCACCCTTGGCGTATTTTGCATCAAAGTCATAGAAAACACCCGTCGCCGGGCGAATATCAATGACTCCCAAGGCCTTATTATCCATCACGGCACAGGTTAATTCCCGTCCCGGAATGAAACGTTCGACCAAAACTGATTCGCCAAACGCCCAATCCTCGCTCGCCAATTCCTGCGGCGGGTGCGAGCGATCTTCCTTAACAATAATAACGCCGACCGATGATCCCTCGCTCACAGGTTTAACAACATAAGGCGGCTTCATCACATGGCGTTTTGCGGCTTCAAACCGGCTAACGGTCAAGCCTTCAGCCACCGGCACGCCCGCGGCCTTCATCACTGACTTAGCCCGATCCTTCTGCATCGCAAGGGCTGAGGCAAGCACACCCGAATGCGTGTAAGGAATGCGCAACATCTCCAAAATGCCCTGCACAATGCCATCTTCGCCAAACCGGCCATGCAGCGCGTTAAACACGACATCCGGCTTTAACCAAGCCAGCACCTCGGCAAGATCACGACCCACATCGACACGCGTAACGCGATATCCCTCGCCCTCAAGCGCCAATGCGCAAGCCTGCCCCGTCTTCAAGCTTACCGAGCGCTCGGCGGAAAGCCCGCCCATCAACACGGCAACATGCTTCTTAGCGCTCATGGCTCACCTACCCGCTTAATTTCCCACTCAAGAAGAATACCCGACTGCTCCAACACGCGACTGCGTATTTCTTCTCCAAGCGATTCAATATCCGAAGCCTTTGCCCCCTCATGGGCAATCAAAAAATTGGTATGGAGGCTCGAGACTTCCGCCCCGCCCTTTTTAAAGCCGCGAAACCCCGCCCGATCGACAAGTTCCCATGCTTTATACCCTTGAGGGTTACGAAAGGTTGAACCACCGGTTCGCGTATTAACCGGCTGCGTGGTCGAGCGCGCCTCGGTGATGGCGTTCATCTCAGCAAGGATAGCCGCGCTATCGCCTTTCCGTCCCTGAAAAACCGCTTCAGTAAAAATAATACCATCCGGCACCGCGCAGTGACGGTAAGAAAAGCCCATCGCGGCAGCATCAAAGCGATGAACGTTTCCGCCGCGATCAAGCCCGCGCGCGGAAACAAATACATCTTTCGTCTCCCCGCCATAGGCCCCACCATTCATGCGCAACGCACCACCAATCGTCCCCGGAATACCGCGCAAAAACGCAAGCCCCGCAACACCGGCTTCCGCCGCCGCGCGCGCAACTTTCACATCGGCTGCACCCGCGCCCACGGTAACAAGCTGATGCTTATCGATCGCGATAGATTGAAATCCCTTACCAAGCTTAATCGCCGCGCCGCGAAACCCGCCGTCGCGCACCAACAAATTGGAACCAAGGCCCAAGATTAAGAGTGGAATATTTGTCGGCAAGGCTTTCAAGAAAAGCGCGAGATCGTCTTCATCTTCCGGCAAAAACAAAAGATCCGCCGGACCACCCACGCGAAACCAAGAATAAGGAGCAAGCGAGACATGATAGGCCAGTGACCCACGCAGCGGCGGCAGCGAAACGGTCGTCACATCCATCATGCCTTCACCGCATCGAGTGCTGCAAGTTCACCCGGCAAAGCGTAGGCCCATTGCGTAATATTGCCCGCGCCCAAGCACACCACATAATCGCCGGGCGCAGCAATGCCATGAACAATCTTTGCAAGCTGCAATGAGTCCGGCAACGCCACCACATGGCGATGACCATGCGCTTTAATACCTTGCACCAGCCCATCGCGATCCGCACCCGCAATCGGCGCTTCACCCGCTGCATACGTATCCGCAACAATCACACAATCGGCATCGTTAAAGCAGGTCGAGAATTGATCAAACAACGAAGCTAACCGCGTGTAGCGATGCGGTTGCACGACAGCAATCACTTTCGCGGTCGTCGATGCCCGCGCCGCCTTCAACACAGCCGCGATTTCTACGGGATGATGACCATAATCATCAAAAATTTCAGCGCCATTCCATTCACCCGTCTTGGTGAAACGCCGCTTGACACCACCAAACCCTTCAAGCGCTTCACGGATGGCATCAGGGGCCATACCAAGATGATAAGCCACCGCAATCGCAGCCGTTGCATTCAACGCATTGTGATGACCCGGCATGGGCAGAACAAGATCATCAATCTTCGTCACTGCCTTTGATTTACGGTCGCGGATCGATACTGAAAATTTCGAGCGTCCACCCGCTAAATCAACTTTACCCAATCGCACATCCGATTGCGGATTTTGGCCATAGGTAATCACGCGACGATCTTCAATTTTACCAACAAGTTCCTGCACCGTCGGATGATCCAGACACATCACTGCAAAGCCATAAAACGGCAAATTCTCGATAAAAGCACGAAACGCATCTTTAATCGCATCGAATGTTTTAAAATGATCAAGATGCTCAGGGTCAATATTGGTCACAACCGCGACATCGGCTGGGAGCTTGAGGAACGTCCCATCGGATTCATCCGCCTCAACCACCATCCATTCACCATCGCCCAATCGCGCATTGGTGCCATAGGCATTGATGATACCGCCATTGATCACGGTCGGGTCGAAATGTCCGGCAACCAGCAATGTCGCAACAAGCGATGTTGTCGTGGTCTTGCCATGCGTGCCTGCAATCGCCACACAGGTTTTAAGCCGCATCAGCTCGGCCAACATTTCCGCGCGGCGCACAACGGGTAACCGCTTTTCGCGTGCCGCCATCAATTCCGGATTATCGCGGCGAATAGCGGTTGAGACGACAATCACCTCGGCATCGCCCAGATTTTCTGCCGCATGTCCGATATGAACGAGAATACCCTTTTCACGCAGCCGCTTCACATTAGCGCTATCGGATGCATCCGAACCCTGAACGCGATAGCCAAGATTATGCAACACTTCGGCAATGCCCGACATGCCAATGCCGCCAATGCCGACAAAATGAATGGCACCCAGTTCGGTTGGCAATTTCATAACAGGCTACTCCGCTTCACATCTAATCCGGCGACATCAGCGACGAGACGAGCCAATCGCGCCGCCGCGTCTGGAATGCCCGCGCTTTTGGCCGCGGCGCTTGAGTCGGTCAATTCAGACGGATGATGAAAGAGCCATTTAAGTCGCTCCATTAAGGCTTCCGGCGTGAAATTGGCTTGCCGGATCACGGTAGCAGCCCCAATACGCGCGAGGCTTTCCGCATTCGCGGCCTGATCCTGATCAAGCGATCCGGGCAACGGAACAAGAAGCGAAGGGCGGCCGATCACACCCAATTCCGCGACGGTCGATGCCCCAGCCCGACCAATGACCAAATGTGAATCGGCAATTCGCTTCGGCAAATCATCAAAAAACGCGCGGATATCCGCCTTAATGCCAGCCTCGCCATAAAGCCGTTCGGCCAAAGCGAGATCATCACCACGGGCTTGATGCACGACCGACAGCCGCGCTTTCAAATCATGCGGCAATAAAGCCAAAGCCTTCGGCACCACCTCACTCATCACCCGCGCGCCTTGGCTGCCACCTGTCACGAGCAAACGAATAGGACCATCAACACTAATCGGCTGATATGGAATATCCGCCACGGCAAGCACGGCAGGGCGAACCGGATTACCCACAACATGCGTTTTATGGCTAACGGACGCCGGCACAGATTTTACATCCGCGAAGCCCGTCGCCAAGCCTTTCGCGCGTGGCGCCAAAAAACGATTGGCTCGGCCAAGCACGCCATTTTGTTCATGCACCAACGTGGGAATTCCCAACAGCCAACCCGCCAAAACGGGTGGCACCGAAGGGTATCCCCCAAAGCCAATCACCGCATCAGGCTTCAAGCGGCGCATTAATTGGATCGATTGCACAAGCCCCTGCCCCAGAGCCATAAGCGCTTTAAGCAATGCCAAAGGTGATTTACCCGAAGGCGTCGAAGCCCGAATAGCATGGCGCTCTTTTGCTGGAAAAGCACCGCCATAGGCCATGCCTCGCGCATCCGTTGCGAGATGAATTTCAACGCCTTGCTTGACCAATTCACCTGCCAAAGCCTCGGCGGGGAATAAATGTCCCCCCGTTCCACCCGCGGCCAACACAATGCGGGGAGGATGTGCCATGTTCAATCCTGCTCCTCGGCACGGAAGCGATCGACATAATCAGCCCGCGGCCGCTTGCGCGTCACCGCCAACAAAAAGCCCATGCCGAGACCAAGCGAAATGAGCGAAGATCCACCATAGGAGATAAATGGTAATGTCATACCTTTGGCCGGCATCAAATGCACATTAACCGCCATATTAATGGAAGCTTGAATGCCAAACAAAATCACCAAACCGGCAGCCGCCAATCGGCAAAACGGCTCTTCACTGCGGCGCGCTAAATAAAGCCCGCGCAACACTACAATCGCAAACACCATCAACAAAGCGATACAGGCAATAACACCAAATTCTTCCGCCGTAACGGCAAACACAAAGTCCGTATGGCTATCAGGCAAAATGCGTTTGATGGTGCCCTCACCCGGCCCTTTGCCGAACCATCCGCCTTCGACAAAACTTTGCAAAGCGTTATCGACTTGGAACGTGTCGCCCGATGCAGGGTTACGAAACCGATTGATACGATCGGCAACGTGCGGCAGCAATTTGTAAGCCGCGAACAAGCCAACAAAACCCACTCCGCCAAGGCCAAACACCCAAAACAAATGTAGGCCCGAGAGAAACACAAGGCTCACCCACACCATCGAAATCAACATGGTTTGGCCGATATCGGGTTGCAGCACCAAAGGCACAATCGTCGTAAACAGAATAAAAAAGCCTAAGAAATTACCCGGCACATCCGAGCGCCGACCGCCTTCTGAAAATGCCCATGCCGCCAAAATCACAAAAGCAGGCTTCACAAATTCCGAAGGCTGTAACGCAATCCCTGCAATATTAATCCACCGACGCGCACCCTTCACTTCGGCGCCAAACAATAGTGCCGCACCCACAAGCGCCATGCCCATGACGAAGACCACAAGCGCCGTTCGCCGCACCGCGCGCGGCGTTAAGAAGCTCACCAGAAACATGATGATAAAAGCGGGGGCCAAAAAGACAGCCTGACGGATCACAAAATGAAAGGTCGGCAAGCCAAGCCGCTCTGCCACAGGCGGGCTACCGGCCAAGCCAAGCACAATGCCCGTTACCATCAACAGCGTGATGAGAACGAACATCGCACGGTCGATGGTCCACCACCAATCCGCAATCGGGTTTCTGTCGAGGCGCGAATTCATCGCCTATCCTTTTATAAAGGGCTTAAAGCCCGGCATGGCTTCAACGTGCGATCGAAACTGCGCGCCGCGGGTTTCGAAATTCTTAAACTGATCAAAAGAAGCGCAAGCCGGCGACAATAAAATGCAAGGCTCCGGTGAAGTTGACGCTTGCGCATCAACCGCCGCTTTTTGCAGCGCGGCCTCTAGCGTGCCTGACCTTTGATAAGGAACATGACCCTCTAAAGTGCGCGCAAAATCATCCGCCGCCTCGCCAATCAAATACGCTTTTTCAATCCGCTCGAAATAAGGCCTCAACGGAGCAACGCCCCCTTCTTTAGCCCGTCCGCCCGCGATCCAGAAAATGCCCCTTTCAAAAGACGCAAGCGCCTTCTCTGTTGCATCCGCATTGGTGGCTTTTGAATCATTAATTGCAATCGCTTTGCCAATATGGCCGATCACCTCAAGCCGATGCGCTAGCCCCGGAAAGCTTTTTAAACCCTCACGAATATCATCATCCGAAACGCCCAAGGC
>CANGPL010000024.1 GCA_947455725.1 Hyphomicrobiales bacterium | reverse complement strand
GAAGCTCGAAGCCATGGGCTATAAAATTACCGAGCAAGGCCAATGGGGCGCAGTAGCCGCCATTGCGGTAGGCCAGCCAAAGCCAGATGCCAATGCCAGCGCTGCCGTGGCCGATATGGCGCTATCGGGCAAAATGCGGGCCGGTTTTGTCTATGGCGCCAATGATTCCCGCAGGCCCGCCGGTAAAGCCATCGGCGAGTAATCCACCTGTCCATAGTTCGTTCTACGGTTGGCCCCATGCCGCGGCTGCTCCAGCATGCCATAAAATACAAATGATTCTGTATTTTACGGGCGGAGACAATACGTGAAACAGCCTCGATCCACGCGCGTCGAGACAAGAGGCAAGCATGGCCTCTGAACCTGCTGTCGCCCGCTCGCCCAAAACATGGGACGAGATCAAAACCACCACATGCTATATGTGCGCGTGTCGCTGCGGCATTAAAGTCTATCTCAAAGATGGCACCGTCACCTATATCGACGGCAACCGCGATCACCCCGTCAATAAAGGCGTCATCTGCGGCAAAGGTGCGGCAGGTATCAAGCAGCATTATTCCCCGGGCCGTCTCTCAAAGCCTCTGATCCGCGTCGGCGAACGCGGCTCGGGCGAGTTCCGCGAGATTGAATGGGAAGAAGCGCTTCAAACCGCCACTTCTTGGCTAAGCGATGTCCGCAAATCTGATCCCAAAAAACTCGCCTTCTTCACAGGCCGCGATCAAAGCCAAGGTCTAACCGGCTGGTGGGCCACCCAATTCGGTACACCGAATTACGCAGCGCATGGCGGCTTTTGCTCGGTCAACATGGCGGCCGCGGGGCTTTATACCTTCGGTGGCTCCTTTTGGGAATTTGGCGAACCGGATTGGAAGCACACAAAATATTTTCTGCTCTTTGGAGTGGCCGAAGACCATGGCTCAAACCCGATCAAAGCAGGCCTTGGAAAACTCAAAAAACGTGGCGCGAAATTCGTCTCCATCAACCCGATCAAAACGGGATATTCGGCGATTGCCGATGAATGGGTTGGCGTTCGTCCCGGCACCGATGGATTATTCGTCGGCGCGATCATCCATGAACTCTTAAATGCCGGCCAAATCGATGGCGATTATTTAAACCGTTACACCAATTCGCCATGGCTCGTCATCGATAACAAAGGCGCAGCCGATCACGGTCTTTTCGCGCGCGATGAAAACGGCGATACGCTTGTCTGGGACGCGCACAAAAAAGCGCCCGTATCAAGCACGGATCACAACGCCGCACGCGCGCTTATGGGCCGCTTCACGCTCCCTGATGGGCGTAACGTCGCCACTTCCTTCCAGCTCATCGCCGAGCGTTATCTCGCGCCTGAAAACGCGCCTGATGCTGTCACCGAGCGCTGCGGCGTTCCCGCCGATACGATCCGTCGTATCGCGGCAGAACTCGCCCATGTGGCCTTCAAAGAAACCGTTACACTCGATGTGCCATGGACGGATTTCACCGGTCGTCGCCATGAAAAAATGATCGGCCGCCCCGTCGCCATGCACGCGATGCGCGGCATCTCGGCTCATGCCAATGGCTTTCAAACCTGCCGCGCGATTCACTTGCTACAAATCATGCTCGGCACAATCGATACGCCCGGTGGCTTCCGCTACAAGGCGCCCTATCCGCGCCCCATTCCGCCGCATATCAAACCCACCGGCAAGCCCGATCAAATCTGGCCCGGCGAGCCTCTCCCAGGCCCGCCGCTCGGCTTTGTCACGGGGCCTGAAGATTTGCTGCTCTCGGCGGAAGGCAAGCCACAACGCATCGACAAAGCCTATTCATGGGACGCGCCGATTGCTGCCCACGGCATGATGCATATGGTTATCACCAACGCCGCCAATCGCGACCCATACGGCATTGATGTGCTCTTCATGTATATGGCGAATATGAGCTGGAATTCGGCGATGAACATCCCCGACACGCTCAAACATCTCACCGCCAAAGATGAAACAACCGGCGATTACGTGATCCCTAAAATCATCTACTCCGATGCTTACGCCTCCGAGATGGTGCATTACGCCGATCTCATTCTGCCCGACACAACCTATCTCGAACGCTGGGACTGCATCTCGCTCCTCGATCGCCCGATTTCGGAAGCCGATGGCCCAGCCGATTCCATCCGTCAGCCAGTGGTCGAACCCGAGCGCGATGTCCGCGCGTTTCAAACCGTGCTGCTTGATCTAGGCGCGCGCCTCAAACTTCCCGGTATGATGACGCCAGAAGGTAACGCGCGCTATCCCGGCGGTTATCCCGATTACATCGTCAACCATGAACGCGCACCGGGCGTTGGCCCGCTCGCAGGCTTTCGCGGCGCGGATGGCACGCAATCGGGCAAAGGCGCACCCAACCCGAACCAGTTGCAAGCCTATATCGATAATGGCTGTCATTGGTTTTACGAGCTGCCGGACGAGCAGAAATATTTCAAGCATGTCAATAAAGCCTATCTCGAATGGGCCACCGGCTTTGGCCTCATCGGTAAGCCCGAGCCGATCATCCACCAGCTTTATTGCGAGCCCTTGCAGAAATTCCGTTTAGCGGCAGAAGGCCACGGCGCCATTCAACCGCCCGATGGTCACCGCGCCCGCATCATCGAAGCCTTTGATCCGATCCCCTTCTGGTATCCGCCCTTTGAAGGCGAACGGATCGATGAAAAATCCTTCCCCATGCACGCTGTCACGCAACGGCCGATGGCAATGTATCACGCATGGGGCTCACAAAATTCATGGCTGCGTCAAATCCTCGGTCGCAACTGGCTTTATATCGCCAAAGGACGCGCGCACGCGCTTGGTATTGTTGATGGCGATTGGGTCACCGTCACCTCGCATCACGGCCAGATCAAAGGCCAAGCCAAACTCATGAATGGCGTAAATCCCGACACCGTCTGGACATGGAACGCCATCGGCAAACGTTCCGGCACATGGGGCTTAAAAAAAGATGCGCCCGAAGCCAAGCAAGGCTTCTTGCTCAATCATTTGATCTCCGATCTCTTACCCGAGCGCGAAGGCGGTTATCGCTTCTCCAACAGCGATCCGGTAACCGGCCAAGCCGCATGGTATGATTTGCGCGTGCGGGTCGAGAAAGCATCCGATCAATCCAATATCAGCAGTCCGCAATTCCCGACGCTCAAAAACCTTGGAGTGGGTCAATGACCGCATTGCCTCAAACCACTGCCAAAAAGCTAGGCCTCGTGATCGATCTCGATACCTGTGTGGGCTGCCAAGCCTGCGCCACCTCGTGCAAAGAATGGAACACGCAAGGCTATTCCGCACCGCTTGCGGACGAAGACACGCGCGGCGCTGATCCACATGGCCCATGGCTTAATCGCATCCATGGCTACGAAATCGAAGACACCAACGGCAAAGATAGCCGCGTTGTGCATTTCCCACGCTCATGCCTCCATTGCGAAACACCCGCTTGCGTCACCGTCTGCCCAACAGGGGCCTCCTATAAGCGCGCGGAAGATGGCATCGTCCTCGTCAATCCAGACACATGCATCGGCTGCAAACTCTGCTCATGGGCCTGCCCTTACGGCGCGCGCGAATATGATGTGCAAGAAGGCGTGATGAAAAAATGCACGCTCTGCGTTGATCGAATCTACAACGAAAATTTCGAGCCGGAAGATCGCCAACCCGCCTGCGTCAAAGCCTGCCCAACCGGCGCGCGTCACTTCGGCGATCTAGGCGATGAAAACTCTGCCGTCTCACAACTCGTGAAAGAGCGCGGCGGTTTCGATCTTCTTCCCGAAATGGGCTACAAGCCTACCAACAAATATTTGCCACCACGCGCGAAACGCGACACGCCGCAAGCGGGCATTGAAGCGCTACCAAAAGGCGATGGCTCCGCCATGGACCGTTTATTCAAATTGGCTGATCGATTGTTGAGCGGAAATTGAACCAATGAACCCCGCTTATTCCGTCATCTTCTTCACCACCGCATCCGGCGCAGGTTACGGCCTCTTGGCGCTCTTAGGCTTAACCGCAGCCTCGCTTGGTCAATCGGCATCACTCGCCTTTGTAATCGTTTCCATGATCATCGCCCTAGGCTTAATCACCGCAGGGCTATTATCCTCCACGCTGCATCTAGGCCATCCAGAACGCGCATGGCGCGCGCTTTCACAATGGAAAACCTCGTGGCTATCGCGTGAAGGCGTCGCGGCCATCATCACCTATCCATTCGCCTTGGCCTTCGGTGTTACATGGTCAGGCCTTTACCCGGCCCATCATGCCATCGCGCCGCTAGGCCTCATCACCGCGCTCTTATCCTTCAGTACTGTTTTTACGACTGGCAAAATCTATGCCTCACTCAAAACCATTCGCGCCTGGCATCAACCCTTAACCGTGCCCGTCTATCTCTTCTTCGCCCTTGCGTCCGGCGCGTCTTTGTTTCTTGCACTTTCCGCATTTTTTATGCGCGATTCCGGATCGGTTGCAACGGTGACACCCTTATCGCTCATCGCGCTCGCACTGCTTAAATATCTCTATTGGCGTGCCATTGATCGCGCACCGCGAGATCGCACTATGGGTGACGCAACGGGCCTTGGCCCGAATGTCCGCCAGTGGGAAGTACCGCACACGACAAAAAATTTCGTGCAACGCGAAATGGGTTTCGTTGTCGCTCGCCGTCACGCCAAGCGCTTGCGCGGGCTCTTCTATATCCTTCTGCTTGTTGCCGTTCTTCTAGAACTTTTAGCGATAACGATACCGCTCGTCTCTATCCTCGCCTTCTGTATCGTCTTCATCTCGGCATGGGTGGAACGGTGGCTTTTTTTCGCCCAAGGCGAACATATCGTCACTTTGTTTTATGGTAACGCACAAGCCTAACGCCTAATTAAAGACATCCAGCGTTGCGAGTTTGAGGCCGTCGAGCACGGCCTCTTCCGCGCTACGCGGCGTAAGAGCATCGCCGATGATATGAACGGCGACGCCCGTTCCTACTAAGGCATCCGCCAACGCATTGACGCGTTCATGGCCTTGTGACAAGACCAGCGTATCAACCTCTTCCATCAGCATCGGCTCACCCGATATTGCGTGTTGAAAATAGACGGTCGATTCATCCGCACCGAAAAGCCGCGCATAGGGAATAATTTCGACACCCAATTTATGCAGTCTTCCCACCATCTCATCGCGCACATAAAACGGAAGTGATTGGCCCGCCATTAAACCATCAACGCAAAGCCGCACATGCCGCCCCTCGCGCGCCAATTTTTCGGCAACGCCCATGCCAATCCAATCAGGCTTCCATTCGGCAATCACAACACGCCCGCCAATATTCGCCTCGCCCTTCAACACCTGCCAAGCAGTGACGACATGGGCATCATCTATCCCTTCAAAATAAGGACGCCGCGCAATTGCACCTGTCGCAACAATCACGCAATCCGGCAACTCTTGTTCAACCATTGTACGATCCAGCGGCGTGTTCCGCTTCACCGTCACACCGGCCAATTCCATCTCGCGGGATAGATTTGTAACGATACCGCCAAACTCCGCGCGCCCCGCCAAAAGTTGCGCAAGCAGCGCCTGCCCACCCAATTGCGCGGAGGCTTCAAACAATGTCACCTCATGGCCGCGCTCTGCCAGCACAGCGGCCGCCTTCATGCCCGCAGGACCACCACCGGCAACATAGATTTTTTGCCGCGAAGTGGTAGGCGTCTTACGCGCCGCCAAACTCGTTTCACGTCCCGTCTCGGGAAACTGAATACACGAGATCGGATAGCCTTTATGAAAATGCCCGATGCATGCTTGATTGCACGCAATGCAAGCGCGGATATCGTCAACTCTTCCGGCCTTCGCTTTGTTCGGCATCGCAGGATCAGCAATCAGCGCTCGCGTCATGCCGCAGCAATCCGCCTGCCCACTCGCCAGAACCGTTTCTGCGATTTGCGGCTGATTGATACGCCCCGTCACCATAACGGGTTTCGACACGACCCCTTTCACCAAAGCCGCGAAAGGCGCTACATAGGCCGTATCATAAAACATCGGCGGCACAATATGAATCGCACCGGAAAGTGACGCTGAATTTCCCGCAATCACATGAAAATAATCAAGTGTTCCCTCAGCACCCAGCGCCTTGCAAACATCCAATATTTCCTGCGCCGCAATGGCTTGAGCATCTCTTTCATCACCGGAAATCCGCAACCCGATAACAAAATGTTCACCTACTTCGGCGCGGATTGCCGCTGCAACGTCGGATAAAAACCGCATCCGATTTTCAAGGCTACCGCCATAGCGATCCTCACGCAAATTGACATGCGGATTTAAAAACTGTGCCGGCAAGTAGCCATGGCTTGCAACGATCTCGCAGCCATCAAGGCCCGCTTCTTTCAAGCGTCGCGCCGATGAAGCATAGCCCGCAATAATCTCCGCGATCATGGCTTCCGATAAAGGTACCGGCATCACATGAAAACGCGAATTAGGCACCGCGGAAGGCGCGTAAGCAACAGGCGCTGTTCCGTCATCCGTCTCCATAATTTCGCGGCCGGGATGAAACAATTGACCGAAAATTTTCGTGCCATGCGCATGCACGCGCTCGGCCAATTTCCGATAGCCGGGGATGCAACCATCCTCATCCGCCATCAACATATGCGCCGTATAGCGCGCCGTATGATGCACACCGGCCACTTGCGCGATGATGAGACCCGCACCGCCTTTTGCACGCGCTTCGTGATACGCAATCAGGCGCTCTGTCACATGGCCATCATGCGCCATAACCGTATCATGGCCCGTCGAAACAATGCGGTTAGGAATGCTTAATTCGCTTCCAAGCTTTAGCTCCGAGAAGAGAAGATCAAACATCACGAAACACCCTTTTTATTCCACCTCAAACGGCCCAAGTTTTGCGCGCAAGGCCCGCAAACTGGCCATGCGCTCGTCGCGCCAAGCGAGTTTACGCGGTAGTTCAGAAACAGGCAAAGCACCGCGCATGGCATCATGCAACAGGCCGACTAATTTCTGCGTCACAACAGGTGCCGAAGCCCCCCGCTCATTCGCCAAATCATTAAACATGAAACCATAGCGCTTCAAATAATCGGCAATGCCACCGGGAGCGTTCAAATCAATGCCTTCAAGCGGCCCAAGAAACGCCCAGCGCAAGCCAAACCCATCGCTGATCAATCGATCCACATCTTCCGGCGACATCAAACCGTCTTCGATGACGCGAAACATTTCGGTAAGCAGCGCGCCTTGCAACCGATTCATCACAAAACCCGGCTGCTCGCGCTTCACCATCACCGGCGTCTGCCCGATGGCTTGCATCAATTCATAAACAATCTCGACCGTCTCAAGCGAAGTGAAGGGTGCCGGCACAATCTCCACCACAGGGATTAAATGCGGCGGCGCGGCCGGATGCGCGACGATGCAGCGATGTCGCCCCAAAATCTCACTTGCAAAACGCGATATACCAAAGCTCGATGTCGAACTCGCAATCACCGCATCCTCTGGCGCCAGGTGGTCGAGATCACGAAACAAAGCGGCCTTGATCGCAAGGTCCTCCTCAACGGTCTCCATCACAAAGCCCGCACCGGTCACCGCTTCCGCCATATCCTCATAAACGCTGATACGACTTAGAATGGATTCGATGGCAACATCCGGTTTAATCGCCTGCGCGCGCCGCGCTGCTCCTTCAATGTCATGAAGAATGGCTGGTCCTGCCCCTTTGCGCCGCGATACAATTCGAACCATGACGCCCGAGCGCGCAAAGACCACAGCCCATGAACGGCCAATAATTCCGCCCCCGATCACCGTAATATGCGCCATTCCTGCTTCCCATTGCCGATTTTTCGTCCCACCAGACTTGACGGTTCATCTTCTGTTTTGGCAAGGCCTGTTAGGCGTATTTTCACTTTGGCAAACAGAAACCCTTCGCCTATAAGGCCATTATGTCTCAGTTAAAAATCCTCGTCACCGGCGCCGCCGGGTTTATCGGCTTTCACGTGTCCCGCCGTTTGCTGGCGGAAGGCCATATCGTCACAGGGTTTGATAATCTAAACCCCTATTATGATGTGACGCTTAAACATGCACGATTAGCAGAGCTTGCTAAAGAAAAGCACTTCACCTTTGTCGAAGGGGATCTCGCCGATTCGGATGCGGTAGATGCGGCGTTTAAAGCAGGGCAATTCACGCATGTCGTTAATCTCGCCGCTCAAGCCGGCGTGCGCTATTCGCTCAAAAATCCAAAAGCCTATGGGGATGCGAACCTCACCGGCTTTTTGAACATTCTCGAAGCCTGCCGCCATAACGCCATTCAACATCTCGTTTATGCGTCGTCATCATCTGTCTATGGCGCGAACACGGCCATGCCCTTCTCGGTGCATGATAATGTCGACCATCCTTTGTCGCTTTATGCCGCAACCAAAAAAGCCAATGAGCTGATGGCGCATTCTTACGCGCACATGTTCGGCCTACCTTCGACAGGCTTACGCTTTTTCACGGTGTACGGTCCTTGGGGCCGCCCTGATATGGCGATGTGGTTGTTTGCAGATGCCATTTTAAAAGGCGAGCCGATCACCTTGTTTAACCACGGCAAAATGCGCCGCGATTTCACCTATGTTGATGACATCGTCGAGTCGATTACGCGCCTTGTTCCAAAAACCGCCGAACCCAACCCTGAATGGGATGGCGCAAAGCCCGATCCGGGCACCAGCAAAGCCCCTTGGCGCGTGTATAATATCGGCAATAACAGCCCCGTCGAATTGATGGATCTCGTCACAACGATGGAAAAAGCACTCGGCATTGAAGCCAAGAGAATTCTAGCTCCCATCGAAATCGGCGACGTGCCAGAAACCTATGCCGATGTCGATGCGCTGATGGAAGCGGTTGATTTCAAACCCTCAACCCCGCTCGATGTCGGCGTTGGCCGTTTCATCAGCTGGTTCCGGCAGTGGCGCGGTAATCATTAAACCTACTGCGCACGCAACCACTGCGTTGCAACAAGCACCGGCCACAAATCATTGTGTCGATCACTGCTGCCCGCGCAATGCTGCTGCCACGCTTGTGCGATCGGTGCCGCATCAAACAACCCATCTTGCTTAAGCGCATGCGGATTTAACAAATCGCCAGCCCACTCGCGTAACGGGCCACGCAGCCAGTGCGCAAGAGGAACGCCGAAACCCTTTTTAGGCCGCTCCACCATCGCTTTCGGCACATGGCGATAAAGCACCTCGCGCAAGATCCATTTACCAACGCCTTCACGACGCCTTAAATGCATCGGCAGCGATAGTGCAAATTCCACAATACGATGATCCAGCATCGGCACGCGCGATTCAAGCGAAACACCCATTGATGCGCGGTCAACTTTCACCAAAATATCATCCGGCAAATAGCCCACCATATCGCGCGCCATCATGCTTTCGAGATCGCTCAGAGCCATGCCATCAAAAGCATCATGCGCAGAATGTTGTGTGGTTGAAAGCCCAAAGACAGGAACCGCCTGCCCCGCCCAATGGCCCAAGAGCCGCTCCGTTGTCTCATGCGCATCGCGCGCTGAAATAACCGATGAAGCAAGCCGCATTTGGCGGGCCAACTTGCCCTGTCCAAGCGCGCCAGCCAATGGTGCGGCTGCTTCACTTCCCATCGCAAGAAATTGTCTTAACGGCAAAGGCAACGAATGATTAAGCTTAAAAAAGCGCTCGGCCATACCATAGGTATTATAGCCACCAAATAATTCATCACCCGCATCACCCGAAAGCGAAACGGTCACTTGCGAGCGCGCGAGCTTGGACACAAGATAGGTCGGCACCTGCGAGATATCAGCCAACGGCTCGTCATAAAGCTGCGGCAAAAGCGGAATAACATCCAACGCATCGCGGGATGAAATCTGCACTTCCGTATGCTCGGTTCCAAGATGACGTGCAACCTCTGCCGCATAAGGCGCTTCATTAAATGCGTCTTCTTCAAAGCCTATGGTAAAAGTTCGAATAGGTCGTGACGCTTGTTTTTGCATCAAAGCGACGATCACCGAACTATCAATGCCGCCCGATAAAAAGGCACCCACCGGAACATCGGCCACCATCTGCAATGCAATCGCATCCGACAATAGCCCTTCGAGCGCATCAATCGCTTCGCCATCATCCCCACGAAACGGAATATTTTTCCCTAGCAAAGCAGCATCCGACACCGACCAATAGGCAGAGATCGAAGGTTCCTGTCGTTGCAAAGAAACGGTTACAATCGCGCCGGGTGGTACTTTTTCTATCCCGCGATAAATCGATTTCGATCCGCTGATATATTGCCGCCGCAACACATCACCCAATGCATCGCGATTAATCTCTGCCGCAAAGCGCGGATGCACCTTTAACGCCTTAAGCTCCGAGCCAAACAAAAACACGCCATTCGACCATCCATAATAAAGCGGCTTCTCACCCATACGGTCGCGTGCCAAAGTGAGCGTTTGTTCCTTGATATCCCACAACGCCATCGAAAACATACCAACGGCTTGTTTTAAGGTTTCAACAACACCCCAATTTTCAAAACACGCCAAAAGTGTTTCGGTATCCGAGTGCCCGCGCCACACTGGCGCTTCACCTTCTGATTCCAAAACGCGACGTAGCGCTAAATGATTATAAATCTCGCCATTCCACACGAAGTGATAACGCCCGCGCGGTGAACGCATCGGCTGATGGCCCGCGGCTGATAAATCAACAATTGAAAGCCGCCGGTGACAAAAACCAACCCCAGCCTCAGCATCAAGCCAAATGCCTGAATCATCCGGCCCGCGATGCGCAATGCGGTTGGCCATCGCAACCAACACATCTTCGCCCGAGCGATCAACATTGCGATCTAAAAATCCGGCCAATCCGCACATAGGCTTAACCCCTCACCCGCCGATACGAGCGCAACGCGAATTGACTCATAAACCTCAAAAACTGTTCAACAAGTACTGACTTGGATTCGATGGCAATCGCATCGCCAAAGCCAATGATCGAGGAACGATGCTCACGAATAAACCCAACCATCCGCGCAATCGAAGCGTCGCTCATCGTATTGACATGAAGGCAAATCGTTTCAACGCCCAGCCCTAAACCAAGCGGACGCGCTAAGAGTTGTGGCAAAGCAATCAGCCCATCCACATCATAGGCAAAAAAACCATAGCCATCGGTAATCGCCGAAAAATCCAACGCCTTTAATGCTTTCAAAGTATTCGCATCAAAGGAATGAGAAGGCGCCATAAACACGCCATGCCACACGCCTTCACGCATCATAATTTCTTTACCATTAGCGAGCTTCTCGAATTGCTTAGCGTAAGGCAGCCCCGCAAATTCCGACTTGCGGCCAATACCCAGCAAACCGCGCTCCTTCGTTGCATAAATATGCGTGTAGCCATGCTGCGCAATCGTCCACCCCTTCGCAGCCTTCTCGCGCAGCCATGCCCAGAAATCCGCCCGCTCCGGTTCAACGACAAGCGATTGATCGCGGCAATCCGGTACAACGCCGACCAGAAATGGGAGATTCAGCTCATCCGCCACCGCTTCAAACGGCTTGAACTTGCTCCAAGCCATGCCGGGTGTGATATCATCAAAACGGATCAGGTAGCGGGTCGTCATTGTCGTGGTATCATTCCGTCAATCAATTGGGGTTAACAGAAGCGAAATCACGGTTTACTGCTTCGCAAGACGCAATAGATCACTCGAACCCAGTTTTCCTTTCGCCCGCCGAGCCTGAATTGCCGATGAACAAAGCCAAAATTCTGCATCTTGTGATCGACCTTTCCGATTTTGGTGGTGCCGAAATGACACTGCTGCGTTATCTGGCACAAACCGAGGCGGCCGCAAACCATCATAGCGTTCTAACCCTCAAAGCCATCAAGCCCGGCCCATCCGTTGGTGCCGAGATCAACAAGCTTGGCGTGCCCGTACATTCTATGGACATCAGCGGCGCAAAAAGCATGATAAAGGCGCTGCCCAAACTCGTTGAAGAAATCCAACGCCAACAGGCCGATACGATCTCCGCATGGCTCTATTATCCGAGCCTGCTTGCGAGTCTCCTGCGTCCCTTTTTATCGCAGAAGCCGAGCATTGTTTGGAATATTCGCAGCCTGCCTTTTGTCACGTTCAAAAGTAAGCCCGCCCGTTGGTTAGCCCAACGCGTGCTGGCGCTAATTTCGCACCTTCAAAATATAAAAATCATTTCCAATTCTGAAGCCTCCCGCAAAGCCCATGCAGACATTGGCTTTCGTACCTCATCAGATAGTTGGACGGTTATTCCCAATGCCGTTGATACAGCGCTTTATTCGCCTAACCGCGAGGCACGCGACACCATTCGTACGGAGCTTCATCTCACTGATTCGATGATCGCCATTGGCGCTGTGGGACGTAACGTCCCTGAAAAAGGCTATCCCGATTTATTCGCCGCCTTTGAAGCGCTCCGTGATGATATACCAGCAGCCCTGTCCGAGCGGCTTCATCTCGTCATAGCAGGCCGCAATGTTACGGAAGATGATCCATCTATCGCCACACTGTTGAAGCGAAGCCGCCTGCCGCGCGACCGGTTTCATCTTTTAGGCGCACGCAACGATATTCCTGACGTTTTAAATGCGATGGATCTCTTCGTTATGCCATCGCGCTCAGAATCATTCCCGAATGTTTTGGCCGAAGCTATGGCAGTAGGCATACCGGCTATCGCTACAGATGTCGGCGATTGCGGCGTGGTGTTGAACGAGGATCGATTCATCGCAAACGCCGACACATTAGCAACAAGAATTGCAGCATTACTCACCCTATCGCCGCAAGAACGCGAAGTCATTGGTTTACAAAACCGCACACGCGTCAGAGAACTTTACACAAAAGAAAAAATGACAGCCGCTTTTGATGCAGCGTTTCAACCGGCTACCGCAACACCCAAGCGGAAATAAATCTGCTTTACAAATTCGAGCACAAATTGCGCCGCAACCGCCGGGTCTTTCCACCAATGTACGGGCGCGACACAGCCTTCATGACACGTTACCTGTATAGAGGATTGCGGAAGTGCAGCTTGAAAAATAGCCTGAGCCCGGCGCGAATGATAATTGGTTGTCACAAGAATAAAGCTCAGCGATTGATCGCCAACTTTCTCACGCAAAGCTCTCGCTTCATCGCGCGTCGTAAAACTGCCATTGCCAAAGAATACCAAGCGATCCGAAGATACACCTAATTTTTCCAAGATCTGGCGTTTGATCTTGGTACGATCCGGCGCGTGATAACCAAGCGATTCAACAATCTGCTCAATCTCATCAGGATGCGCTGGCTCGCCATTGCTGATCCAGATATCGTTCACCAGCCCTTGATCAAGCAATTCCTTCGCGCGCAACAAACGCGCATTATTACCATCAAGAACCACCGCATGGTCAGCCTTCGTCAACGGCATGTCAACCATCAAGATCTGTTCAAGATTGATACCAATCAAGATGGCCGCGATCACGCCAAAAGCACAGAGCGTCGCAAAAATCCGCCAGATGGTGGCAAGCAGCATTCTCATGCGTGCGCTTTCAAAGCCTTGGTGAAACTTTCGACCACGCGGTCTTGCGTTGCATGATCCAGATAAGGATGCATGGGAAGGCTCAACACTTCTTGCGCCAAACGCTCACTAACCGGCAATCCATTGCCCGCCAGTGGAAAATGCTTATAGGCCGTCTGCAAATGTAAAGGCTTTGGATAATACACCATCGTCGGAATACCATCCTCCTTCATTGCAGTAATGATGGCAGCACGCGCGGTCCCTGGCACCAACACGGTATATTGTGCCCATGCCGATACAACATCCAGCAATAGCTTGGGTGTTGGCACAAGCGCTTTTAAGTGCACGGAATAACGCTTTGCCACTCCATCGCGTGAGACAACTTCATCACCCAAAATCTTGAGCTTCTCGATCAATACCGCCGCTTGCAGCGTATCAAGCCGACCATTCAAACCAATTCGTACATTGTCATATTTATCGCTACCCTGCCCGTGCACGCGTAGGGAGCGTAACACAGCGGCCATCTCGGGATCATCGGTAAAAATAGCGCCCCCATCGCCATAGCAACCGAGCGGCTTTGACGGAAAAAAGCTCGTCGCCGTCACATGGCCAATCGTACCAACTTTGCGGTTCTTGAATGCACCACCAAAGCTTTGCGCGGCATCGCTCATCAACCACAATCCATGGTGTGCCAGAATATGTTCAATCGCATCATAATTCGCGGGCTGGCCAAAGAGATCAACAGAAATCACGCATTGCGGTCTCAAGCCATCAGCCTTCGCCTTAACAATCGCCTGCTCAAGACTTGCGGGATCCATGTTAAACGTATCGGGCAACACATCAACAAACACCGGCGTTGCGCCGAGCCACGCGACAACCTCAGCCGTCGCAGCAAAGGTAAAACTTGGACAAAACACAGCATCGCCGGGACGAATATTTTTCGCCATCAAGGGCATCGCTAAAGCAACCGTTCCATTCGAAACGGAGATACAATCCTTGGCTCCACAAAATGCCGCAAGATCCGCTTCAAGCGTTTTTACTTCAGGGCCTAAAATATATTGCCCGTGTTGCGCCACTCGCAATAAACCCGCATCAATCGCAGCACCAATCCGTGCGCGCTGCGCACCTAAATCGATAAAGGGAATAGCTGCCGTCATCTTATCGCCTTTAATTTGCTCGGGTCGGTTGGCTCAGCGCCACTTTGCCGTGTTGTACTTCGATCATTCGATCCGCAACTGCCATTAAAGCCGGCCGATGCGTAATCGTTACAATCGTCATTTGACCTTTAAGCTTTGCAATCGTTTCGACAACCGATGCCTCTGTTGCACCATCCAGCGCGCTTGTTGCTTCATCTAAAACAAGTAGCCGAGGCTCACCTAATAAAGCGCGTGCCAACGCGATGCGTTGCCGCTCACCGCCTGAAAGCCTGCTGCCCGCATCACCAACAATCGTTTTTAATCCGTCGGGCAAACGATAAACAAAATCGGCTGATGCCAAGCGCAACGCTTTCTCAATCGCTTCATCACTCGTATCGGGTCTGATCCAACGTAGATTATCTTCAATCGAGGCATGAAACAGCATTGGATCTTGGCCGAGATATCCCACGCCACGTCGCCATTCCGATACAGCGAGCGTATCAAGGCTTTGCCCATCAATACGCACCACGCCAGACTTGATACGACGCAAGCCAAGCATGCAATCCAACAGCGTCGTCTTACCCGCACCTGTTGGTCCCGTGAGCACAACAAATTCGCCGGGTTGAATGGATAGATGAATACCATCCAGAATCGTACGCTCGCCGATCACCACATGCACATCTTCAAGCGTAATCGAAGCAGGGCCTGCGCCCAGCATGCCCGCACCTTCGGCTGCTAAAAAACGTTCAGCTTTGGCTTCCGCCTCACCTGCCATAGCGGATACGGCATCAAAGGCAGGGAGGACGAGGCTAATCGATTGTTGACATTGCCGAAGCCCCGTCACCTTCGGAAAAAGGCGAATAAACATGGCGACAATGACAATCACCGTGCCGACATCCACCGCCAAAAGCGTTGGCCCGGCAACGAGCAAAAGAATAACAACAAAGCCGCTCGCATATTCAAAAATTGCCCGTACGATTTGAACGTCAAACGCATTTGAAAATGTCAAATCGCGAAGCCGCATCACGGTGCGCGAAAGACGTTCAACGGCGCGATCTTCCGTCGCCGTTGCTTTCACAAATTTCGCACCCGCTACCAATTCACCAGCGTCGGCTTGTAAATCAGCATTAACAATCGTCATTTCCTCGCCAACCAAAAGCCCGCGGCGCACAAGGCCAACCGACACGATAAACAAAAACGTTCCCGCGCCGAAAAGCAGCGCAACAACAACAGGCGCGATAACAAGTGCTACTGCGATTTGTACGCCAATAAATAGAATAGACGAGAGGATGAGATTGGCTTGATAAAACGCGCCACCCAATCGCACGGGTTCAATAATACCAGCGGAAATCAAATCACCCGCGCGCCGCTCGCGAAAAAAGCCGAATTCGGAGCCAAAATAAGCCGCGAATAAACGCCGCTGCCAAGAAGCCACATATTCCGTTTGTAATTTTGCGCCCAAATAGGCCTGCGCCAAAAACACGATAACACCAAAAAACATGATGCTAATCGCAAAACCTGCAATCGCTGAGGCGGTTACTGGCAAGCCAGCAAAGCTTAAAGCCATGTTGATTGATTGTGTAACCCGATCCTCGCCCGCGCCGGGCGTGCCACCAACCGCTTTAAGAAGCGGCAATAAAGCCGCAACCGCCGCACCATCTAAGAGCGCGTTCAAAAACGTTAACAGCACAAGCAATGGCAAGCGCTTGCCCGTTACGCGGTACACATCCCGAAAAAGCCGAAGGAGTGAAGGCAACATTACGCTACACTCCGTTCCGATGAGGCACGCAAAACATGGCGTCCACCAACCCATTGGCTGCCCATGAATCGATGATCAGCAATCGCAGCAATAAGAGAGGCCAAATGATCAGCGCGCGCAGAAAGCGAATGCACATCCATCACCAAATGTTGCCCCGCACTCGCAATACGTTGCGCGCGATCAGGGTCAACCACCAGCGAATGATGCACATCAATGAGCCTATCGGGTTCCGAGACGATACAATTCACCCCATCGATAAAACCCGCCTCCGCAAAGCCATGAAACGGTCGGCACACGAGCACGGCACCTGCCGCCGGAATTTCAAAAAATTTCCGAATGGGCATTGTAAGGCCTGAGCCACAGGTAAAAGAATAGCGCGTGGCCGCAATGCGCGATGTAAAATCGGCATTCAGTAATTTTTGCACCAAGCGCATTTCACCGCGCATCAGCCGCGTTTTCTTCAGGAGCGATATCAGCTTTCTGAGCCTGCTATCGACAATCGGCTGAATATCATTATGTACAAGATGATCCCGCGCAACCTGCCGCGCGTGATATTGCACACCCATCACCGACCAAAAATCACGCCGCGTTACCAATGGAGAAATTGAAAACTCCGCATCCGATACGAAATGCGGAAGAGATGCAATACGGTGCTTTTGGCTTCTGCAAAACTCAGCCCAAATATCGGTCGTAACGCCAGCAAACCGCTCCTGCTGCAGGTGCTGCATCTCATTCATATAGGGACTAAACTCTTCGCCAAAGCCGATAAAGAAATCAGCTGACGCATCGATCTTATCGCGCTCGCGCGTCGTCCAATTATAGAAATCATTCTCAAGCAACACGGCGATACGCGGTAAAGTCACAGTTGAAAATTGCTTGGCGATAATCGGCAAAAACAGTAAATCTTCGGCAGGCCCATCATAGGCATAAGAGGCCCGAACATTCGCGGCATAACGCGCAGGATCAACACTATCCGAAAACAAAACCAGCGTGTTGGTGGCCACAGCATCAAAGGGGCCATTCTTCTCGATAAAGGCCGGGAGCCCAATCGCTAATATATCGGAGGAGACATGGCCCGGCCCGAAAAACCGCACATCGCATCCCTTCATCAACGCCACCGGCAATAGATTGCGCGTGGGATTAACAAAGCTCGCATTTACATCCACATAGAGAAGACGCTTTGCCATCAAGCTGTCTCCATCACAGCATCAGCCTTTGTTAGGCGACGCTTTTTAAAGCGAGGAAGATTATAGGCGGTTATAAAAGGCTGAAGCAGCAGCGCGCGCATCGCCTCAACATTAAAGCGCTTCTCAACGCGTTCCTTGGCCGCATCGGCAATCCACTGAGCCTTTTGTGGCTCTATGAGCCATTCACGCAACACTCGCGCAGCAGCGTCTTTGTCGCGATGGGGAACCAAAACACCATTCTCACCACTCGTGATCAGCGCAGCATGCGTTTCGTGATCATAAGCAACGGTTGCAATGCCCGCAGCCAGTGTTTCAAGCAAAGCCGAGCCTTGCATCGGTGCAATGGATAAATCACACGCTTTCAATATCGACATCGCCTGCTTATGCGGCACAAGGCCTGTGATGATCACGCGATCCGCAAGTCCCGTTTCACGCGCCCGCGCTTCAATCACGGGACGCTCCAATCCATCGCCAACAAAAATAAGGCTGCCAGCCAATCCACCTGACACCGCTCGCGCAAAAATTTCAAACGCATCAACGGCAAGTTTTTCAGGATGCAAACGTCCCAACACCACAATACGCGGATGCGCTGCGGCTAATACAGCGTCCGGTGCGTCCTCTGCCTTGGCACTTTCGACTTCGCGCAAATCAAGCGGCTGGATCCAAGGCGCAATGCGTGTCTCATCCATGCCCTTCGACGTGTAATAAGGCGGAGAGAGAGAAGGCGCCCCCGTATATTGGGGAAACAAGCGATAAACCAAGCGGTACCAATAGGGCAAAATCGCTTTGATGCTGCGCGGGAAATATTGCTGAAAAGGCAAAATATCTTCCCAATAGGCTTCAATCATGCAGACCGTCGGCAAAGCTCGTGTACGCGGCGAAATCAACGCCATCGCTGCGGGAATATGCGGCCCAATGGTTTGCACCACGTCCGGCTTTAACGTCTCGACGATACGGTCCATAAAAGCGCGTGCTTTAGTGACATGTTTGATACCGTTAAGCACCAGCTTCAACCCGCGCTCCGAGCGATCAAACGCAAGTTCGCGATAGATCGTTGTCTCATCAATACGCCGTTCTATCGGCTCACGCCCGAAGGGTACGACATAAATAACTTCATCAAACATGCGACCCAAATTGAACTGTAATTCGAGCGACACCGGATCATCAAAACGGATTTTGCCATCACGGATTAATTCATCAACCGTGTTATAGCCAATCATCATTAGTCGGCGTGGTTTGTCTTGAACCTCCATCATTGAGAAGGTTCCTTACGGCCGTAAACAAGGCGGGCATCGGCGCCCTCGCCTTCCACGCGGCCTAAAACTCTTGGTGGCGTTCCACCCACAATCGTCCCATCAGGGACATCGCGGTTTACCATGCTATTAGCCGCAATCACGCAACGCGAACCAATTGTCACACCGGCAATAATCACAGCTTGCGCACCGATATAGGTGTTTGAGCCGATCGCAACCGCCGCTTTACGCGTTTCTTGCACACCGCCCGACACGGCCCACAGCACAGTATCATGCGTGTAGATGTGAACACCGGTTGATATCGAGCAATTATCACCAATCACAAGCCCGCCGCCCGAGCCATCCAGCATCGTATAAGGCCCGATCCACGTATTGGCACCCACGCGCACATCGCCCATCACGACGGATGAATCATAAATGCTCGTCTTGTCACCAAAGCCCAATAGTTTCGCACGCTCCCAACGGTCAAATTGCGCATCGGCAAAAGGCAGGCTGCGGTTAAATGTCGAGCGCAATTCTTCATCGCGGCTTTGATGCAGCGCTTTCAAAAGATCGGCGAGCTCAGATACTTTATCGCTCATGCTCATCCCACAAAGAGATCCAGCCAGACTTCAAGATATAAGAGCGACCAAATCAACAGGCGACGATTCTGGCGGCCTTCGAGGTGATCATTGATCAGCGATTGCGCCGTTGTGCGATCAAGATAAGACCAAAGCTTTGCATTCGGATTTAACAAGGTACGGCGCACATAATCAATGCTCTCACCGCGAAACCAGCTGGCATCGGGTGCTGAGAAACCTTGCTTCAAAGCTTGTGTTACATCTTCAGGAATATATTTCGACATCGCCGAACGGAGGATCAATTTGCCATCATTCGTCTTACCAAAATAAGTCGCGGTTTTTGAGCCCGGCGTATTCTCATCAAGCTTCAACACCTCGCCCAAATTGGCAAGCTTCATCGTGACTGGAACGCGCCCCGCATAATCGACAAGATCATTATCCAAAAACGGCACACGGCTTTCAAGCGATTGCGCCATAGAGAGCTTATCTTCCACCACCAGCAAACCATGCATAAAGGTCTTCGCTTCAAAATAAAGCGAATGGTTGATGTAATCCTGCGGTGTTTTAAGTTCAGCATCGTGATGCGAAAACACATTACGGAAAATCGCACGCGGATCGGCATTACGTCCGGCGGAACCCAAAGGTGCCGTTAAATTGGCAAAGGATTCGGAAGGTACAAGGCGCTGCCAATTCTCATAATAGCGATCAACATACTCATCAAAATTTTGCGCGCTTGCCGCCCGATAATATCGCCACGGATAGCCTGCAAATAACTCATCCCCGCCCGCGCCCGATAGCACCACTTTACCAAAGCGGCTTGCAAGTTTCGCGGCATAATAATTCGGATAGGATTGCCCAACACGTGGCTCTTCCAAATGCCAGACGAGCGAGCGCATGCAGCGCTCCATATCACCGGCCTTCAACACCATTTCATAATGCTCGGTATTGAATTTATAGGACATGCGCTCCGCAGCCCGCCGCTCATCAAAGGCCATTTCAAGGCCTGATGCAGACGACATATCAAATCCTACGGTAAACGTATGCAACATCGGGCGCTGCTGCGCTGCAATCGCGGTAATCGAACCTGAATCCATACCGCCTGAGAGATAAGAGCCAATCGGCACGTCCGAGATCAATTGACGGCTCACCGCCTGCTGAAAGAGGCGATCCACTTCACGCTCGGCTTCGGCACGATCCGTGATCGTTTCATCTTCAACAAAGCGAAAATCCCAGTATCGCACCGGCTCGGGCAGGCTCTTCATTCCCGTTTCAATGGTAATGGTTGAACCCGCTGGCAACATCTTCACGCCGGCAAACAGAGTATTATCCGAAATGAAGTTTTGAAACGTCATATATTCGGCAAGATGTGTTGGATCGAGTTTCGCCTTAAAACCCGGAAACTTCATGAAGGCTTTGATCTCGGAACCGAACAGCAATGTCTTGCCATCGAACCAATAATAGAGCGGCTTCACGCCAAACCGGTCACGCGCCAAAATCAGGCGGCGCTGAGCACGGTCCCAAAGCGCAATGGAAAACATACCGTTGAATTTTGTAACGGCATCTAGTCCCCATTCACGAAACGCCGTAACCACAACTTCACTATCACCGCGCGAGCGGAAGGAATGACCCTTCGCTTCCAAATCAATGCGCAGTTCCTGAAAATTATACACTTCACCATTATAGGTGAGCACGAGCTTACCGTCCGCCGATGGCATGGGCTGATGGGCTGCATCCGACAAATCAATAATCGATAGCCGACGATGACCAAGCGCCACGGGCCCATCGGTGAACTGGCCTTCGCCGTCGGGCCCACGATGATGCAGCGCATCCGTCATCGCCTTCAGCGTCACAGGAGACGCGGGCGCACCGTCAAAATGATAGATGCCTGCTATGCCGCACATTGTTGTTTAGCTCTCATCAATTTTTTCATTTTGGGTCGAAAGAAGCGGCTTTGTTCGTCAGTCGGAATTCGGCAGTCGGCCGTCGATTGCCGAATGACGACTGCCGAATGACGATTAACCCAATCTCGCAATCACGCTAATGCCCGCTTCTTCAGCGAATTCATGCTCAATCGTAAGCCCCAATTCCTTGCACCAGCCGCGTACTTCTTCAACCGTGTGACGGCGGGCATTCTTGGGTGCGAACCAATCAAAATTGATATGGTTCATTTCATCCAAAGACATTTCAGGGCGATAAAACGCTTTCAGCACATGCCAATAAAAGAAGCGCTGCAAATTGATTTTACCAGCTGGAATTTCAAGCAAATCGACGGGACGCTTAATGTCAATCTCGATATTCAACTCACCCAAAATTCGGCCCAATTCGGAGAGCGGCTCCATCGCTGCCCAACCCTCTTCAGGCGTCATCGCTTGCAGCTTGTCGCGAATATAATCATCGGTAAATTCGCGCACCGGACCTTTTTTGCGGTACACGTAAAACACAACACGGCCGCCAATCTTCACATGCTTGGTCACCGCTGCGAGCGCGTTGAACGTATTATCCGTGTGGTGCAGAACGCCTTCCGAAAATACGATATCAACCGAGCGTTCCGGCACCGGAATTTGGTTCAAATCGGCTTGAATAAAACCGGCTGACCAGCCCCGTTCTTTAAAGCGTTGTTGCGCCACATCGACCGCAGTCGAAACATCAACACCAAGATAATGCACATGATCCATCACAGGGCCAAACAGCGCAATGCCTGAAAGGGCAGCACCACAACCGGCATCTAGAATAATCGGATGTTCGCCATGTTCTTTGAACCAAGGCGCGAAGGGCACATCGCCATATTTCTGCACAAGCCATGTGCGCATATGATCAGCCACCGAGCCTTCAAAAGTATCGCGCTTGGCCCATTTAAAGCCAAAGGTTTCGCGCGTTTGTTCTTGCGCGGCTGACACGAATTCCGCCGAGCGCGGAATACCCGCTACCGTCGTTATCTGGCGGCCATTCGCGGTTACCGTTTCGCCCTCAGCCGGAACCGGAACGCCCAAAAGATCAGATAGCCATTGCGGTTGCGACATGATCAGTGACCCTTCGCAATCGAGCGAATGCATTCGATGACGTAAGCATAATCATCCTCACTCATGCGGTTATGCAGCGGAATCGCCATCGTATTGTTTTCGCAATCCTTCGCACCGGGGAAGTCTTCCGGCTTGATGTTGTAGCGGTCGCGATAATAGCCCAGCATATGGATCGCATGCGTGCCCGGACGCGTAGCAACGCCCATGGCATGCAGCTTGGCCATAATCTCGTTACGCGGCATTGGTGCGAGCTTGGGGTCAACATAAGTCACATAGGCCTGCCAAGCATGGCGTACATCATTTGGCACCACCGGCTGACGCAACCACTCAATATCAGCCAGCTCTTCGCGATAGCGGCGGGCAGCAACATCGCGTTCGTCGATAAAGCGATCAAGCTTTGTCATTTGCACAAGGCCGATGGCGGCTTGAATATCCGTCATGCGGTAATTGAAGCCCAATTCGTCGAAGTCCGGCAGCAAATAAGGCTGCGCGCCGCGATGCCGCATTTCTTCCGAAACCGATGCGCCATGGTTACGCAACACTTGCGCTTTGGCAGCCACATCATCATGGGGAGTCGTCATCATTCCGCCCTCGCCCGTCGTAATCGACTTGCGGGGATGGAACGAGAAACAACCGGCATCACCCAACGCACCCGCTGGCGTGCCTTTATAGGATGCACCTGCGGCGCAAGCCCCATCTTCAACAATCTTCACGTGGCTAGGCAGCACATTACGCAAGCCATCCATATCGGCGCAGAGGCCGAAGAGATGCACCGGCATCACCGCTTTGGTGCGCTCCGTTACCTTTTCAGCAACGGAAGCAGGATCAATATTATTCGTGCGTGGATCAACATCGCAAAGCACAGGCACGGCGTTGCAATAGAGCACCGCATTCGCCGTTGCGACCCATGTAAACGAAGGCACAATCACCTCGTCACCGGGGCCAATATCCATCGCCGCTAAAGCAAGATGCAACGCGGTCGTGCAGCTTGTTGTAGCAAGCGCATGGGCCACGTTGTGCCGCGCTGCGAATTGCTTTTCGAACTCGGCCACTTTCGGGCCTTGCGTCAACCAGCCCGATTCAATCGGGCCGCGCACGGCCTGCCATTCTTCTTCGCCCATTGATGGCAGTGCAATCTGGACGGTTCTCTTTTCCATGGCCATGTTCAAAACAATCCTTATTCAGCAGACATTTTTATTCAGCAGACTTGGCGCGGCGCGCAGCAACTTCACTCTTGTGGCCTTCGCGCCACGTGATCAGGCGGCGTAAGCCCTCTTCGAGATCAATATTTGCCGTAAAGCCGATTTCCTTCGATGCACGAACCGGCGAGCCAACGCGGTTACGCACAAGTGTCGCAGCCGAACGAGGGGCGTAATTAATCGGCTGGTTGCAGCCCGTGAGGTTCAACAACATCTCGGCCACTTCCTTAAGCGATGTGCGCTTGCCGGTACCGACATTGTAGAAACGATCGGTCGCCGTTGCACCCATGGCGCAAAGGTTAGCGCGTGCGCAATCTTCAACGGCCACAAAGTCAAACGCTTCCGAGCCATCGCCCATAATCGTTGGGCCTTCACCGCGATCAATCGCATCGAGCATTTTCATGATCACGGCGATATATGCGCCGCGATAATCTTGGCGCGGTCCATACACATTCATATAGCGTAAGCCGACATAATCGAGGCCGTAGCGGAAGTGATAGGCGCGGGCCATCGCTTCGCCGCAAATTTTTGTCGCGCCATAAAAATTCTTATTGTTGAACGGATGGTCTTCCGTCATCGGCTCTTCCACCGCATCGCCATAAACGGAAGCAGAAGAAGACCACACCAAACGCTTCACGCCATTGCGCACGCAACTATCAAGCACGTTGAACATGCCCTTCACATTCACGTCAAAGGCAGTGCGTGGGTATTCATGGCATTGCAGCAACCAAAGGGCTGCAAATTGAAACACGCCATCCGCGCCTTTCAATGCTGCATCCAAAATATCGGTATGGGTAATATCGCCACCGGCTTCGAAAATTTTCACGCGCGGATCTTTTAACGCGCCGCTCAAATTCTCCATCGTGCCGCGCACGAAATTGTCATAAATAACGATCTCGCCAACGTCCTGCTGCACCAACTGATCAACCGCATGCGAACCAATCAGACCCGCGCCACCAATCACTACGAATTTCTTACCTTTAATATCCACGAGTCTTGCTCCTAGTCGGCCAGCACAAGCTGGTTGTCAGCTTTAAGTTGATAGGCTTCACCCGTTGTCGGGCATCTCAAATCGGCTCCAAGCCGCTCGCCAGAGCGACTCATCCACCCCATGCGGCGCGCGGGGTTACCCACCATCAGCGCATAATCGGGTACATTTTTTGTGACAACGGCGCCTGCACCAATCAGGCAATAATCGCCGAGCGCATGGCCGCATACGATCGTTGCATTGGCGCCAATGGTCGCACCGCGTCCAACCGGCGTTGTCTTGAATTCGGATTTGCGGCTCACATTCGCGCGCGGGTTCGTCACATTGGTAAACACGCAAGAAGGTCCACAAAATACGTCATCGCCCAGTTCAACGCCTTCATAGAGCGAGACATTGTTCTGGATCTTGCAGCCATTGCCGATGGTGACTTTCGGTCCGATCATCGCGTTTTGCCCAATCGAGCAATTCTCGCCGATCACCGTCCCTTTGAGGATGTGACAAAAATGCCAAATCTTGGTGCCGCGACCGATCACCGCTCCATCATCGACATAGCTCG
Organism: Hyphomicrobiales bacterium; assembly: GCA_947455725.1. GTDB lineage: Bacteria > Pseudomonadota > Alphaproteobacteria > Rhizobiales > Beijerinckiaceae > CAIUPE01. Next base: position 11,668 of record CANGPL010000024.1, on the reverse strand, counting down.
ATATATGGATAAGCACGCCGGGAAAGCGCGGATCTTCCCTCATTTCACTCATAAACTAGGCCTTAACGGCGAAGGGATGAACAATCCCTGAATGCTTGGCGATTTCCTGGTTCCGGAAATTCGAAACGATCTCAATCGAAGGCCGCACATCCTGCAAGCCAAAGCCGCGCCCCGCCAGCACTTCCTCATAAGAGCGCGTGTGCAAATCGGTAAAGCCTTCCGAGAATTCTACTTCCTCACCATCGACCGTAATCGAGCGATAGGTCGTCTTCTTGCCCTGCACGCTTTCGGGTAGATCATTGCGATCCACCGACAAAAACCAGCTCACATCCGCGCGCTCGCACTCCAAAAAGCCAGCCGCGCGTTCATCCGTGCGCAAATGCGCAATATTGGATTTAACCCCGCCAAACACAAAGCCAAGCATGTCAAAGAAATGCACGCCGATATTGGTGGCAACCCCGCCCGATTTCGAGTCATCGCCCTTCCAAGAGGCGTGGTACCACCGCCCGCGCGAGGTGCAATAGGTCAATTCAACCTTATGGCGCTTGGTCGAATTGGCAAATTTATCGCGCAGCGCGATGATCGCCGGGTGCAGCCGAAGCTGCAAAATCGAATAAATCCGCTTGCCGGTATCAGCCTCAATCTCTTCCAACCCGTCAATATTCCAAGGGTTGAGCACCAAAGGCTTCTCGCAAATCGCGTCCGCGCCGGCGCGTAACGCAAAGCGGCAATGCGCGTCATGCAGATAATTAGGCGAGGCAATCGAGACGTAATCGAGCCGCTCGCCCCGACGCCGCAGCTTGTCGACATGACGATCAAAGCGCTCAAACTCGGTGAAGAAATGCGCGTCAGGAAAATGGCTGTCCAAAATACCAACCGAGTCATTCGGATCAAAAGCCACAACGAGCTCACCGCCCGTATCCTTGATCGCTTTCATATGACGGGGCGCAATATAACCGGAAGCTCCAACAAGGGCATAAGTCTTCAAGGGGGATATCCTTAGAATAAACGTCAAAACGCCGTGATTTGATGAAAAATCGACAATTCCGCCTCCCGTTAGCACCCTTAGGCGACAAATGCGAGGCTGAATCGACCTTTTTATAAATCCGCAAAAAGCACGACACGGATGAACTGAAGCTGAATCAGGGCGGAATTAGGGTGGAGGTAAGCATCTTGGACCCCGCGCCTCCCGGCGCGCTGACTTGATGCGAGGCGGGAGCCTCGCGGTCCTTACGCATTCCGTTCATCCGCCAGACAGGATTGATCCGCTATTGCACCGCCAACGTTCGGATTTACCCCCGAACCAAGGTTTTGGAACTGATTTCAACCGCATGTCCGCACCCCGCCTGCTCTTTTTAGTCACTGACGACCGCTATTTCATCTCCCATCGCTTGCCGATGGCGCGGGCGGCGGCGGCGCAGGGTTTTGATGTCCATGTCGGCACGCGGGTTAAAAATTTTGGCGCGGCGATCAAAGCCGAGGGCTTCACCGTCCATGATCTGCCTTGGGAAAAGCTCAAGCGCTCACCTTTCAATATCATAAAGGACATCTGGGCCATTCGCCGCCTCTATGTCGCGCTCAAACCCGATCTTGTGCATCATATTGCGCTGGTTCCCGTGATTTTCGGACAATTGGCGGCCACAGGCCTGTCGCTCCCCACGGTCAATACGATTGCAGGCTTGGGCTCGGGCTTTATCGGGCGCGATCTTAAAGGAAAAATCCTCAAAACCGGCCTTATTTTGGCGCTACGCACGCTTTTGGCCCGCGATAAATCGCTCACCATCGTCCAAAATGCCGATGATTGGGCGGCCGTCGCCTCCATCGGCGTGCCACAATCCGCCATTAAACTCGTTCCGGGCTCAGGCGTCGATACCGATCAGTTGCGCCCGCTTGCCGAGCCTGAAGGCCCCATCACCATCGGCGTCGCGGCCCGCATGTTAGAAGATAAGGGCATCCGCCCGCTCGTCGAAGCGCAGGCCATTTTGCACCGTAACGGGCTAAATACGCGGCTTTTATTGGCCGGTGATTATGATCCCACCAACCGCTCGGCGATTAAAATCGAAGAGCTCGAAAATTTTGCCCGCCAGCCGGGCGTCGAATGGCTCGGCCATGTCGATGATATTATTGGCCTCTGGGCGCGTTGCCACATCGCCGTTCTGCCATCACGGCGCGAGGGTCTGCCCAAAGCGCTGTTAGAGGCCGCAAGCTGTGGCCGCCCGCTGGTTGCCACCGATGTACCGGGCTGCCGCGATGTCGCAATAGACGGCGAAACGGGGCTATTGGTGCCGGTTGATGACGCCAAAGCCTTGGCCCGCGCGATTGAAACCCTCGCCCTTGACCCCGGCTTGCGCGCCCGATTGGGTGCCGCCGGACGCCGCCGCGTCGAAAAAATCTTCTCTTCCACCTCAATCGGTACCGAAATTGCCGCAATCTATCGGGATATGGCCGAAATGAGGATTGCTGATCTGCGAGTTGCCGTCTAGACGGCGTGTTGAATGTGAAATGGAGACTTTATAAGTGGCTCATTCGAGAAAAATCGCCGTCATCGGGCTTGGTTATGTTGGCCTTCCCGTTGCCGTTTCCTTTGCAGCGGCAGGCGAAACCGTCATCGGTTTCGACATCGACCAACGCCGTATCGCCGAGTTGAAAGACGGCCATGACCGGACCTTGGAAGTCGAAAGCGACCGCCTGAAGGCGCCAACACTGACCTTCACGCATGACCGCGCCACGCTCAAAACCGCAGATTTCTTTATCGTGACGGTCCCTACCCCCATTGATGAAGCCCGCCGCCCAGATCTCACCGCGCTGCTCAAAGCCTCCGAAACGGTCGGCAATGTGCTTAAAAAGGGCGATATCGTCGTTTATGAATCAACCGTCTATCCGGGTGCCACGGAAGAAGATTGCGTTCCGGTACTCGAGCGCGTCTCGGGATTGAAGGCGGGCACGGACTTCACCGTCGGCTATTCGCCAGAGCGCATTAATCCGGGCGATCACGTCCATCGCTTTGAAACCATTACCAAAGTTGTCTCCGGCCAGACGCCGGAAACGCTTGAAATCGTAGCCGCCGTCTATGGCTCGGTGGTCAAGGCCGGCATCCACAAAGCCCCCTCGATCAAGGTGGCGGAAGCCGCCAAAGTGATCGAAAATACCCAGCGCGACCTCAACATCGCGCTCATGAATGAGCTCTCAGAGGTCTTCCAAGCGCTTGGCGTTAACACGCTCGATGTCCTTGCCGCCGCCGGCACGAAATGGAACTTCCTCCCCTTCCGCCCCGGCCTTGTGGGCGGGCACTGCATCGGCGTTGATCCTTATTATCTGACCTATCGTGCGGAAAAGGCCGGTTGCCATCCGGAAGTCATTTTGGCCGGACGCCGGACCAACGACGCCGTTGGCCCACGCGTCGCCCGCGAATGTATCCGCCGCTTGCTGGCCGATGGCCGCGCCAATCCCGTGGTTACCGTTTTGGGCCTCACTTTCAAAGAAGACGTGCCCGATATCCGTAACTCCAAAGTTGTTGATATCATCACGGAACTAAAAAATTTCGGCATCACCGTGCAAGCGCATGATCCGATGGCTTCAGCGGAAGAAGTGCAACACGAATTCGGCATTGATCTCGTCAAGACCGCCGATCTCAAGCCATCGGACGCCGTCATCTTGGCCGTTTCGCATAAATCTTACATGGAAGAAGGCTGGTCCCTCGTCCAAAAGCTACTAAAACCCGGCAATCCGATCGTTATGGATGTCAAAGGCGCCCTTCCCCGCGCCACGCGCCCGGCTCATATCTCGGTTTGGAGCCTCTAAGCGCCATGGCGTTGATAACCGTGCTTTTAAACCAATCCTGTCACGAATTCGTAATAATTGGCTGCCACACAGCATCGCCCAAGGTTACGGGACAGTGTAGTGGTTTGGTTGAAACGCGTCATCGGCAAGACATCCGCCAACTTTAGCCATCATGAGGTCTTTCGTGTTCAAAATGATGGCTCCAAAGCGTCTTCGGCTTGCGCTCTCCCTTGTCGTGGTTACGCTTCCGCTGATCGGTGGTCGCACGGCGTCCAGCACGGATGATATCGCGCGTCTGCGCGAACTCCCCTATCCATTCCACCAAGTTGTCAGCTTTAGCGATGATGCCGACGAGTTGAAGCCTTGGCATGGTGCCGCGCTGCATCGCGTGTTCAACCAAGAACTCGGCCTTCCGATCACCGACTCGATTTGGCCGCATGGCAGCGATCGGCTCTCCACGATGTTCTTAGGTCCCGATCGCTTAAACCGGACGCCAACCGGCGTTGACGGCCTCCCCGCCTATGCGCTGCTGCTACGCGAATGGCATCGCGGCAATATTGATCAGTTCCATGGCTGGCAGGAAGACTCCACCTATCAATTGCGCAATGTGTTTGAACCAACGATCACGCTTTCATCGGCACAGACCATCATCGATCTTCCGCCAACAGCCAGCGATATCGTCAATGAGCAGCGCCAAAATGTTCGCCTCTATTTGAACGGCGAGCCACCAGCAGATCTATCCGTGACCCTGTCGGATCGCACCGGTCGCACGCTTACCTATGGCCCCGATCAGATTGCAAAAGGCCGCAACGTCCAGCTTAAAAAAGACAGCAAATTCACGATCGTCGAGCTTCTCATCCCGACCGAAGGCGACACTTTCGATCATCTGGCGTTAAATGCCGGCGAGATGGATCATGTGACGCTGAACGCGCCCTCGTGCAGCACGGGTTGTGGTGTATCCGTCACGCGGATCGAGCGCGATGATTTTAGCCGTCAGACCGTTATGGCCGAAGCGCCCATATTGGCCGATTGGAATATGCGCCCTGCACTCCTCACCTCGCATGGTGGCAATACGCTCGCGCAAGATTTTGGTGTTGCAGGCAAATATTACGAAGTGCCACGCGCACCCGGCACGATTTTCAACGACCCATCGGTTGTCGTGAAGCGCGAAGCCCATGCAACGGATGAAACGAGCCACGCTTATCACGCTGATATTCTGAAAACGCTCGGCGTCGAAGGCATCTGGTCTTATTTCCCCGCCGATCCGTCGCATTATTTCGGTCCGCTCAAAAGCGATTTTAGAAAACCGCTCCCGGCACTCACCAACACCTATCCCGGCTTCTATAATGTGCCGCGTTCAACAACCGGCAATTTTGACCGCAGTTCGGCTGATGCCTTCGCCAATGACCTCGGACATCTCTTGCCAACCCTCTCCTATGAAGACCGCAAGAACCTTTATTGCGGTCTGCGGTGCGACAGTGCACAGGGCGACGCCTTGGCCATGCTCGTGGCAGCAAGCGTCGATATGATCCATAATGGCGATACCGTCCGTCATTTCTGGTACACGCATTTTGGCTCTGGCGGTTCCACCTTCCTGCACACGCCGCAAGAGCCTGTGACACCCGTCATCCGCAAATGGATGCAGCGCCTCGCAAACCTCGTCTATAATTTCGATGGCACGGTACCCGATGTCCAACGCGTTTGGTCGCCTCCGGGCTCGACCTGGGTTCGCTATCAACAAATGCGCAAAGCGATTGCGAGCCACATCGAAATCAATGACAAAGATAACCGCATCACCATCACGCCTTGGCTGGATGAAGTCACGGGAAGGATGATCCCGGATCCGCACGCCGGTAGCCGCGATTTGCATGGTCTGACGATCTATATGACCGATCCGCAGAACACGCGGGTCTTTGTGGGCGATACCGAACTTCACGCCTTCACCCGCAACCCGCCGGATGAAACAAGCAAGACATCGATTACGCTTGTCGATGATAATTCACCAACCGCCATTCTCGATCACGTCGCCCTTTTCGAAAAAGGCCGCGTGTCGATTGACCATGGCGAAGCGCAAGAGCGTCAAGCGAAAGTCAATGAGCCCGACGGCTCAAAAATTCTAAGTCTGACGGCTGATAATGCAGGGCGGGCTGAAGTACTCTTCACGCCGTCGCGGCTTGAGTTTTGGAACACGAGCCACTTCCAACTCGCTTTGCGGAAATTGGCGCCATCGCTCGGAAAGCGTAATGTAGCCGCCGGCAATATCGAAATTGATCTCATGATGGATGACGGCAAGATTGTTTCCATCAATGAGCAAGACACGCCCGAGCTCGAATTGCTGCCATCAAGCCAATGGCACATTGCACCCGTATCGGTATCCAATGAATGGCGCTACGAAACACTGGATGTCGCAGCGCTTGATTGGCCCGACCTCAACACGACAAAAGAAAAATGGAACCGCCCGCCGCTGCCACTCGGCAAAGTGAAAGGCGTTCGCATCGCGCTCGTCAACGCAAAGCCCGGCACGGTGCTTGAACTCGCCGATTTGCGCGCGCTTCGCCCTAACCCCAATGGCGAAGCAGAGGATGGCGGCAAACTCGTCGCCGGTCGCGTGACGAAAGACGGCCAAATCGGCCTTCCACAAGTCAAGATCCGCGTTACCTCATCAACATCCGGCCTCCTCAAAGAAGTCACGAATGAAGACGGCTATTTCTTCCTGCCCCATCGGCAAAAAGGCGAGCTTCTCTCCATCATGGCCCGCATCAACGGCCAGAATTGCGCGATTGAACAAGGCCGTCGCATCGAGATTGCAAAGAACGAAGTCGAACTCGATGTGAACGCCAGCAATTGTCAGCAGCTCGTCTCATCTGCGGATGATGTATTTGAAACGAGTATGATCCCTTAAGAAGGATCGCGCGATTACGCCTTCAGCGTTTCGATCCACTCGCGCGTGCGTGCTTCTGGGTTCGCATGGCGTAAAATATCCGTCACCACGCAAGCGCTATCCGCGCCTGCTTGCAGCACAAGCTTCGCGCGCTCCGGCGTCAGGCCGCCAATCGCAACAAGCGGCATATCGCCGATGATCCGCTTCCACTCGCCGATCCGTTCCAAACCTTGCGGCGGGAATGTCATCTCTTTTAAAACCGTCGGATAAATCGGCCCAAGCGCGATGTAATCAGGGACAAACTGCAAAGCCCGATCAAGCTCTTCCGGCGTATGCGTTGATAGACCAATCCTAACACCACCGGCCTTTAAGGCCTTAAAATCGGCACGATCCATATCTTCTTGGCCGAGATGCACAAAGTCGCATCCTTCATCAAGCGCCATCTGCCAATAATCATTCACAATCAGCGTTGTACCATGTTGCGCACACAACGTGCGAGACATGATGATTTCATGCGTCAATTCCGCATGGCTTTTATCTTTCATGCGCAGCTGAACCGTCTTCACGCCAAGCGGTAAAAGACGTTCAAGCCATTCGGATGAATCAACAATCAAATAAAACCGATCCAGCATGTTAAAACTCCAAAACCATCAAACAAAAGGTTGACCAAAAACCGGCGTAGAAGGCACCGCCATATCGCGCGCTTCAATCGCACCCGCTCGATAAGCAAGCCGCCCCGCTTTTACCGCCAAGGCAAAACCTTCGGCCATCATCACAGGATCACCGGCCTTCGCAACCGCCGTATTCAACAACACCGCATCGAACCCAAGCTCCATCGCATCCGCCGCGTGCGAGGGCACACCAAGCCCCGCATCAATCACCAAGGGCACCGTCGGAAAATGCGCACGCATCGCCTTCAACGCAAAGCGATTATTCAATCCCTTGCCCGAACCAATCGGCGCACCCCAAGGCATCAGCACTTCACAGCCAACGCTTAATAATTTCTCGCCCACAATCACATCATCGGTCGTGTAGGGAAAAACTTTGAACCCTTGCGCACTCAATTCACGCGCAGCTTCAACAAGCCCGAACACATCGGGTTGCAACGTATCGGCATTGCCGATTACTTCGAGTTTGATCCAATCCGTATCAAACACATCGCGAGCCATCTCGGCAGTGGTAATCGCTTCTTTGGCGGAATGGCATCCCGCCGTATTCGGTAAGATCTTGCATCCCATGCCGCTGATCAATTTCCAAAACTCACGCCCACCGGAACCACCGGTTGATTCACGACGCAGCGATACGGTGAGAATATCGGCTTGCGAGCGTTCAATCGCATCTTTCAAAATCGAGGGCGATGGATATTGCGCGGTGCCTAGCAAGAGCCGCGATGCAACGGGTACGCCATAAAACGCTAACGAATCCAAATCCTATCCTCCCTGCATCGGCACAAGAATTTCAACCCGATCCCCTTCGTGCAGCTCAACCATCGCTCGGTCTTTTTTGCGCACCACAGCCATATTCAAAGCGGTTGCAACCGGCATGTTTTCATAGCCAAGCTCTAACAGCAAATCGGCAAAATTCGTGGCCGTAACATCGGTTTCATTGCCATTCACAATCAGCCTCACCGCTCAACCTCCGGAAAGGATTTTTGCTCAAACACAATCTCCGCCGCGCGTCTTGCGAGAGCAGGCGCGCCAAGATAGCCATGACGGTATAATCCGTTGAGCCGCAGTATTTTTCCATCCCGCCTTATGCGTGGAAGATTATCCGCAAAGGCCGGGCGCACATCCGTCCCCATCTCGATAATTTCCGCTTCGCCAAAGGCCGGATGAACCGCATAGGCCGCATTCAAAAGCTCGACCATTGAACGCGCCGAAAACCGCGTCCGGTCGCCGCTTTCAATCATCGTCGCGCCCACCATAAAATGATGGTCTGCGCGCGGCACGATATAAACCGGAATACGTGGATGCAATAACCGCACAGGCCGCGAGAGGCTCACTTCCTTCGTGCGCAAAATCAGCATCTCGCCTTTCACGCCACGCAAATCATGCAACGCATCGCGCGCTTCAAAGCCGCGACAATCAAACACATAATCCGCGTCGCAATCCTCAGCGGTAACCGCATGATCCATAACAAAACTCACACCAAATTCGTCGATGAGTTTGGTCTTCAACGCCGCCAGCGTCTCGCGCGGATCAAGATGCGCCTCGCGGTCAAAAAATAACGCCGTCTCAAAGCGGTCTGCTAAATCAGGCTCAAGCGCGGCAATCTCATCCCGCTTGATCCATTGATGCGCCGTGGTGCGCGCAGCAAAGCGTTTAAGGTCGGGTAGATCACGCGGCGGGGCAATCACCAAAGTGCCCTTTTCCACCACATGCGAAAAATGCGTCTTCCAATAGGCAAGCGATTCAAAGCCCAATTCGCCAATCAAAGGCTCGGCACTTTCCATCTCGCACCAAGCGGCCAACATGCCGCCTGCATACCAAGAGCAACCCCGCCCCGCTTCCGCTCGCCGCTCATAGACCGTGACGGTACCGCCCCGTAACGCGCAATGATGCGCCGTTACAAGTCCCATGACACCCGCACCAATCACCGCGATCTTCATGTGCGTTGCGGCTTCCCGTCTCTCGTCAAACGCTTGGAAGCTGAAAGCCAGCCCAAAGGGCTGATCCGTCCTGCTTCCCTGCGTGGGCATTACCCCAGTCAGGTTCAAAGGGTCTGATCTCAGCCATGCCTTCCGGCCTAGCACCCCCAGCGAAACGGCAAGCGCCAACGCGCTTCACCGCCCCGCTGCTGTAGCAAAGGAATGGTGCGATTGGAAGCTCCCCGATTGCCAACGCGGCAAAAACCGTTTATCGCCGCCGCGTCGGCTGCTTTACGCCTGCTGACATTCCGCTGGGGGTGCTGTGCTAGCGCATGGCTGAGAAACACCCTTTGAACCTGATTGAGGTAATCCTCGCGCAGGGAAGCATTGGTAAGCATCCGTCCGTCGGCGGTTAGAGCCTAAGCTTTCCTGCCATTTGATCCGATGGAGATCGACATGGCAGACGACCACTCTTCTACCCTTACCACCCCCATTCCCGGCCAAGAGCGTGTCTTTGGCTTTCGCGACCAGGCCGCTCTGTGGTTTAGCCTCGGCGTTGGCCTCTTGGTCATGCAAACCGGCGCGAGCCTCATGCCGGGCCTCAGCCCGAAATTGGCCTTTTTCGCCATTCTCTTAGGCTCAGCCATCGGCGCTGGCCTTTTAGCCCTCGTCGCCCGTTTGGGCCAAGAAACCGGCCTGTCCTCCGGCACCCTTATGACGGTAGCCTTCGGTAGCGCCTTGGGCCGCGTACCGGTTGTGGCCAATGTCATCCAGCTTCTAGGCTGGGCCGCGTTCGAAATCATCATCATGCGCGATGGTTCGCTCGCCGTGATCAAGCAATCGACCGGCCTTGAAGGGACGACCATCACCTTCGAACTCACACTCGTTTGGGGCCTGATCCTCGTCCTTCTGATGATGGGCTCCATGACAAGCCTTGTGCGGCGTTTTCTCTCCCGCATCGGCCTTCCGCTCGTCGTAGCCTCCTTGGTGTGGCTCAGCTACGTCTTTGTCTCGGCAACACTCGCCAAAGGCTGGGGTGATTTCTGGAGCCAAGCAGGAACCGGCGAAACGAGCTTCTGGGGCGGCGTCGATCTTGTCATCGCCATGCCTGTTTCATGGCTTCCCCTCGTCGCCGACTATGCCCGCTTTGGCCGCTCGAAACAGGGCAGCACAAACGGCACCTTTATCGGCTACGCCATCGCGAATATCTGGTGCTACGCGCTCGGCGCGCTCATTGCCTTTAACCAACCCTCAGCGGATTTGGTAACTGGTCTCCTCTTGGCCCAAGGCGGTCTTATCGCGCTTACCCTTATCGTTCTCGACGAGCTTGATAACGCCTACGGCGATCTCCATTCAGGTGCCGTCAGCTCGGAGAGCCTGTTTGGTGGCTTCGGCATCATTCGCCGTGGCGTCGCCATGGCCATCACCGCCATTGTGTTGGCTTTGGTGCTAACCACGCTATCGGAGACAACAAGCCAGCTGATCACCCAATTTCTGACCATTTTGAGCTCGGTTTTCGTACCCCTCTTTGGCGTGATTTTGGCCCGACACCGCCTTATCCGGGCAGTAGCACTTGCAGCCAACGCTTTGCCGCGCGTCGAATGGACGGCGACACTTGCGTGGATTTTAGGCGTTGCGGTCTATCAAGCGGCTGTCTTTGCCTATCCGGATTGGGGCTCCGCCCTGCCAAGCCTGATCATTAGCTTCGCCTTGGCCAAGCTTTTGCCAGCCCAACGCGCCTAATACCAAAGGTCGATACGCTGCATTACAGGTCCACGCCATTTGGCGTGGACTTTTCGCGTCTTTAAGGGCTAAAAGGCCACCAAATCCAACAATCAAGAAACGACAAGGAACAGCACCATGGCGAAAATTGACATTCAAGGCCCAATGGGTCCCCGCTACGATGAAATCCTGACCCCCGCCGCGCTCGCCTTTTTGTCGGAATTACACACGCGCTTTAACGCGACCCGCCTTGCTTTGCTCGCCGCCCGCGCTGAGCGCCAGAAGAAGTTCGATGCTGGCGAATTGCCGGATTTCCTCGACGAGACCAAAGCCGTCCGCGAGGGCGATTGGACGGTTGCTCCACTCCCCGCCGATTTGCTCGACCGCCGCGTTGAAATCACCGGACCAGTCGACAAGAAAATGATCATCAACGCGCTGAACTCCGGCGCGAAAGTCTTCATGACCGATTTCGAAGACGCCTCGTCGCCTACTTGGGCCAATATGGTCGAAGGCCAAATCAATTTGAAAGACCGCTGGGCCGGTACCTTAGGCTTCACCGATGAAGTCACCGGCAAGACCTACGCCATCCACGCCAATCCCGCCGCTCTGATGGTGCGCCCACGCGGCTGGCACCTGCCCGAAAAGCACGTGCTCGTCGATGGCGAGCGCCTATCCGGCTCGCTCTTTGATTTCGGTCT
>CANGPL010000023.1 GCA_947455725.1 Hyphomicrobiales bacterium | reverse complement strand
TGCAGCCGATCGCGCAAATCAACGGGGTCTGCAATGCGCTGGAACTTATAAAAGGCTGCAATTTCGTGGGTATGCATATGCATCTCTGTTCTTTACCGGGCCGGTGGGTACTGGCAAGACTGGTACTCATAACGATTCATTTGGGGAGTTTAAACACCCGTGTCCGCCGTAAATTCAAGTGCAACGCAACCGAAAGGTCCTATTTCAGAGGTCCGGTCGGCGGCCCGTGAACGTCAAATTGGCATGTTATTCGTTCTCGGCTCGGCTCTTGTGTGGAGTTTTGGCGGCGCTTTGGCTCGCTTTCTATCCGCTTCTGATCCGTGGAGCATTATTTTCTGGCGGTCTGGCTGGGCGGCGGCCTTTCTCATCGGCTATATGCTTAAGCGCGACGGTGTCGGACAGGCCATTACTCATTTCCGCAAAATGGGCGTGCCCGGGATCGCCGTAAGCCTCTGCTTTGCCACCGCCTCGATGGCGTTCGTTGTAGCGCTGCAATATACAAGTGTCGCCAATATTTTATTGGTTCAAGCGGGCGGCCCTTTGATTGCGGCGTCGTTGGCCTGGCTTTTCTTTCGTGAAAAAGTTTCCGTCGGAACATGGGTTGCCATCGCAACCGTGATTTTCGGCATCGGGGTGATGGAATCGGAATCCTTAGACGGCAATATTTCGCCGATTGGTGGATTATTATCGCTGACCATCTCGTTGGTCTTTGCGGTCGCGACCGTTATCACGCGCCGTTACGCGCATGTTGAGATGGTGCCAGCGGTAACCTTAGGCGTTTTGATCTCGTTCAGCGTCGCGGCGTTTAACGTGAAACAATTCGGCGTTACGCCCGTCGATATGCTCGTCCTGTTCGCCTTTGGAGCTCTTAATTTGGGCTGGGGATTGGCGATGTTTATCAGCGGGGCACGTCGTATCCCCGCATCGATTGCCTCGTTAATTGGAACAGCAGAACCGGTGCTCGGCCCCGTTTGGGTATGGTTGATCCATAGCGAGACACCGAGCCTCATGACCCTCATTGGGGGCTTGATTGTGTTAGGTGCTTTGATCGGCCACTCGCTTGGGCAGCTATGGTTGAGGCGCTCTTAATCGGCTAGCAGATCGGCGAGCGTTTGAATGACGGCAGCTGGTGCCATGTCGGCATATTCATCGGGGCGGGATAGGCGGTTTAGCCAGATGCAATGGAAGCCCGCGACTTTAGCCCCCGCAATGTCCCACCGGTTGGACGAGACAAAGGCCGTCGCATTGGGGGGAATTCCCATTTGCTCTTCAACAAGCCGATAGGCGCCGGATGCCGTTTTATAAACACCGATCTTCTCCACCGATATCAGCGCATCAAACGCCCCGCTGAGACGAGCGGAAGCGACAGCTCGCTCGAGCATATTGGCATCGCCATTTGAAAGAATGGCGGTCTTTATGCCTGTTGCGCGCAGTGTGGATAAGGCCGATGCCGCGTCAGCATACGCATCCAGATCGCGATAGGCTTCGAGAATGGCTCCGCGAAGGGCGGTATGATCTGGCGCGATGATCGCTAAGGCAAAATCAAGCGATTCTTCGGTGAGTTGCCAAAACGAAGCGTAACGGTTCGAAAGCGACCGGATCCACGTATATTCAAGCTGCTTCGTCCGCCAAAGCTCCGAAAGGGGGCGAGCCAACGGGCCAAGCTCTGCGGCGCATTTCATGACAGCGGCGTGAACATCGAAAATCGTGCCATATGCGTCAAAAACTATGGCCTCTACGGGTTTTCCCTTGATGATTTGCGTCTTCATATGGTGCCTACTACCCCCGTATCGATTGGGCTATGCAAGGTGATCCTTGCTAACTTGCAAGTATGAATCGCCAGCGAATAGGACTATTCAGCATTTGTGCATTTCATTGTCCATTCGGACAGTTTTTGACCGCACAGGAGAATTCTATGACCGACGCTTTGTCCACTATTAAAGACCGCACCTCAGCTAATAATTTTGATCCGACGCATGTCATGACGGCAGCGGAGATCGAGGAGCTTGTCTCCTACGCGCAGCATGCGCCAACCGCCTTCAATTTGCAGAACTGGCGCGTTGTCGCCTTCTCGTCGAAGGATCAAAAGGAAGCCCTCAAGGGCGCTGCCTATGGCCAGCAAAAGGTTGCTGATGCCGCTGTTACCTTCGTCGTCGCCGGTATCAAGGACGGCTACAAGGAAATCGCTCGCCTCGCCAAGCCATTGCTCGACAATGGTGCGATTGATCAGGCCGCTTATGATGGCTGGGTCGGCATGACGGTTGGTTCGCACGAGAACAACCCACAGCTCCAGCACGATGAAGCCTTCCGTTCGGCTACTTTGGCTGCGATGACCTTGATGATTGCCGCACAGGCTAAGGGCTATGTTTCTGGCCCAATGAGCGGCTTCGTTCCTGATCAGGTTTCGGCTGTTGCAGGACTTGGCCCGAACGAGGTGCCCGTTATCCTCATCGCTGTTGGTCGCGCCGCACCTGGCAACTGGCCACGCAAGCCACGTCGTGCGCTCGCAGAGCAGGTCAAGATCGTCTAATTCTGATTATCTTCCCCAAACAAACCTTTATCCGGCGAGGCATCTCGCCGGATTTTTTTATGCGCGCGCGGCTAGGCGCATGAGCGCCTCAAATAGCGGCGAGCCGGGCTCATTAACGCCTTCAACGACGTTGAGGTGATGCCGATCAGCAAAGCCAATAGCAGGCTCTGATAGCGGCCAGAGTTTGGCAATCGCTTCGCTCTGACGGCGAAACTCCGATGATTCAAGGGCGCCATAAAGCGGGATGAAAGGCGCTTGTACCAGCGGCTTTTGCGCCAAGAGATTAAGTGCTGCGGCGCTTTCTTCTGTGAGGCGCACTTGTTCATTGATGGTGGTATTGATCAAAGGTTGAATATCAAAAACACCAGATATCGGAACGCCGCCTTTAAAGGGCGTTATCGGCATATTGAAGAGCGTCCAATCGGTAGCAAACATTGCGGCCGTTAAATAGCCACCCGCCGAATGGCCGGTGACGATGAGGTTTGATTTTTCGACGGGTGTTAAAATGTCGTGCCAAAGCTTTGATATCGCTTTGCGGCAAGAAACAACAATATCGGCGACGGTGACTTCCGGGCAGAGCGGATAATTAATCACCGCGACCGTCATGCCATATTGATTTAAAGCTTCTGCCGACCACGAAAAAACATCTTTCGAAAAACTACGCCAATAGCCGCCATGAATGAAGATAACGGCGCCCTTTGCGTCCTTCACCGAAAAGACATCCATAATCTCCCGAGGGTGATCGCCATAGGCAACATTGCTCAAATGAGGCGTATTTTTTCGCGTATTTTCCGCCCACCCGGTCCATTTGGGGCCGTAATCAGCCGCATCCGAAATACTCAAGCGCGGGTTATATTCAATCTCACACCAAGCTTTATCGTCCAAACTCATGCAACGCCCCTGCCCTTGCCTTCTACAACTCGGCTCGCATACGATCAGTAAAATTGACGGTCGGCAAGACGGAGCACTCGATGTCCCCCATTCCTGATACTTTTTCGCTTGGAAAAGAAAATCGTGTTCTCGTTACCGCAGGAGCTTCCGGTATTGGCCGTGCAATTGCTGATCTGCTCATTGCGCATGGTGCAAAGGTTCATATTTGCGATGTCGATGATCGGCATCTCGAAGATTTTAAAAAGGCGCACCCAACACATGGTGCAACAAAGGCCGATGTTTCAAATGAGAGTGATGTTGATCGATTGTTCGACGACGTAAAGCAAAAGCTTGGTGGCCTTGATGCGTTGATTAACAATGCTGGCATCGCTGGGCCAACGGGCAAAGTTGAAGATCTTGATCCGATAGAATGGAAGCGGACGCTTGATATTTGCTTGACTGGACAATTTCTCTGCGCGCGTCGCGCTGTTCCCCTTATTAAGTCCGCAGGTGGTGGCTCGCTTGTTAATCTCTCCTCGGCTGCAGGGCGTTTTGGTTATGCTTTCCGTACGCCTTATGCCGCTGCTAAATGGGGCGTGATTGGTTTTACGCAATCGCTCGCGAAGGAACTTGGCCCCGACAATATTAGGGTGAACGCGATTTTGCCCGGTATCGTCGAAGGGCCTCGCATGACGAATGTCATTAAAGCGCGCGCTGAGCAGACCGGCGTTAGTTATGCGGAGATGGAAAAAACATATCTCGATCGCGTCTCGATGCGCAGAATGGTAACGGCGGGCGATGTTGCGGGTACGGTTCTGTTTTTGCTCTCCGCCGCAGGTCGCCATATTTCAGGGCAATCGCTTGGCGTTGACGGCAATGTCGAAACACTTTGATGGAACGAGGAATTTCTAATGGCCAAGCAGCGTAAAGTTATAATCACCTGTGCCATTACGGGCGCGATACACACGCCTTCGATGTCACCCCATTTGCCGGTTACACCCGATGAGATCGCGGCGTCTGCCATAGACGCTGCAAAGGCGGGTGCGGCGATTGTGCATCTTCATGCGCGCAATCCCGAGAATGGCCGTCCGGATCAATCGCCTGAAGCATTTGGCCGATTTTTGTCGACGATTAAACAGGCATCCGATGTTGTGATTAATCTGACAACCGGTGGTGCGCCGTCCATGACGGTAGCCGAACGTGTGCAACCTGCAGCGCATTTCAAGCCAGAGCTTGCTTCACTCAATATGGGTTCGATGAATTTCGGCTTGTTTCCGATGCTCGGGCGCTTTTCGGAATTCAAGCATGAATGGGAACCGATTGTGCTTGAAAATTCGCGTGACCTTGTGTTTCGCAACACCTTCAAAGATATCGAATATGTGCTGGCAACGTTGAAAGATGCTGGAACGCGATTTGAGTATGAATGTTATGATACCGCGCATCTTTATAACCTAGCGCATTATCTTGATCGTAAACTCGTAACGCCTCCGCTTTTTGTTCAAACCGTCTTTGGTATTTTAGGCGGCATCGGTCCGCATCCTGATGATGTGATGCATATGAAGCGGACGGCGGACCGTTTATTTGGCAATGCGTTTGAGTGGTCGGTACTCGGCGCTGGACGCAATCAAATGCCAATCGCGGCGATCTCTGCTGCAACAGGCGGACATGTGCGCGTCGGGCTTGAAGATTCAATATGGGCAGCGCCAGGACGTCTGGCTGTTTCAAATGCCGAACAGGTTACAATCGCGCGCAAACTGATTGAAGGTTTGGGTCATGCCATCGCCACGCCTGATGAGGCACGCGCGATGTTAGGGCTTAAGGGAATCGCGCAAACGGCAATTAAATGAGGCTTATAAAGACCCATTAAAGCGTTCGATGAATTGATCAAAATCATCTAGTGCTGATTGCTTCTCTGTGTCGGTCATAAAAGACGATTTGAATGCATTTTTTCCAAGCTGCACTATTTCATGCTTATTGAGATCAAGCGACGATTGGATCGCAAGAAAATTCTCGGTGATATAGCCGCCAAAATAGGATGGATCATCGGAATTAACAGTAACCAAGAGGCCTGCATTTAACATGCGTCGAAGTGGATGCTGGGTCAGATCAGGACATACTTGAAGGCGTTTGTTCGAGAGCGGACATACCGTCATCGGCACCTGATCTCGCACCAAACGTTGAACGAGCTTTTCGTCCTCCAGCGCGCGATTGCCGTGATCGATGCGCTTAACCTGCAAATCATCCAAGGCCTCGCACACATAAGCAGGCGGGCCTTCTTCGCCCGCATGAGCCACCGCGACAAAACCCTGCTCGCGCGCCTCGCGATAGACGCGTGAAAATTTCGACGGCGGATGGCCCTTCTCGGATGAATCAAGACCGATGCCAAAAATATGATCGCGGCAACGGCACGCATCTTTCAGCGTCGCGAAGGCTTCTTCTTCCGGCAAATGCCGCAGGAAGCACATAATCAATTTGGATGTGATGCCATAGTCCCGCTTGGCGCGCTCGAGTGCATCGACTAGCCCTGAGAGGACAGTATCAAACGAGACACCGCGTGACGTATGTCCTTGCGGATCGAAAAAGATTTCGACGTGCCGAACATTTTGCGCGTGCATGCGAGTGAGATAAGCAAAGGCTAAATCAAAAAAATCACGCGACGTCACGAGCACCGACATGCCCGCGTAATACACGTCTAAAAAATCTTGAAGAGAGCCGAAGGCAAAGGCACGACGAATAGCATCGACATCCGCATAGGGCAGCTGGATGCCATTTCGCTCGGCGAGCGACATCATCATCTCAGGTTCAAGCGTTCCCTCGATGTGAAGATGAAGTTCGGCCTTCGGCATGGCCTCAATGAAGCGGGTAAGCACGTTCATCGACACCTTTCATGTCTCGTCACACGCGGCGACGACCCATAATATTGCCTTAACAATCCGAAGAAGGGGTATCCCCTCCTTCGGCTATTGAACCAAACAAATTAAGCGAGCTTGAGATTGCCAGCGCTTGTCTTGTTCTTGCGAGGATCCATGATCAGCTCGTAGCTGACCTTTTGCTTTTCTTGAAGATCCTGCAATCCAGCCTGCTGAACGGCTGAAATGTGCACGAACACATCTGCGCCGCCGCCATCTGGCTGAATAAATCCATAACCCTTGGTTGCATTAAACCACTTAACAGTTCCTGTAGCCATCACGCCCTCGAAGAAATTCGCCAACCGTTGACGAACCTTAAGCGTAACCCGCAATTTTCGACATGGCAATATTTTCGGGAATAAAATCGACAGATGTCGTATTTTGAACAATTGTCTTCGATCGTCCTCTTTTCGGGAGATGGTTTGCCAAGTGAGGATGGGTCGATTAAAGAGCTTTTATTGAATTTTTGAGGCCCTATCCATGACCGCGACCGTTCCCGACCGCCTTTCGATCCATCCTGAAAGCCCATTTCATAATGCCGAGCTGCTTCAAAAAGGCGTCGGCATCCTGTTCAACGGGATCGAAAAGACCAATGTCGAGGAATATTGTGTGAGCGAAGGCTGGGTTCGCGTGGCCGCAGGAACGGCCAAAGACCGTCACGGCAATGCCATGACGATCAAGCTAAAGGGCAAGGTCGAGCCGTTTATGAAGGGCGAATAATCACGCTATTGACCGTTTGGCGTAACGCTCAAACAAGGCCGTTTTTGTAAATTGTATGTGGGCCGATATTCTTGATATCGCGTTCGCCGCATAGCGCCATCGTGATATCCATCTCTTTCTGGATAATCTCTAACGCTCTCGTTACCCCTGCTTCACCGCCGGCGCCGAGGCCATAAAGGAAGGGACGGCCGATAAAGGTCGACTTCGCGCCAAGGGCCAAGGCCTTGATTACATCCTGCCCCGACCGGATGCCGCCATCGAGGTAGATTTCGGTTTTCCCGCCCACAGCCGCCACGATTTCCGGCAAAACCCGAATGGAAGATGGCGCGCCATCCAATTGCCGCCCACCATGGTTGGATACGATAATTCCGTCCGCTCCATTGGCAACGGCCAACCGCGCATCTTCAGCGTCCAAGACACCCTTCACGATAACCTTGCCACCAAAGCGATCTTTTACCCAGCCAATGTCTTTCCAGCTCAGCGTCGGGTCAAATTGCGAACTCGTCCAAGCCGATAGCGAGCTTAAATCGACGAGGTTGTCGACGTGCCCGACAAGGTTGCGGAAGGTGCGACGATGGGTGCCCAGCATCCCGAAGGACCAGGCCGGGCGCGTCGCCATCTGCCAAATATGCTTCGGCGTGAATTTTGGCGGTGCGGATAAACCGTTGCGAATATCCTTGTGGCGCTGGCCTAAAATCTGCAAATCCATCGTCAAGACAAGCGCCGAGCACTTCGCCGCTTTCGCCCGATCAATGAGCCGCTCGATAAAGCCGCGGTCGCGCATCACATAGAGCTGAAACCAAAACGGTTTTGTCGTGTTCTCGGCCACATCTTCGATTGAGCAAATGCTCATGGTCGAGAGTGTGAATGGCACACCGAATTTTTCGGCGGCTTTCGCGGCTTTGATTTCACCATCCGGATTCTGCATCCCCGTGAGCCCCGTGGGTGCCAGAGCAACCGGCATCGCGACCGGCTCACCCAGCATATCGGTCTTAAGCGTTCGGCCTTCCATGTTTACGGCCACGCGTTGGCGTAGCATGATTTCATGAAAGTCACTTTCATTGGTGCGATAGGTTGTCTCCGTCCAGCTGCCCGAATCCGCATAATCGAAAAACATTTTAGGAACGCGGCGCTTTGCGAGCTTTTTAAGATCAGCAATGGTCAGGCAGGATTGGAGAGCGGACATGAACATTTCCCCGAAACAATAAAATTATAGACTATCGCTAATCGAAGTTTAGCGTCTTGAGAAGTCCGGCGGCAACAGAGCTGCAAATCTAAATTGCCCGACGTGCTTGCTTGCAGGCAGGGCGCATGGCTAAGCTGAACAAAAAACGGGAGGCGGATCATGTCGGATTTAGGCGCGGAATTGATCAATTGGGTGGATGTTAACCGGTCTCGCCTTTCCGATTGGAACCAAACCATCTGGAATTTTGCTGAGACCGCTTGGCGGGAAGAGCGTTCTGCAGCTTGGTATGTCGCCCGTCTTCGCGAGGAAGGCTTTGAGGTAGAGGAAGGCTCTGGCGGTATGCCAACCGCCTTTGCGGCGCGTTGGTCGAACGGCGACGGGCCATCGGCCATGACCTATGCCGAATATGATGCCGTGCCGGGTAATTGCCAAAAGGCCGCACCCTATCGCGCGCCGCGTGATGGGTTATCGCGATTTGCCGGCGGGCATACCGACCCCCATTCCGCTTTAGGGATAAGCGGTTTGGGCGGGTTACTCGCCACCAAAGCAATCATGCAGAAGCATGGCATCAAGGGCACGCTGCGCTTCACAGGTGAGCCTGCCGAGAAGGTTCGCGGATCAAAGCCTATTCATGCTGCAAAGGGCTATTATGACGGGCTTGATGGCATTGTTTCGTTTCATCCCTTTTATATGTTGCCGCTGAGCAATACATGCCGATGGGAAACGCATTGTGGCCCCTATTACGGCGTGATTTACGAATTTCTTTGTGAAGAGCCGGAATCATGGCTGGCGGGCGTTGGTAAATCATCAAGCGGAAACCCCATTCCAGCCGCGCATACAATGGCGCGTGCACCGGGGGCCAATGATGCTGTTAATGCTATGTTCACGCTGGGCAAAACCGCACGTGATCATATGCTGCCACATTCCGGCACGTGGACGGTGAACGAAACCATTCTCGCTTCGGGCCAGGCAACGGCGGATAATTTACCGGCTCAAATGGCGCAAATTATGTACGCGATGCGGGCACCCTCGCGCGAAATGCTGGACCGTATTTTGGCGGTACTGGACCGCACAGCAGAAGCGGCAGCACTTGCTGCGCATTGCACGGTAAAACGCTATTGGGTTTCAAAATCACGGCCCGGTCTTGCCAATCATGCGATGGCGCAACGAACCTTTGAAAATCTCACACGCGTTGGCGCGCCGCGCTTTGATGGTGACGCAATTACATCGGCCCACGTCATTCAAAAGGAGTTAGGCCTTAAGCCGATTGAAAAGCCATTTATCGATGCGATTGAAAGGCTTCTTCCACCGGAAGAAGCAGAGCGCCTAATGCGTGCGGAACTGCCTTCCTGGCAAACACATTATACGTCTGATGATTATACCGATATGACATGGCACGCTCCAACCGTGCGGCTTTATATTGGTCGGCCTGCGCTCAAAGCGCCAGATGGATTTAGCTATCCGGATTGGGTGATGAATGCGCTTGGCGGCATTCGTTCTTGCATCGATCCGATGATCATAACAGCATCGAAGACCATCGGTCTTACTCTGCTCGACATTATCAACGATGCAAGTTTTCGTGCAGCAATACGCGCGGAATTTAATGCGCGCACGGGCGGGGGCATTGGTGGTGAACAGTGGGAGGCACCATGGTGCAATTATCCGGCGCCCGTTGAGCATCCATGGCCGCGTTATCACCAAACACCACACGGATATGAATGGTGGATTCCAGAAACCGGCACCGATCGCGCGATGCATCGCTAAGGTCACTGGACCTCAGCGACAAAGCAAGGAATGATGATTTATCGAATCTGAATTGAAGGATTGGAAATTCTTTGTCTGGCTATTGGAACGAAACACCATCGGGCAAAAAACGTCTTCGCGGCCTCGGCATAGAGCTTCCAGGAACACCGGGGGCGTTTAATGCGATTACGGATGTCGCCGGTGTAGAGGTTGGTTATACGACGCTTATCTCCGGTGATGGCCCACGCATTGTTGGTAAAGGTCCCATCCGAACGGGTGTGACGGCCATTTTGCCTCGTGGACGTAATGATCCGCAGACTTCCTGCGCTGCGGGTTGTTATTCATTTAACGGCAGCGGTGAAATGTCGGGGCTGTTATGGGTTGAGGAATCGGGGGAGCTGACGACACCGATTACGATTACCAACACGCATAGTTGCGGCATTGCTCGGGATGCGACGGTGCAATGGATTTTCAACCATGTTGAAAAAACAGTGAGCGATTGGGGCTTGCCCGTAGCTGGTGAAACCTATGACGGCGAATTGAACGATATTAACGGCTTCCATGTCAAAACCGAGCATGTCCTAGCTGCGCTCGACACCGCGCGTGGCGGGCCGATTGAACTTGGCAGCGTCGGCGGTGGCACTGGCATGTTGACATTTGATTTTAAGGCAGGTTCCGGTTCTGCATCGCGCATCGTTACGATTGGTGATGACGCTTTTACGGTGGGCGCTTTCGTTCAATCGAATTTTGGACGTCGTCATGAAATGATGGTTGATGGCCGTCGCGTTGGCCTTGCAATGCCGGGCGGCGAATTGCGCGGAAAACCCGTTGGTTCCATCATTGCTGTGATTGCGACCGATGCGCCCCTTTTACCCCATCAACTCAAACGCATCGCCCGCCGCGTGCCGGTTGGTATTGCGCGAACAGGTGGCATTGGTCACAACGGATCGGGTGATATTTTTTTAGCCTTTTCAACGGCCAATCGCGAGGCTTATGCGGGCAATCCCTCGATAGCTTCCATGCGGTTTATGTCCAATAGCGCGATGGATGATTTATTTGAAGCTACGGCTCAAGCCACGGAAGAAGCGATCCTTGATTCCATTATTGCCAATGAAACCATGATCGGTGCAGATGGAAATACCGCAATCGGAATTGATCACGAGCGTTTATTATCTTTTGTTAAGTGAGTGAGTAGCGACCAGTATGGAGACTGAAAAATATTACGATCCAGATTGGCGTGATCGATTTTTTCAAAAATGGCATGGTGTCGATGTCGAGGGCATATTGCCCGTGTCAGCGATTGCCTCGGACGAACTGGCCGCCACATCGCGGGGTACGTTTTATCAACCTATTCCCGTGCGCTATCTCAACCGCATTTTGAAAAGTGCGAAGTCTACCGGCATCCCGTTCCGCAATTTCGTTGATATGGGCTGCGGTAAAGGTAAAGCCTGTCTTTATATGGCGAGAGCGGGTGCCTTTCGCCGCGTGATCGGCGTTGAAATCTCATCATCTCTGATTGCCATCGCACGCGATAACCGGAACCAGATGGGCAACACTGCGAATATTGAATTCGTACAAGCCGATGCCCAAACCTATTTCCTGCCCGATGGGCCTACGCTCGTTTTTCTGTTTAATCCGTTCGACGCCGTTGCACTGTCACGGTTCATTTCCGTCAATCTACAACACTTCAAACGGCATGGCTCGATCATCGCCTATGCCTTTGATATTGATCGAGAAGTTCTAAAAAATAGCGGGTTTCAGACACTTTGGCGCGACACTAAAAATCGGCTGTCGTTTTACAGCATGACTTAATTGAATTGCATCATCACAAAAAAACACCTGTTTCATGTGTGATCTGTTCGTTAAGCAGCTCGTAGGTGCAATTGGACTTTGGATTTCGTCCAATTTCCTCCCATCTGTGACTTTGATCCCCGGCTGAGTTTCTCGCCGGGGATTTTTTTATTTTTAAGCGAATTATCGTGCTTTTTGACCAAAGAGGATCGCCTGAGCGTCCTTATCGGTGGCCAAATTATATTTATTGGGCGCATCGGCACCCGCCTCTAGACCGCGCATAACGGCTGGACGGGCCAAAAGCGCTTCGTACCAACGCTTTAAATTTGGAAATTCTTCGAGCTTCTGGCCGAGACGCTCATGCCCCTTAACCCAGCCAACCGACGCCATATCAGCAATGGAATATTCGCCAGCAAGATATTCATGCTTAGCCAATTGGCGATCCATGACACCGTAAAGCCGGTTGACCTCATTGGTGTAGCGGTTGATGCCATATTCGACTTTTTCTGGCGCATAGATGCGGAAATGGTTGGCCTGGCCTGACATCGGACCTAATCCGCCCACTTGCCAGAAAAGCCATTCTTCAACTGCGACGCGCTTGCGCTCCTCGGTTGGATAAAACAGCCCCGTCTTACGGCCAAGATATTGCAAAATGGCACCCGACTCGAAAATCGAAATCGGCTGACCATCGGGACCCTTTGGATCAACGATCGCCGGGATCCGGTTATTGGGCGAAATGGCCAAGAATTCGGGCTTGAACTGATCACCCTTGCCGATGTTTACGATGTGGAGATTATACGGCAGGGCGCATTCTTCCAGCATGATCGAGATTTTTTGACCATTTGGTGTTGGCCAGTAATAGAGATCAATGGCATTTTTTTGGCTCTCAGACATTTTTTTCTCCTCGTTTACCGCTGAAATTCAGAGCTTCTTTTTAAAGCCTAAGTGAGATTGAGCATAACCCAACCGATCATAAAAGCGATGCGCATCCTTACGTTTAATATTGGATGTCAGCTCTGCAACAACCGCATCTCGCGCGCGTGCATCATTCTCGGCAAATGCCATCATCGCTGCACCAATACCGAGGCTGCGGTGGCTCGAGGCCACTTGGATGGAACGAAACACGACATGCGGCTTGCCTCGCCCTGTAAGCTCGACCAGTAGCGTCGCAATCATGCTACCGATGACGGCGCCGTGTTGCTCGGCGACGAAGACCCGCTCACGCGGATCAGCGATCAGCTCATCAAAAGCGGCCTCATAAACCGGTTGTAATTCGGGTGTCCACGCGTCGCCATGGCCACCCATTTCATCGGCTTCATGAAGCGCGATGATGGCCGGCAAATCCGCCTTCACCGCATGACGGAATAGGATGTCGTCGCTCATCCAGCCTTCCGCGATTCAGGCGGAAGTAGTGTTGCAGGCGGCGCAAAATTGGGTAGCGCGGCGACACGATCCATCCAGCCGCGAATGGCAGGGAACGCGCTTAGATCATCGCCGCTTTCATCCGCATAGACAACGACGCCGAAGAGATCGATATCGGCAATCGTTGGCTGCTCGCCTGCAAGCCAATTATGGCCCGAAGCGAACCATTGCTCCAATACATCGAGCGCTGCTTTACGCTCTGCCTCATACATTGCGACTTGCGAGGCGTCGAATTGACGGAAACCACGCTTCCAGCCGCGCAAGCGATAGATTGGAGCGTCCAACCGATCCCAACCCCAGAATAACCATTCACGCGCCCGAAGCCGATCATCGAGTGTCGCGCCGCCGAACTGTCCCGTTTTATCGGCGAGATAGTCGAGAATAGCGCCCGACTGACAAAGCGCGCGGCCATTGGATGTATCGACCAATGCCGGTACCTGCCCATAACGGTTGAGGGCCAAAAATTCCGGCGTCTTGTGCTGGCCTTCGCGCAGATTGACGCTGACATAATCAAATGCCTCGCCGCACAGTGTCAGCATAAGACCAACTTTATAGGTAGGGCCGGACATAAAAAATCCGTGAAGGGTGTAGCGCGCGGTCATAATTTCTCCTTGCTTATCGTTATCCATGGCGTGTGACAGCACCATTACAAACTCTCTTGCTCGAAAGTAAGTGTCAAAACAATGATCCTCTCCGCCGATGCACTACTGGACATCATTAAGACCCATCAGCAATGGGCTGTCGTTTTGGTCTTCGCGCTGGCTTTTGCTGAGTCTTTGGCCTTTGTTTCGCTCCTCATACCCGCAACGGTCATTTTATGGGGCGTCGGGGCGTTGATTGGCGTCGCAGATCTCGAATTTTGGCGGCTGTGGTTTGCCACCGCCTTAGGTGCCATTCTCGGGGACTGGGTATCCTATTGGTTTGGACTGCATTACCACGAGAAAATTGAAAAACTCTGGCCGATCAACCGCTATCCTCATCTCATCGAGCGGGCGCATGGAAGCTTTAAACGATATGGCGTCGTCGCTGTGTTTGGTGGCCGGTTTATCGGACCCTTGCGGGCCTTCATGCCGCTGGTGGCCGGTGCGACCATGATGCCCATTATGACCTTCCAATTGGCCAATACCAGCTCCGGCCTTCTCTGGGCAGGCGTGACATTGGCCCCCGGCGCATTCGGGGCGGATTTTATTAGCAACTGGTTGAATTAAATCCCGAGCTTGGCCTTCAAGAGATCATTCACCGCTTGCGGATTGGCTTTGCCGCCTGTTTCTTTCATGACCTGCCCCACGAACCAGCCAATCATGGTCGGCTTGGCTTGCGCCTGAGCGACCTTATCCGCATTGGCGGCAATCACGGCATCGATGGCTTTTTCAATCGCACCCGTATCGGTTACTTGCTTCATGCCACGCGCTTCAACGACTTGGCGTGGATCACCACCTTCGGTCCAGATGATTTCGAAAAGGTCTTTGGCCAATTTGCCGGAGATTACATTCTCGGTAATCAGATCAACAATCGCGCCGAGTTGGTCCGCTGAAACCGGCGATGTCGAAACATCTTTGCCCTCTTTGTTCAAACGGCCGAACAGCTCATTGATCACCCAGTTCGCAGCGATCTTGCCGTCGCGACCTTTGGCGACCGCTTCGAAATAATCGGCTTGATCACGCTCGGCGATCAACACGCCTGCATCATAAGCGGTTAGGCCATATTCCTTGATGAAGCGAGCTTTCTTGTCGTCGGGTAATTCAGGCAAGTGGCTTGCGAGTTCGTTCACATAGTCTTGCGTGAATTCAAGCGGAAGCAAATCGGGGTCTGGGAAATAGCGATAATCATGCGCCTCTTCTTTCGAGCGCATGGAGCGCGTTTCACCCTTGGCCGCATCATAAAGACGAGTCTCTTGATCAATTTTTCCACCGTCTTCCAGAATACCAATCTGGCGACGGGCTTCATATTCAATCGCCTGCCCCATGAAGCGAATGGAATTTACGTTTTTGATTTCGCACCGCGTGCCAAAGCCCTCACCCGGACGACGCACGGATACGTTCACGTCGGCGCGCAGCGAGCCTTCATCCATATTGCCGTCGCATGTGCCAAGATAACGCAAAATCGTGCGCAGCTTGGTGACATAGGCACGTGCTTCCTCTGAGGAGCGCATGTCGGGCTTTGATACAATTTCCATCAAAGCCACGCCGGAGCGGTTGAGATCAACAAAGCTCATGGAGGGCGATTGGTCATGGAGTGATTTGCCCGCGTCCTGTTCCAAATGCAGTCGCTCGATGCCAACGGTAATTTGACCGCCGCTTTCGGGTAGATCGACGATCACTTGGCCCTCGCCAACGATCGGGCTTTTATACTGGCTAATCTGGTAGCCTTGCGGCAGATCGGGATAGAAATAATTTTTCCGGTCGAACACCGAGCGGAGATTGATCTGCGCCTTCAAACCCAACCCGGTACGAATGGCTTGGGCAACACATTCCTCATTGATGACTGGCAGCATGCCGGGCATGGCCGCATCAACAAGCGAGACATGGGCATTTGGCTCGCCGCCATATTCGGCGGACGCGCCGGAGAAAAGCTTGGCCTGCGAGGTCACTTGGGCGTGGATTTCGAGGCCAATAATCACCTCCCAATCGCCAGTCGCGCCCTTAATGAGCTTTTTTGGATCAAGCGTTCTGGTGTCCACAATCGCATTCATGGCTTTAGCCTCTCAATGTCCGGAATCGACCCCTGTTTTGCTTGGCCGACCCTGTCCGGTCAAGGCCTATCCTTACTTTACAGGCGTTTAGTACTGTTCTACGCTTGAATCCGATGTGACCTTGGCCGCTCGCAATGAGGCTCTGCCATGAACCGTCCTGTGTTACCCCGTATGAGTATCGAAGCGTTTGAAGCCTGGGCCGAACGGCAATCCGGGCGCTATGAGCTTGTGCGAGGCCGCCCCGTGATGATGAACCAGACGTCTTGGAACCATTCGAAAATTACGACTAATTTGCTCGCTCTCGTACTAACATCAATTAATCGCGACATATTTCACGTCGCAGCCGGCGATTTCGCTTTACAGACTGGCGAGGATACCCTGCGCCTTGCTGATATTTTGATTACGCCCTCAAACCGTTCCGCGCGCGATCGTCGAACAGATGAAGCGGTTGCGATCATTGAAGTTCTGTCGCCATCAACCACGTCTGACTATTTTGGTCCCAAACAAATCGAGTATCTCGCTTTGCCTTCGTTGCAGACCTATCTCATTGTCGCGCAAGATCAGACATGCGTATGGGCGTGGATCAAAGGCGAAGACGGGTTTCCGGAAAAGCCGGACGTCATCGAAACTCTCGATGCATCGATTTCAATTGCGCCGTTAAACCTCAGCCTAGCGATGAGCGAGATTTATCGGCACGTCGAACTTTGAGACGCGCGGCGATATAGCCCAACACGCTCCAACCATATCCGGCAAGGATACGGAATAGGGCATGCGCGCCTCCAAACATATAGCCGCCTTCAAACCACGAAATATCCAATAGGCGCAGAATGAAGGTAACCGCCGTGCCAGCAAGGCCCGCGGCAAGACCGGCTAAAATCAGCTTGCCGAATTGATTGGCCTTCCAGCCCATCAATAATCCGATTCCGATGACAAACGGATCGAAAATGGCTTCAAGGATAAGCCATGTGAAGGGCTTTAACCCTTCATATAGCGCTTCATAAAGTGGCATTAGGCCCACCAAGCTTCTGGAAGCTTCGTGCGACCTGCTGCTTGTTCGATAACCTCACCAAGTGAGAATAACGTCTCTTCGTCAAAGGGGCGGCCAATGAGCTGCAAGCCCAGAGGTAGACCGTCAGCCGATAGACCTGCGGGAACCGCTAAGCCGGGAAGCCCCGCCATGTTTACGGTTACTGTGAACACGTCGTTCAAATACATCTCGACGGGATCAGCGCCGCCCTTCTCGCCAATTCCGAAGGCAGGCGATGGGGTTGCTGGGGTCAGAACTGCATCAACACCTGCCGCATAAGCCTTTTCAAAATCTTGCTTGATCAGCGTCCGGATTTGTTGCGCGCGCACATAATAGGCATCGTAATAACCAGCTGAGAGCACATAGGTGCCGATCATGATACGACGGCGTACTTCGGGACCGAAGCCAGCTGCACGCGTCTTCTCATACATATCGGTGATGTCTTTGCCCGGAACGCGCAGACCATAGCGAACACCGTCATAGCGTGCGAGGTTCGATGACGCTTCGGCGGGGGCAACAATATAATACGCAGGCAGAGCGTATTTTGTGTGCGGCAGCGAGATTTCAACGATCTCGGCTCCTGCAGCACGTAACATATTGGCGCCCTTTGTCCAGAGCGCGTCAATTTCAGCCGACATACCGTCGACGCGGTATTCTTTTGGAATGCCGATTTTCATACCCTTAACCGAACGACCAATCGCCGCTTCATAGTCAGGCACTTCACGATCAACCGATGTTGTATCTTTCGGATCATGTCCGGCCATTGAGCGAAGCATAATGGCGGTATCGCGAACCGTGCGTGCAATCGGACCTGCTTGATCAAGCGATGAAGCAAACGCGACGATGCCCCAGCGCGAGCAACGGCCATAGGTTGGCTTTATTCCGACCGTACCCGTAAAAGCAGCAGGCTGGCGAATGGATCCACCCGTATCGGTTGCCGTGGCACCGAGGCAAAGCCCCGCCGCTACCGCAGATGCAGAACCGCCCGATGAACCGCCTGGAACCAGCAAGCCTTTTTTATCGCTTGCCAAAGCAGCCTTGGCTTTTTCGGTCGACCAATTGGGTGGCGTCCAAGGGGAAGCAACGGGACCGAAGGCTGAGGTTTCATTGGAGGAGCCCATGGCGAATTCATCATTCGACAATTTGCCGAGCATCACCGCACCATCGCGCCAGAGCTGGCTCGAGACGGTTGATTCATATTGCGGTACGAAATTTTCTAAGATCTTCGAGCAAGCCGTCGTGCGGACGCCCTTGGTCGCGTAAAGATCTTTAATGCCGAGCGGGATGCCTTCGAGCGGTCCGGCATGACCTTTGGCAATTTTTTCATCAGAGGCTTTTGCCATTACTCGGGCTTGGTCGGCCGTTTCGAGCACATAGGCACCAAGCGGGCGCGCCGCTTCGACAGCCGCAATATGGGCTTCAGTTAGCTCCGCGGCGGAAATTGTTTTGGCTTTCAACGCATCGCGCGCATCGGCAAGGGTCATATGGGTGAGATCGGTCATGGTGACGCCTGCCTATTCGACGACTTTAGGAACAAGGAAATAGTGATCTTCCGTCATGGGTGCGTTGCCGGTAACCGTTTCGGGATAGCCGCCATCGCTCACCTGATCGACCCGCTTTTTCATTGCCATTGGCGTGACGGAGGTCATGGGTTCGACGCCCGTGACATCAACTTCGCTGAGTTGCTCAACAAAGGATAGCATCGCGTTTAGTTCGCCCATCAGATGCGGAACTTCCTCATCGGTGACGGCGATACGCGCCAATCGCGCAATTCGCCGGACGGTAGCCTGATCGACAGACATGGCAACTCCAGAGCAAGGGTCAGGATTCGTATCTGCCGCCTATAGCACCGGCGCGGGAAGCGCCGCAATGGAGGATAAGGGCGTTTCGGCTTGGTATCGCGCCTTCAGACATGCTAACCCGACACTATGGATGAGAAAAACCGCTCCGATGCCGCCTTCAACCTCGCTTTGCCCCGCGGCTCGCGCCTTATGGGGCTGGATTTGGGCACGAAAACCATCGGGCTAGCACTGTCCGATGTCGAGCGCCGGATCGCAACACCGCTTGAAACGATTCGGCGGGTCAAATTCAAGATTGATGCTACGGCTTTACTTGCCTTGGCTGAAAAGCATGGTGTAGCGGCGCTGGTGATCGGCCTTCCTCTTAATATGGACGGCAGCGAAGGACCGCGCGCTCAAGCCACCAGAGCCTTTGTGCGGAATTTATCGGCGCTGTCGCCACTCCCGGTCCTGTTTCAAGACGAGCGCCTATCGACCGCTGCCGTAACACGAACGCTGATTGACGCCGACGCCTCGCGATCGCGCCGGGCTGAAGTGGTCGACAAGCTGGCGGCTGCCTATATTTTGCA
This sequence comes from Hyphomicrobiales bacterium, assembly GCA_947455725.1. Classification (GTDB taxonomy): domain Bacteria; phylum Pseudomonadota; class Alphaproteobacteria; order Rhizobiales; family Beijerinckiaceae; genus CAIUPE01. Next base: position 18,292 of record CANGPL010000023.1, on the reverse strand, counting down.
ATCTTTTATTGACCGCGTTAATGGATCGACATCCGCGTTTTGAGTATGTCATCCTAATATGTCGGCGCTCCCCAATCTTTTAACGGTATTTCTGGTCATCGCCATCGGCGCCGCGCTCAGGGGGACGGGCGTCATTGTTCGAGAAGATTGGCGTGGCTTTGAGCGCATTACCTATTTTGTGCTCTTCCCGGCCATGTTGACGACGACTATGGCAACGGCGGATTTGGCCTCGACGCCCTTTTTAGCCGTCGGCGCCACGCTGGTTCTATCGCTCCTAACCATCGCTATCGGGTTATTATTGATGAGGCCTCTACTCGCCCGATGGCTGGGTATGGACGGCGCGTCCTTTAGCTCGGTGTTTCAAGGTTCGATTCGCTGGAATTCCTTCGTGGCCTTTGCCATGGCCTCGAGTCTCTATGGCAAACAGGGTGCCGCACTCTGCGCCGTGGCCATTGCGGCAATGATTCCCTTACTTAACGTGTTAGCCGTCGGGGTTATTGCACGTTACGCCGCCGCTAACCGGCCCACACCACTGGCTTTTGTTCAGACGCTCATCAAGAACCCGTTTATTTGGTCCTGCCTGATTGGCTTGGCGTTGCGTCCGATCATGGCGTACATTCCAAGCTTTATTCTATCGCCGCTCAATATGATCGGGCAGATTTCCCTTGCCGCGGGGCTGTTAGCAGCCGGTGGTGGACTTGAATTGACAGCCCTTCGCCGCCCGACTTGGTCGCACCTACTCCCCGGGCTTGCGAAGCTCGTGGCGATGCCTATTATCGCGAGCCTATTCGCATCACTTTTTAGTCTTTCGGGCACGCCGCTCGCGGTGACGCTCCTCTGTATGTCTGTCCCGACCGCCAGTGCGTCTTATATTCTTGCCAAACAGCTCGGCGGAAATGCCGTGCTTATGGCCGAGATTCTGGTACTCCAAACCTTGGCGGCAATGGTGTCGATGCCTGTCATATTAGGCAGTTTATCGTAAAATCCGCCCAATCAATGCTGGCGAAAAAGAGAACGAAAACACCTCATTTAACGACTGAAATTTTCATTTAACATGTAAATAGCAGCGTTTTTCGTGTCATTTTTAAAATTTAGACCTAAGTAACTCATCGTCAAGTCGGTGAGAATAGCGTCGCGTACATCGACTTGATCAAATTTAAATTTGATCGTAACACAACTTAAAGGCTTTTATATTCTACTTTTCTTGCATAGATTGTAGGATGCCAGCCTGAAAGCGCGTATGGTTTAGTTCGGCGTAGCACACTTTTCATCCCGCCAAAAAGGTTTAAACACATGGTCGCCATCGCCTTCAAAAAATCATCTCCGTCGTTAGACAATAGCGTAGAAGCGATCGACATTTCGTCGATGAATAGCTCGCCACGTCTTTCTAATGAAACCGAGCGCGAGGAAGTCGCTCTGTATTTGGCCCAAATGACCGGCGAACTGGCAGCACTTGCCCGCAGTGCTCAGTATGATTTGCTCGGCTATTTCTTAGAAATGGCTCGAATTGAAGCCAAAGGCCATGCAGGTGTTCTAAGAACCCCTAACTAATTTCGCCATTTCCTCTTATCGCCACGGCCGATACCAACCCGCCGCCGTGGCGTTCAATCAGTCCGTCGAGTTCAAGTTCCAGTAAAAGCGTTTGCACCATTGACGCCGATTGTCCGCTGAGGCGGACGAGATCATCAATCGGCAGCGGCGATGGCCCCATTAGCTCGTGTAGTTTCTGTCTAGGTGTTTGTTCTGCGTACACCCGATATGGCCCGTTGCCTTCGTCATCTGAGGCAACGGGCCTGATCTGTTGCCTCGACGTTATCACGGCGTGCGACTCACCAAATCCGCGCTGATCAAGATCGAGTTCGTCCCATAGGGGCGCATCGTCGGAAGGGCTTGCATCCTCTTGCGCTTGAGGCGGCCAATCATCCCGTCCGAGGATTGGGGCCAAAGCGGTGATGACATGTTCCGCAGAGCCGATCAGCGTCGCTCCCTCGCGAATCAAATCATTGGTACCCTCAGCACGCGGATCAAGCGGCGACCCTGGTACCGCAAAAACGTCCCTTCCCTGCTCGGTTGCAAAACGAGCCGTGATCAGGGAGCCAGAGCGGATCGCTGCCTCAACAATAATGACGCCGAGAGATAATCCTGAAATGATCCGGTTACGCCGAGGGAAATCGCGCCCGCGTGGCTCCCAACCCATCGGCATTTCGGAAATAGCGGCTCCGGTTTCTAGAATCCGATTGAGCAAATCCTGATTTTCGCTCGGGTAAATTTTATCGTGGCCACCTGCAAGTACCGCAACGGTGCCTGTCTCTAATGACGCATGATGCGCGTGCGAGTCGATGCCGCGTGCAAGGCCGGAAATAACGACGCAATTGGAGCGACCAAGATCGGCTGCCAACATCTCGGCCATTTTTAACCCAGTCCCCGATGCATTGCGGGATCCAACAATCGCGATGCCCGGACGTTCAAACACGGCGGAATTACCGCGTAGCCCAATCATGGGCGGAGCGGAGTCAATCATTCGAAGGAGACGCGGATATTCCGGCTCGCCCAAACCAACAAAGCGCACGCCGAAACGTTGTGCGAGAGCTATTTCGTCCTCGGCTTCGGCAACGGTGGTAACTCGGCCAATTCGGCCATTACGGACCAATAAAGAAGGCAGAGCCTCGAGCGCCTCACCGGCGCCGCCATATCGATTAATGAGCGTACGAAATGTCCGAGGGCCGACACCCTCGGTGCGCGAGAGCCTTAGCCAATCAACCCGTTGGCGAACCGTTAGTGTGTGCCCGACCGGTTGGTTGCTCATTTTTCGATCCGATGCGGCCTTCGGTTCCAGAAATTAATCGGCCTATATTGGCGCGATGCATCCACCAGAGCACAACTGTCATAAAATACAGGGTCAGGCCGATTGAAAATCCGTCGAGATAGATCGCGATGAGCGGTGATAAGAGGCTCGCCACCAAGGCGGAAAGCGATGAATAGCGGGTAATAAACGCCGTCAGCAGCCAAATAGCGGCGAAGCCAAGGGCTGCGGGCCACACAAGGGCAAGGGTAACGCCTAAATAGGTCGCAACGCCCTTCCCGCCCTTAAACCGTAACCAGACCGGGAAGAGATGCCCAAAAAATGCAGCAAGCGCGGCCACTAAGGTAAATTCAGGACCAATAATGGCGTCCACGACCAAAACGGCAATGGTGCCTTTGAGCATATCGCCTATAAGCGTTGCCGCCGCTAAGCCTTTGCGCCCTGTGCGCAAGACATTGGTAGCGCCGATATTACCCGATCCGATCTGGCGTAAATCACCGGCGCCAAAAAAACGTGTCAGCAGAATGCCAAACGGGATTGAGCCAAAACCATATCCAAGAAGGGCAGCAACTAGGATCGCCATGGTGCCTTGCATTCACGCTTCCCCTTATTTCCAATCACGCTTCGTGAACGATCCTGCCACCCACCATTGTCATATGAACACGGCCTTGCAGGCGCGCGCCATCGAACGGTGTATTCTTGCATCGCGAATGGAGCGTATCAGGATTTAAGACAAATGGCTCATCCGGATCGAACAGTATGAGATCAGCGGGTGCGCCTTTCAAAAGGCGTCCTTGTGGCAAGTTGATGAGATTGGCAGGATGCAGCGCCAGCGCTTGCATCAAGCGCGGTAAGGTAACATCGCCGCTATGAACAAGACGTAGAGCTGCCGATAGCATTGTTTCAAGTCCAATCGCACCATCGGCGCATTCGGCGAAAGGCCGCCGCTTGGTTTCAACGTCTTGCGGGTTATGATCGGATACGATGACATCAATAAGACCTGATGCAACGCCTTCCACCATCGCACGGCGATCATCTTCGCCGCGTAAAGGCGGCGATAATTTTAAAAAGGTGCGATAGGTACTGATGTCGTTTTCGTTCAGCGTAAGCGTGTTGATCGACACACCGCAGGTAACCGGGAGACCTTCTTGTTTCGCGCGCGCGATAATATCAAGCGATGCTGCACAAGAGACCATCGCCGCATGATACCGACCGCCCGTTAATCGCACGAGGCTGATATCCCGTTCCAACATGATCGTCTCTGCTTCACGCGGAATACCGGGAAGGCCAAGGCGGCTTGACAGTTCGCTCTCATTCATCACGCCGCCATCGGCTAAATCAGCGTCTTCAATATGATGAACGATCAGCGCATCGAAATCGCGCGCATAGGTCAAGGCGCGTCGCATGACTTGCGCATTGGCAACCGAACGAGCGCCATCGGTAAAAAAGACCGCGCCGGCTTCACGAAGAAGACCGATCTCAGTCATTTCTTTTCCCTTTAACCCCTTGGTCAAACCGGCGGCAGGCAATAAACGAATGCCGGCTTTTTCGCGCGCGCGGCGTACGAGATAATCCACGACGGCCGGATCATCGACCGGTGGATTGGTCTCTGGCATCGAGACAACCGTTGTCACGCCACCGGCCGCCGCTGCACGGCTGGCAGATGAAAGGGTTTCACGATGCTCGGCTCCCGGCTCGCCGACAAAGGCGCGTAGATCGACAAGACCGGGCGTTAAAGTGCGGCCTCGACCATCGATAACCAACGCGCCTTCAGGCGGAGCAGATGCATCTATCGCGCGGCCCCAAGCGTGGATGACCCCGTTTTCAATGGCGAGCGATCCTTGCGTCTCGGTGGCCGTTAGCGGATCAACCAGGTGGGCATTGATGATGAGAACAGGACGCTGCGTCGTCATGCGCGGGCCTCGCTGTTCGGCAAATGACGCGAGAGCGCTTCGAGTACTGCCATCCGAACGGCAACGCCCATTTCAACCTGCTCGCGGATCAAAGATTGCGCACCATCGGCAATATCAGAAGCAATCTCGACGCCACGGTTCATGGGGCCGGGATGCATCACGAGCGCATCGGGCTTTGCGTGGGCAAGCTTTTCTGAATCCAAACCAAAATAGCGGAAATATTCTTTCACAGACGGAACGAACGAACCATTCATGCGCTCACGTTGCAGGCGCAACATCATGACAATATCCGCGTCTTTCAAACCTTCGCGCATATTGGTGAAAACTTTAGCACCCATATTTTCGATGCCGATTGGAAGAAGCGTTGACGGACCGACAACCCGGACATCGGCACCGAGAGCGTTTAATAAAATCAGATTAGAGCGCGCCACGCGCGAGTGCAGAATGTCGCCGCAAATCGCAACAACAAGGCCGCGAATGCGACCTTTATTGCGACGAATGGTCAATGCGTCGAGCAGAGCTTGCGTTGGATGCTCGTGCTGACCGTCACCGGCATTGATCACCGAGCAATCGACTTTTCGGGCCAAAAGCTGCACCGCGCCGGCTGAATGATGGCGGACCACAATTAAATCCGGCCGCATAGCATTAAGCGTCATCGCCGTATCAATCAGCGTCTCGCCCTTTTTAATGGAGGACGAGCCAACCGACATGTTCATGACATCCGCGCCAAGCCGTTTACCGGCTAATTCGAACGAGGCTTGGGTACGGGTTGAGGCCTCAAAGAACAGATTTATCTGCGTTCGGCCCCTTAAAGTGGCCTTTTTCTTCTCAACTTGGCGCGAAACCTCAACGGCTTCGTCGGCTAAATCAAGAAGTTGAATAAGATCATCAGGCGCCAAACCCTCGATGCCGAGGAGATGGCGGTGCGGAAAAAGCCGGCCCGGGGCGGTCAAATTGCTCATTAAAACTCGGCTATAGAGAGGAGTGAGGCCGCAATCAAGCGGTTCAATGCGCGCTCCGGAAGGCCGATGTGGATTAGTTTGCCCAAAGCTTGCCCTTGACGCGCCGCCATTGGCTTGCGACATGAGGCGTCCAATAGGCACGCTCGCTTGATTTTTCAACGCAGTAGGGAATTTGCGCATGAAGGTTGTCGTCGTCGAATCGCCCGCTAAGGCCAAGACGATCAACAAATATCTTGGAAAGGGCTACGAGGTTATCGCCTCGTTTGGCCATATCCGCGATTTGCCTCCAAAAGATGGCTCGGTTGATCCTGAAAAGGATTTTGACATGACCTGGGAGGTCGATAGCAAGGCTTCCAAGCGTGTTTCCGATATTGTGAACCTTGTTAAAGGATCCGATGGCCTCGTTCTCGCAACCGACCCGGATCGCGAAGGTGAAGCCATTTCTTGGCATATTGTCGAAGCGCTTAATAATCGCCGCGCTCTGAAGGGTGTGCCGGTTGAGCGCGTAACCTTCAACGCAATTACAAAAGACGCGGTTCTCGACGCAATGGCGCATCCGCGCCAAGTGGATCAGGCGCTCGTGGATGCCTATCTGGCCCGCCGCGCGCTGGATTATCTCGTAGGCTTTCGTCTCTCGCCGGTTTTGTGGCGTAAGCTTCCCGGTGCACGCTCTGCTGGTCGCGTTCAGTCGGTTGCTTTAAGACTTGTTTGTGAGCGTGAGCGCGAAATCGATACCTTTATTTCGCGTGAATATTGGTCCTTGCTGGCCAAGCTTGCGACACCATCGGGCCAAGAATTTGAAGCTCGCCTAGTGGGCGCGAATGGCAAAAAGATTGCTCGACTTGATATCGGATCGGGTAAAGATGCGGAAGTGTTCAAGAAGGATCTTGAGGCCGCGACGTTTACGGTAACATCGATTGAATCAAAGCCCGCCAAGCGTCACCCCTATCCGCCCTTCACGACATCAACCTTGCAACAAGAAGCGAGCCGCAAGCTAGGACTTGCACCTGCACGCACCATGCAATTGGCGCAACGCCTCTATGAAGGTGTTGATATAGGCGGCGAAACCGTAGGTCTCATCACCTATATGCGAACCGACGGTATCGATATGGCACCAGAGGCCGTTGGTGCCGTGCGTCGTATGATCGAAAAAGAATTTGGTAGTGTTTATCTTCCGGGCGTGCCGCGGAAATATTCTTCAAAGCAGAAAAATGCGCAGGAAGCGCATGAAGCCATTCGGCCAACGGATATTTTCCGTCATCCGAAACAGGTTGCTAAGCTGATCGATGCCGAACAAGCCAAGTTATATGAATTGATTTGGACGCGTACGCTCGCCTGCCAAATGGAGTCGGCTGAGTTCGAGCGCACCAGCGTTGATATTTTGGCCGAAGCGGGTTCGCGCAAGCTTGATCTTAAAGCAACCGGACAGGTCGTGACGTTTGATGGCTTTTTGAAGCTCTATCAAGAATCGCGCGATGATGACGCGGATGATGAAGATGCGCGTCGTTTGCCGCCAATGAAACAAGGCGAAAAGCTAACAAAGCGCGAGATCAAAGCCGATCAACATTTTACCGAACCACCGCCACGCTTCTCAGAAGCCTCGCTTGTGAAGCGGATGGAAGAGCTCGGCATTGGCCGACCTTCAACTTATGCATCGACCTTGGCCGTGTTGAAAGAACGTGAATATATTCGCATTGAAAAGAAGCGCCTTCACGCCGAAGATAAAGGCATGTTGGTCACAGGCTTTTTGGAAAGCTTCTTCTCCAAATATGTCGAATATGATTTCACCGCAGCGCTCGAAGAAGATCTTGATAAAATTTCGAACTCGGAAATCGGCTGGAAAGAAGTGCTTCGTGCCTTCTGGAAAGAATTTTCGGCCGCGATTGAAGGCACAACAGAGCTTGAACGGACGAAGGTTCTCGATGCGCTGAATGAGACGATGGGTTCTCATATCTTCCCTGCAAAAGCTGATGGATCAGATCCTCGTGGGTGCCCGTCATGCGGTACCGGCCGCATCTCATTAAAGCTTGGGAAATTTGGCGCGTTTATCGGTTGCTCGAATTATCCGGAATGCCGTTTCACACGCCAATTGGGTGCACCCGCTGATGGTGCCGAAAATGGTGAAGGCGGCGAAGGTTCAACAACGGGCACGCGCATACTCGGCAAAGACCCCACCACCGACGATGACATCACGTTGCGAGACGGCCGCTTTGGCCCCTATGTGCAACTTGGCGAAGGTGAAAAGACCAAGCGTCAAGGCCTGCCGAAAGGAACGAGCCCGAGTTCGGTTGATCTGGAACTTGCGCTCAAGCTGCTCTCGCTGCCGCGTGAAGTGGCTAAACATCCGACCTCTGGTGAACCGATTTTAGCGAATATTGGCCGCTATGGCCCTTATGTTCAGCATGGGAAAACCTATGCCAATCTGGGTGCCGGTGATGATGTTCTCGAAATCGGTGCGAACCGCGCAATCGATCTCATCATTGCCAAAGAGTCAGGCACCGGCGGGTCTCGTTTTGGTCGCGCGGCGGCTGCACCCGGGCGCGTCGTCGGCGCCCATCCAGAGGGCGGCGAGATTACGGCAAAAGATGGCCGCTATGGCCCTTATGTGAGCTGGAACGGCGTGAATGCGACACTGCCAAAAGGAAGTACGCCAGACGCTGTAACACTCGAAGAAGCGATTGCTTTGATAACGGCACGGGCTGCCGTGGCACCGGCCAAGAAAACCGCTAAAAAAGCACCCGCGAAAAAGCCTGCTGCAAAAAAGGCTGCTCCAGCGAAGAAAACGGAGAGCGCTGCGAAAGCCGCTGCTCCAAAAAAGCCCGCTGCGAAAAAGGCGCCTGCAAAGAAAGCAGCAGCCAAAAAGACGACGAAGGCAAAAGCCTAAGGGTATTTTAATTACTTGCTAAAGAGCGGGTGCACGACATGGGCACCTGCTTCGATCTTATATTTTGCGGCTAAGCCCGCATTAATTTCGAGAACCGCTAAAACGGGTTCGCCCGAGGGCAATACGCGGGTGGAATTAGGCTCGGTATTCGAAATGATACGAGCGATTGTGCCATCTCGCCGTATAAAAATCATATCGAGCGGAATGAGTGTATCTTTCATCCACATTTGCACGGGGCGTTCTTCGCCAAAATCAAACAGCATTCCCCGCATCTCGGGCAGATAGGGACGAAACATCAAACCCTGTTCGCGCTCAGGCTCCGTGCGCATGATTTCGCTGTCAAAGGTAACGGGCCGGGTCGAGGTCTCGATGATAACAGGCTCTGTCTGCCCACCCGCCAATACGGTCGTGCCACTCACGACGAAAAGAAACGCCATAGCGCTCACGAGGTAAATAAAAGCACCAAATGGCAGGCGAATGACAGATTTCATGCTGCCAGTTCTGACTCTTTCACGCGTCACGGTCAATGTGAAAGCGGAACGCCCTCGCCGTCGACCAAGCGAATTTCGGACGCCATCAGCCCTTTTGAGCTAGGTCCGTAGCGGACGAGAAGCTCTTGATCCGGACGAACTTCCGCCAATCCGTAGCGCCTTAAAACTTCCATATGAAGGAAAATGTCGGGTGTCCCCTCCCCCTCATTGGCAAAGCCAAAGCCGCGCAGCCGGTTAAACCATTTTACTTTGACTTTGACGAGCGGGCTCGTAGGCGTAACGGCGACATGGGTGCGTGGTGGTGGAAGCTGCGAGGGGTGGACTGCCGTGGACAAATCCATCGACAGGATACGCAAAACTTGCCAGCCGCGGCGGCCTGCTACGGCCTCAAATACGAGGCGCGTGCCTTCATAGGCGACCCGATACCCATCGCGTTGGAGACACGTCACATGCAGCAAAATATCCGGCCCGCCGCCATCGGGAACAACAAAGCCAAAGCCCTTGGCAACATCAAACCACTTAATTGAACCGGATAGCGAGACAGGAGCCGTTAAAATCGAATTTGCCGGAACATCGCCCAAATCTTGGCTATGTCGATTTTCTGATTGCACCGTAGCATCCATACTTTCTTCACCCATGCGACTCACCTCTACTAAGAGAAATTACGTTACGGCATTTTATGCTATTAAAGCAACTGGGTTTAATTTCAAATATTAAATGCTATATTTGACGGACAAAATCGTAAAAATAAAAATTTTTATTATTATAATTAAATAAAATATATATATTTTTTTATTAATTTTTATATTTATTGTATTATTTAATTATTCAAATAATTAATATAATTAAAATAAATTTATGTATTTATTTTTGCTTCATTGGTTTGAAAAATTGCTATTTTATAAAACGTATTGGCGACAATTTGTGACGACAATTTTGATCTTATTTAAAAATCGCCTACCTTTTGAGATTGGCATATCGAGCAGAAATCCACTGGCTCTACAGATCAACTCCGCCTAATGGCAATGGTTGGATTAACGTCGTGCGGCGCATACCGCCATTGTACCTGAGGAGAGGCCCGATCATGAAAATGACCACCGAAGAAGCTTTCGTCAAAGTTTTGCAGATGCACGGCATCGAGCATGCTTTTGGCATTATCGGCTCGGCCTTTATGCCGATCTCAGACCTTTTTCCGAAGGCTGGGATCAAATTCTGGGACGTCGCGCATGAAACGAATGGCGGCCTAATCTGCGACGGATATACCCGCACAACGGGTAAAATCGCGATGGCAATTGCCCAAAACGGCCCCGGCGTTACAGGGTTTGTGACGGCCATGAAGACGGCTTACTGGAACCATACGCCGCTTCTTCTTGTTACGCCGCAGGCCGCCAATAAGACGATTGGCATGGGTGGCTTCCAAGAAGTTGAACAAATGGCCATGTTCCGCGATATGGTGTGCTATCAGGAGGAAGTTCGCGACCCGAGCCGCGTCGCGGAAGTCTTAAATCGCGTTATTCTCAAAGCAAAACGCCTTTCGGCTCCAGCACAGATCAATATTCCGCGCGACTTTTGGACGCAGGTGATCGATGTGCCTTTGCCGACCATTCTCGAATTCGAACGTCCAGCGGGCGGCGCTCATGCCATCGCGGAAGCGGCAAAGCTGCTCTCCGAAGCCAAGTTCCCCGTTATATTGTCGGGCGCGGGCGTCGTGTTGGGCGGCGCTATCCCCGATTGCGTCGCACTAGCGGAGCGGCTTGATGCGCCCGTATGCAGCAATTACCAGCATAATGACAGCTTCCCCGGAAGCCACCGCCTAGCCGCAGGCCCGTTGGGTTATAATGGTTCCAAAGCGGCGATGGAGCTGATTGCAAAGGCAGACGTTGTGCTGGCTCTCGGTACGCGGCTTAATCCGTTTTCAACGCTTCCCGGCTATGGCATTGATTATTGGCCGAAGACTGCAAAAGTTATTCAGGTCGATATTAATCCGGACCGGATCGGGCTTACAAAGCCTGTAACCGTTGGTATTTGCGGTGACGCCAAACAGGTCGCCCAGCAAATCCTGGCCGGGCTTAGCCCAACCGCTGGAAATGAGGGCCGTGATGAACGCAAGGCTTTGATCCACCAGACCAAATCAGCCTGGCTGCAACAGCTCTCCTCCATGGATCATGAGGATGATGATCCCGGCACGACGTGGAACGAGCGCGCTCGCAAAGCTAACCCCGATCGAATGTCGCCTCGTCAGGCTTGGCGCGCTATTCAGGCTGGCCTTCCGAAAGATGCGATTATCTCGTCTGACATCGGCAATAATTGCGCCATCGGCAATGCCTATCCAACCTTTGAAGAAGGACGGAAATATTTGGCCCCGGGCCTGTTTGGCCCATGCGGTTATGGCTTCCCATCCATTATCGGCGCGAAGATTGGCAACCCGGATACGCCGGTTGTGGGTTTTGCCGGTGACGGTGCATTTGGTATTTCAATGTCCGAAATGAGCTCGATCGGTCGCGAAGAATGGCCTGCGATTACAATGGTTATCTTCCGCAACTATCAATGGGGTGCCGAGAAGCGCAATTCGACGCTTTGGTACGACGATAATTTCGTAGGTACCGAGCTTGATCCGCATCTGTCATACGCGCGCGTGGCGGAAGGCTGCGGGCTTAAAGGCGTAACCGTTAAGACACAGGCGGAAGTGACGGCAGCCTTGAAAGAAGCATGCGAGGCTCAGAAAAAGGGCGTAACGACCTTCATCGAAATCGTACTCAACCAAGAATTAGGCGAGCCTTTCCGTCGCGACGCGATGAAAAAGCCGGTCGAAGTGGCCGGTATCAACCCGGCGGATTTTCGGCCGCAAGTGGTCGCTTGATATAAAAGCGTTCAGGCACATTCTACACAATCAGAGCTCTCGCCCTAAAATGGCGGGGGCTCTTTCGTATTGGCCCGATATCAGTCATGATCCTGCCATATCCATTTGACGTAGTATTCAGGTAGCCATTTTAATCAGGAGCTCGTTATGAAACTTCAACATGCTGTCCTCATCTTTTCATTGCCCCTGATGGCCACTTTGGCTGTGGCCTCAACCGCCAATATCGGCGAGCGCCAAGAGATTATGAAATCGAACGGGGCGACGACGAAGCCCCTAGTCGCGATGCTAAAGGGCGAAGCGCCGTTTGATCTAACGACGGTTCAAAAATCGCTGGCCAACTACCAAGATAATATTGGTAAATTTGTTACCCTGTTCCCTGAAGATTCAAAAACGGGCGCTAAAACTTCCGCCTCCCCCAAAATCTGGGAAGATATGGCAGGCTTTAAATCTGCTGCCGATAAGTTCGCGGCTGATGCAAAATTAGCTTCATCGACGATTACCGATGAATCGAGCTTTAAGGCCAATATGCCAACGGTTCTCAAAAATTGTGGCTCATGCCACGAAGCGTGGCGCGTGAAGGACGCACAGTAAACTCATCCGATAAAGGCTGAGGGTCATGAAATTACCGGCTCGCCTTTTATTGGTCTTTTGCGTTTTTATCATTGCGGCGGGCTATTGGCTCACCGATTTCGACGCCCATTTTGCCTTTCGAGGCGATGGGCGTTGGAAGACAACGCGGGCTGCTGATCCTGTTAATGGTAAGGTGCTCTTTGCAGCAGGTGGGTGCATTTCTTGTCATGCGTCATCGGGCTCAGATGATCGCGTCCATTTGGGAGGTGGTAAACCTCTCAAAACACCTTTTGGCATTTTTTATCCATCCAATATTTCACCGGATCTGAAAGACGGTATTGGCCGGTGGACCGAGACCCAATTCATTCGGGCCATTCGCGATGGGACGGCGCCCGATGGCAAGCCCTATTACCCAGCCTTCCCCTATACGTCCTACCGCCATATGTCGCCCGATGATGCGGCCGATTTATTCGCCTATATTAAGACCCTTCCGCCCGTTGCCGGAAATGCCCCTGCACACGACTTGAGTTTTCCATACTCCGTACGAAGGGGACTTGTGCTGTGGAAGCTCGCCTTTCTCGACGGCACGGTCATTGAGGTCGAACCTCATAAAAGCGAAAGTTGGAATCGCGGTCGCTATCTCGTTGAGGGGGTCGGTCATTGTGCTGAATGCCACTCACCGCGAAATTTTGCCGGCGCTATCATCGATGCCAAACGGTTGTCTGGCGGACCCAATCTTGAGGGCAAAGGCACCGTACCGAATTTAACACCTGACAAAACGGGGCTAGCGACATGGTCTGAAGCGGAAATCGCCAGTCTCTTGAAAGATGGCTTTACTCCAGATTTCGATTCCGTTGGTGGCTCAATGGCAGAGGTCGTGCGTAACACTGCGGAACTCAGCGATACGGATCGAATGGCCATGGCGATCTATTTGAAATCATTACCGCCCATAGAGGGGCAAAAGCGTTCTAAATAGCACCATTAGCGGAGAGCCACATAGGCCTATTTTGCCGAATCGGCATAAGGATTGGGCGGGAATTTTACAAGTAATGCGTAAGGGAGACTGATCCATGTCTGATGACGAAGTTCCAGAAATGCCAGAAAAATCCAACCGTAAAGTTGCGTTGTTTATTACGACTCTGGCTTTGTTGTTTGCCCTTGCTGAACTGGGTGCAAAAAGCTCACAAACCGATGCCATAGCATTTAACGTTAATGCTGCAGATACATGGGCCTTCTATCAAGCTAAATCCATCAAGCAGACGACCCTTCGGACCGCTGCTGATAGTTTAGAAGCGTCGATGGACCTTGCTGCTTCGCCGGAATTGGTCGCTAAGGAAAAGAAAGCGATCGCCGATTGGCGGGCAACCGCTGACCGCTATGAAAGCGATCCAACAAAAAATGAAGGCAAGAAAGAGCTCAGCGAAAAAGCGCTCGGCTTTGAGCATCAACGCGACTCCGCCATGGAGCATTATCACGTTTTTGAAATAGCAGGCGTCGTCTTGCAGATTTCCGTGGTGTTGGCTTCGACGTCTGTTGTGACGGGCATGTCGATGTTTGTTGTTCTCGCCGGGATAGGGGGTGCGTTAGGCGTTGTCCTAACAGCAATTGCCGCTTTTGCGCCGGGAATGTTCCATGTTGTGCTCGCTTTATTTGGTGGGCACTGACGGCGATATAAAATTGTGCACGGTTCATCCAAATCGCACCATCGGTCATTTGTCATGATCGTGTCACATAACTACCAGATTGCGGTTGCAGTCATGAATAAACGGGGTGGTGAGCGTATTGCCGTTTCATCATCCGTTTCAATTGACGTATAAGGCAATAGGATAATCGAGCAACGCCCATCGGCACTATGCGGAAGTAAGGTCATGACGGACACAGAAGCCCCCGAAAGCACCCTTCAAGCCAGCATTACGCCGCGTTCTAAAAAGCTGTTCTGCGCAATTACGCATAAGGAATTGCCGCGCAAGAAACTCGTTGAGCTTGGCTCACTACGCCCCTCGCTAGCTGACCGCATTCGTGAAGATTATCCCGATCTGCAAGAAGATGCTTATATCGCGCTGAATGAAGTCGAGCGGTATCGCACGCTCTATGTCGAAGAGATGCTCAAACTCGAACACGGCGAGTTAACGGAACTCGATCGGCAGGTTGCCGAGAGTCTGGCCGATCACGATACGATTGTCGAAAATATCGAAGAAGAATTCGAAGAAACCCGAACCTTTGGTGAGCGCGTCTCGGATGGGCTTGCTGCCTTTGGTGGCTCATGGGCATTTTTGATCAGCTTCTTTATGGTTCTCGCCATATGGATGTCGGTCAATATTTGGCTTGGCGAACAACAGGCTTTTGACGCCTATCCATTTATTTTGCTGAACCTTGTTCTTTCTTGCATCGCGGCCATTCAAGCACCGATCATTATGATGAGCCAGAAGCGGCAAGAAACGAAGGATCGTTTGCGCGCTCTAAACGATTACAAAGTTAATCTCAAAGCCGAGCTTGAAATCAGGCATATTCAAGAAAAATTGGATTACCTCTTAACGAAGCAGTGGCAACGCCTTTCGGAAATGCAGCAAATGCAAATGGAATTGATGCAGGAAAATCTGCTTCAATTGCGCACGAAAAGCCCCCGTAAAATCGTGATCAAGAAAAAGCGCTCGAAGAAGCTCACCGGCAAAAAGAACGAGACGGTGCCTCCCGTCGACGAAGCGGTCTAAGAGAATTCATTTAAACTTAGTAATGCGGCGGAGGCGGCTCGGGCGTTTGCCGTTGCGGTTCAAGCGTTTGCAACTCTTCACGAAGGCGACCAAGATGTCGCTCGAGCATATCGATTTTGCGCCATTGCGCGGTGATCACGTCGTTTAGATCCGCGATCATCTTATCCTGGTGGGCCAACCGAATTTCAACGGCTTGTAGACGTTCGGCATTCGTATCTATTGGCGTCATTGACATTTTCCCCAAGTCTTGCCGTGGAGTTTATAACTGAACCTCTACCAAATAAAGTAGATCTATTTTACGGCTGATCGAGTAAGAGAGAGATAAGAATGCGTGCATAGACCTCATGGCGGTCGTTTTAGGGTAAGTTGGATCGATGTTAGATCAGCAGACAGCGAAGGTAGAATCAAACCGTTCAGAGAGCCCTATCAACATTGTTGCCGAATCCTTTGTTGAAGCCATGCGTTACGCCGTAACGCCAGTAACGCTTGTAACAACGGCAGGTTCGGCCGGTGAGTTCGGCTTAACGGTGAGTGCCTTCTCTTCCGTGTCTGCAGATCCTCCTTTGGTGCTTGTCTGTATCAAGCGGACCAATCAAATTGAGTCTGCGATCCGGGCAAATGGCGTTTTCTGCGTTAATCTCCTGTCGAGCGATCAATCTGATTTAGCAGATGCATTTGCCGGGCGGTCAAAAACCATCGCACCATATGATTTCGATGCCGCAGAATGGACGCTCGGAATCACGGGTGCGCGTTTGCTCGTCGGCGCAACGGCTAGTTTTGAATGCGAGATGTATAATGCGGTCGAAGCAGGCACCCATTCTATTTTAATGGGGCGCGTGATAGGCTTGGCCAAGAGTGGCAACCCTCCGCTCGCCTATCAGGACCGAGGCTATAGAGGCTTACAATCAATATAAGCGGTCTAATACCCCGTAAGTAGCCAAGTTATGAAATGACCATTCGATGCTTGTTTTTTCCTCGTTCCTTGCGGGTTACATTCTAAGTCAGTTTTTTCGGTCCTTTCTTGCCGTTATTGCGCCTGAGCTAGCGGTTGAATTATCACTCAACCCGCAAGCACTCGCGACCATGCAGACCGCTTGGATCTTGGGCTTCACGGTCATGCAGTTTCCCGTCGGCTGGGCCCTCGATATGATCGGCCCACGCAAGACGGTTACAACGACGATGTTGGCTGCAATTCTTGGTGCTTTGCTTTTTGCACGCGCCCAATCCGCATTCGAACTCGATATCGCTTTAGGCCTGATTGGCGTGGGATGCAGCGCGATCTATATGGGTGCGATTTTTGTCATGGGGCGTATTTATAGCGCCAAGCGATTTGCCTTGCTTTGCTCATGGCTTATTGGCCTCGGATCCGCCGGAAACCTATTGGCCGCATCGCCGCTATCATGGGCGGCAACCGAGATCGGCTGGCGCAATGCGATGATGGCTATGGCCATCGTTACTCTGTTGGCGACTGCTCTTCTTTTTATCACTATTCGGGATCCTGAAAAATCGAAGCAGACGCAGCATGATGGCTTTTTCAGTGGAATTTGGACGGTACTCCGCATCCGATCACTTTGGCCAATTCTGCCGCTTACCGCGGTTAGTTATGCTTTACTGATCGCTGAGCGCGGGCTTTGGGCTGGTCCTTATCTATCGAGTGTGCATGGGCTTGGGCCTGTCGAGCGCGGCAATGGTCTTCTGATTATGGCGGCAGCAATGTCCGTGGGGGCGATGGTCTATGGTCCTCTCGACCACTGGCTCGGCACGAATAAATGGATCGTTGCCACCGGCACGGCCATCACCGCTGTTTGTTTTCTCTATCTCGGATTAGGGAGCCCTAGTACCTCGTCGGCGATCCTCACGCTTTCGTTGTTGGGAGCCAGCGGGCTGACTTATGGCGTGTTGATGGCTCATGGCCGGTCCTTTGTGCCAGACCATTTGCTCGGCCGTGGTTTAACGCTGATGAATATTCTTTTCATCGGTGGGGCCGGAATTGTTCAACCCATTTCGGGTGCTGTCATGAACCAGATGAAGGACCTGCCCGTTGCCGATGGATATGCAACGCTTCACTTTGCGTTTGGCATGGCGCTGGTCATCACATTGGCCATTTATATCTTTTCGAAAGATGTTGTGCGGACGCGATAGGCCCGAGTTCGGCCCCTTATTGATCAAATGGGTACCAATGAACTATTTTTTGTTACTTCAGCCGCATGTGGTAAGATTATCGCCTAACGTCTGAGAGGGTGCCCCCATGGCAAAGCGACCAACGCCGGACCTTTTAAGCGCGCTAAAATCGGCCCGTGAACAAAGCCAAGGCAAATTACCATCGTCGGCAAAGCCTAAAAAAGAGGACGGGCTAACGCTTGAAGCCTTTGCGAAGGCTTATGCCAAAGCAAAAAATCTCCACAAATTACATTAGAAAACGACGCGCTCTTATTACGTAACGCCGGCAACAAAAAAGCCACGCGAAGCGTGGCTTTGATGGATCTGATGGGTGCCGAGCCTTGAAACCCGGCACATGTTCGAAAAGCTTAGCGCTTCGAGAACTGGAAGCTACGACGAGCCTTCTTGCGGCCGTATTTCTTACGCTCGACCGTACGGCTGTCGCGGGTCAGGAAGCCTGCCTTTTTCAACACGCCGCGGAGTTCTGGTTCGAAATAGGTCAGAGCCTTTGAAAGGCCATGACGCACTGCGCCGGCCTGTCCCGAAAGACCGCCACCCGCAACCGAGACCACAACATCATATTGGCCAGCACGCGAAGCGATGCCGAATGGTTGCTGCAGGATCATACGAAGCACAGGGCGAGCAAAGTAAACTTCGAGCGCGCGGCCATTGACCGTGATCGTTCCCTTGCCTGGCTTGATCCAGACACGGGCGACCGCGTCTTTACGCTTACCCGTAGCATAGGCGCGGCCCAGCTTGTCGAGCTTCTGGACATGGCGAGGCGCCTCTGGCGCGGCCGATGGCGATCCCTTGAGATCGGCTAAAGATTGAAGCGTTTCGGCCATGATTAGGCGCTCCTCACATTCTTGCGGTTCATCGCGCCGACATCGAGGACGGCTGGCGACTGGGCGACATGCGGATGATCAGCGCCGCCATAG